>CAZMOL010000035.1:0-5754 GCA_964568045.1 uncultured Thermotogae bacterium
GTCACCGATGAGGAGCTGCGGTTTGACTTCTCCCACTTTGAAAAGGTGACAGACGAGGAGATCGCGCAAGTGGAAGACATCGCCAATCGGGTTGTGCTGGAGGACCTTCAGGTAAAGACGGCAGAGATGCCGCTTGGTGAGGCCAAGGCATCAGGCGCTGCGGCTCACTTTGAGGAGGAGTATCAGGGCAAGGAGCTTGTGCGGGTGGTCTCGGTGGGCGATTTCAGCCGCGAGCTGTGCGGAGGGACCCACGTTGTGCGAAGCGGTGAGATCGGCCTTATCAAGATTATCTCTGAGGAGAGTATCGGAGCGGGTACCCGTCGAATCCGCGCGGTCACCGGCGACAGCACACTCCAGCATCTACGCACCTCCGAGCATCTCCTCGGACAGTTGAAATCCGGCCTAGGAGAAGATCCCGTGGACGGGCTGAATCGCTTGCAGGAGGAGATCGCCGGCCTGCAAACTCGCCTGGGTGAGATAACGGAAATAGGCCTGCGGAAGAAACGCGACGAGCTTCTCTCAAGCCCAGAGAAAGTGGGTGATGTTTCCCTTGTGTCCGGTCGGCTTGATATGGGAGCAGACGAGATCAAACGGCTTGCAGACTTGCTCGAAGAGAAGTCTCGTCCGTCAGTTGTGCTTCTCGTAGGCGATGCCGACGGCCGCGGGATCGCGATCTGCAAAGTGAGTAAGAAGATCCGTGCAGTCGACGCAGTGGAGATTGTGCGCGTGATGAGTGAGTCATTGGGCGGTGGAGGTGGGGGCAGTCGCGCCTTCGCTCAGGGCGGGGGACCGAATGTTTCCCGGCTCGATAAGGCACTCAAACACGGGATCAAGGCTTGCCGTACCGCGCTCTCTGCCTAGCTACCCTCCAAGACGAACCGGCATACAAACGTAGAGGTATCCTTCGTCCTCTGCTGCGATCCCTTCACCGTAGGGTTCGATGAGGCCGGCTTTCTCCGCAGAGGAGAGCCAAAGCGCAATATCTTCGGAGCCCATCCGCTTGAGGGTATCGATCAGGTACTCGGCCTTGAAAGAAACCTCCGTACCTTCCTCGGGAACCTTCTTCAGGCGAACGCGTTCCTCCGCCTCTCCTTTCTCCTTGGAGGAGGAATTTATGCAAATGGCGCTTTCTTCGCTTGTCGCCCGGAGCGTGACCGCACCCGATTCCTCTGCAGCGGTGATCTCGATCCGTTGCAGCGTCTCCAACAAGGCGCGCCGATCGAAGATAAGAGCAATCGTATTGTCCTTGGGGATCACCCGCTCGAAATCGGGGAATTCCTCGGCAATTGTCTTGGCCATGAAGGTAACGCCGCTTGACTGGAAGAAGAGCTTCCCCTCGCCCTTGTACAGCTCAACGGTCTCTCCCTCAACCTGACCAAGAACCCGGTCAAGGTCGGCGAGAACACCGGCTTCAATAAGATACTCTCCCTCTTCGAGAATCTCTTCCACGCTGACTGCCTTCATCGCGAGGCGATAGCCATTCGTGGCGACCATCTTCAGTGCGGAGTCCTTCAGGAGAAGATCAACGCCAGTGAGGCTGAGTCGAGTTGTCTCCCCCGCCTTGAGGGCGGCAAAGGCAGTCTGATCGAGCCCACGGTGGAACCCTTCAACGTCGAGTGAGGCGATTTTTGCCTTAGGAAGAGGGGGAACCTCAGGATAATCTTCCACGGCAAGAGTGGGAAGGTCGAACAATGCCTCTCCGCATCGCAGTTTGACCACTGTCCCATCTTCGCCGTCGGTCTTCAGGCTAATCCGATCATCTTCCGGAAGGTGTGCTGCTATCTGTGAGAGCACGGCTCCATTCAGCACAACCGATTCGTCACTGCCTTGGTTTTCGATTGAAATCTCACAGCGCACGGCACGTTCCAGATCGGTCGTCAGAAGACGAAGACTGTTTCCTTCGATCTCCATTTTTAGCCCGGAAAGAATCGGCATGCTGCTGCGGGTTCCCAGGCCGTAACTGGCTAGCTTTACCCCAAACACTAGGTCTTTCTTCAGACATACAAAATCCATTTCGTCCCCCTTACTGTCGATCTACCCCTCGCTATGATACACGATTGACAAGGCGCGCGACAAAGCTAGAGGCCGAGGTGGTTTGCCACTTCGTCAGCGATCTTCTGTACCGGTAACGTCCCATCAATTCGATGAAGCCGGGGGTCCTGCTGCGCTAGCTCAAGGTACCCTTCTCGAACGTGTCGATAGAAGGTGAGGTTTTCTACTTCGATCCGGTCGCCTTCTCCCTGCTTGCGCGCCAACGCGATCTCTTCCGGTAGGTCGATGAGGAAGGTTAGATCCGGTTGAAGTCCATTTGTGGCTGCCTCATTCAGCCGCCGAATCAGGTCAACGTCAATCCCCCGACCATACCCTTGATAGGCAAGGCTGGAAAGCCGATAGCGGCTGGAGACAACGACCCTCCGCTCCTGCAGGGCCGGGACGATAACCTCTGTACACAGCTGAGCCCGACAAGTCACAAACAGTAGAAGTTCGGCCAGGGGAAGAAGTTCGGTATTCTTGTTTGAGAGAATGATCTCCCGCACCTGCTCGCCTAGCACGGTCCCACCGGGTTCACGGGTGGTCGTCACGGGATATCCAGTCTGTCCGAGTCGATCGGCAAGAAGCTTCACTTGTGTCGACTTGCCGGTAAAATCAAGCCCCTCAAAGACGATAAACTTACCGCGAAGCTCGATTTCTCTCACCTCCAAAGAGGGTGTGGACGAGGATCAGTCCCACCCCGACGGTAACACAGGCATCCGCCAGGTTGAAGATGGAAAAACCGCGGACCTCGAAGAAATCGAGAACATACCCATAGTGCAACCGGTCGATCAGGTTGCCAATTGCCCCGCCAAGAACGAGTGCGAGCCCGGCGTTGAGGAGCTTCCCACGTAACCCCTCCTTCAGAAGAAGGACAAAGAGACCCACAGCCACGACCGACGAGACAACAATAAACAGGGTCCCATTCCCTGGGAAGATCCCGAACGCACCACCGACGTTGTGTACCCGCGTCAATCGAAACACAGGGCCAAGGAAAGGACGGGGCACGGAGAGGATGAGGGTGCTCGCGGCCCATCCCTTGGTAAGACGGTCAAGACCAACGATGAGTCCAGCAGCGAAGAGATAAGGGAACCTACTCATTGCGCTACAGCCTATCCATCTCCACGGAAACCGTCAAGGCAGAGGAAAGATCGAGTATGATGCTCTCCAAGGGAGGAGAACATGAATGCGGGAGCATGGGGGCTCGTCGAAGGCCTTTCGATCACGCTCGTTGTCGGCGGCACGATCACCATCCCTCACTTGTGCTGAGTCTCGGAGTCGGTTGAGCCTCTGATGAAGTACTTCTTGAGCCGCCTACTTGTTCCATGCCGAGGAGGAGTGCTCAGTGAAGCAGAACAGCAGAAGGACCAGTCTTGAGGTCATCGCACCACCCAAGACCTGGCAGGTCAATGCCGTCAAACAGTGGGCAGCTACCGTCGCCAGGATACTAGACACACATGATATTTCCTGCCTCAACCTGCCGGAGGTAACCGAGGAAACCAGGCCCGGTAGAAGAACAGTCCCGTCTTTGCCCAAGATGGATCACGTTCGGTTTGGCGAGCTCATTAGAAGCCAACGACCCGATGTAACTCTTATTCCTCACAAAAGAAGCGTGCGACTGCCCACAAAGGAATTCGCCCGCTGGGTGCAGCAGCTCGTTGATAAGAACATCCAGCACATCGTAGCCGTGGGCGGAGAGTCACACACCATCAGCTATCCAGGCCTATCGGTGCCTGAGGCAGCAGCGTTGGTCAAACGAAGCTTCGCCAGTATGAAGGTGGGAGGAATCACCATCTTCACCCGAAAAGATGAGGTGGAACGAATCGTCGCCAAAGTGAAAAGCGGCGTCACTTTCTTCCTCTCCCAGATCATCTTCGAGGCCTCGCCGATGCAGGAGATCCTCTCGGACCTGAAGATGCGCTGTGAGAATGAGCGACTTCAGTTCCCGGACATCTACGTCTCCCTCGCTCCGGCGGCTAGGATACGGGACCTCGAGTTCATGCAGTGGCTGGGGGTACAGTTCCCGCCGACGCTGCTTTCTTTGTTGGCGAACAAGGATGAGAGGAGGGTGGAGGCGCGAACCTTTGAGGTGCTGAAGAAGTTGATAGACGAAGTGGTCGATTTCATGGCGAAGGTGGCGTTCAGTGTGGGATTCAACATCGGGCACGTCGTATATGACAACCTGGATCTTTCGGAGAAGCTTATCGAGCTTGTATCGAGCAGGGCCGATGCATGAACAGGCACACCTCGATGGGCAAAACAGGTTGTGAATCCCCGCGCGGAACGCAGCATTGATAACAAGAAGCGGGTAACATCAAACCGGTGTTCACCGCAGGCGCTAGGAAGCGTGATGAGGGGTTGCGTGGCAACCAGTGGGAAAGGTGGGATAGGCCTTGCCGAATGATACAACAATAACGGTCACGGTTAAGCTCTTTGGCGGATTGCGCGAGCTTGTCGGTGAATCTTCAATCAGCATTTCCCTTCCCCTCGAGGCGACGGTGACCGATCTCCTGGCCAAGCTCCGTTGCGATTTCCCAGAGCTGTATGAAAAACTGCAGCCAGGCCTCACGAAGGGATACCTCAACGCGTTGGTCGACGGGCGAAATGTCCGATCGTTGGACGGATTCAATACGTCCCTCTCCAGCGGTTCGACGATCGCCTTTCTTCCTCCGGTTGGCGGCGGATAAACCATCTGTCACGGCGATGCCTCTTTAGGTACTCGTTGGTACAAGAAAATCGTAGTGCCTTTCCCCGCAGCAGGGACACTTCTCGTTTCGCGGAATCTCTTGAACGTTGTACACATCGTGCCAAACGTCAACTGTGGTCAGCTTCGCGGGGACATCAAATGAACCGACAAGGATTTTCAGCGCCTGCGTCGTTTGAACCGCGACGATTGCCCGGGGGAGAGTGTTGAGGATCCCGGCATTTGCGGCAGTGAGGACGACGTCTCCCGGAGCGGGGTTTGGTAACAGACAGCGCAGGCACGGGCCCTTCCCCGGGAGGATTGGCATGGTCATTCCGTACGTTCCAGCCACTGCGGCGAAGACCCACGGAATCCCGTGTTTGACACAGGCGTCGTTCAGTAAATACCGTGCGGGGAGATTGTCAAAGCCATCGAGGACGATATCGACGTTTTCAATCAATCGCTCCACGTTGTCGGCTGCGATACGCGTGACTTCGTGAGCGACTTCGATCTGAGAATTGATCTTCGCCAGCGCCTCGGCCACAGCGCTGGCTTTTGGCCGACCGACGTCGGCCTCGGTCATCAGCACCTGGCGCTGCAGATTGGAGAGTTCGACCCGGTCGTCATCAACAAGAACGACACGCCCGATCCCTGCACGTACGAAGACCTCGGCAATGTTCGTTCCCAGAGCGCCACAGCCGGCGACAAGAACTGCTGCTTGAACCAGCCGCCTCTGTCCTTCCTCCCCGATCTCGGGCAGGATGCGCTGGCGAAGATAACGATCATCCGTGGTGGTGTCCATTGCTCACTCCACACTTCACCTGCTCATTTGTAAGGATAGAAAGCGCACCGTGAATTGACAACAGCCGGCCGCTACACAGGAGCTCTTTAGAAAGTCGTCGCAATGAACATCTCGAAGAGGAGGCTGTGATAGAACCCACCACCACTCTTGGTCCCGGTGAGATAGGAACCTACAAGGGAAGCCTGCCAGCTTTCAGTGAGGACAACGTCCAAGTATCCCTTCAGCGTGAGATCGAGAT
>CAZMOL010000035.1:5854-17533 GCA_964568045.1 uncultured Thermotogae bacterium
AGGTCGGCCTCAAATCAGGGACACCCAAGTAATCAAGACTAGCGGAAACCCAATCCCTCTGTTGTTGCTGCAGCTGTCCCAGTCCCGAGAGTTCCCTACCGAAGCTGACGCGGGTAGATATCATGTCAAACCTGCTGCGCACAGTCCCACGGCCATTCAGGGTGATGATCCCTGCCTCATTCTCAAAACGAAGCTCCAGGCTCGGCGTCACCTGCCACCCCCAGACAGCAAAACCTTCAAACCGCAGGTCGAGCTTCGCTGACTGAGTCGTACGGAAGATCTCATCGGTAATGGAACGACTCGCAGAGATCGAATAGCCTGCAGCGATGCCAACCATGTCGAAACGGGGTGTCCAGTTGGCGGTCCAGGTTCGCTGCTCGCTTCCGGTTTTCTCGTCTTGAGCAATCGTCATCGGGCGAGACCAGCTTGCCGACATGGAGAGTTCCGGAGTGATTTGGCAGGCACCCTCTAAGCCCAGGTTGTTGTTGCTGGTGTACGTGCCGACAAGGTAATCCTCGTTGAACGCCTCGTTCCAGCGGAGGGACAGGTAAACTGCATCATTAAACAGATGATTCCGCAAAGCTAAACTGTAGGAGAGGCTTCCGTCATCGAAGCCTCGGTGAAGGGCATCTTCGTTCACCAGCCTCTGCCGAACGGAGGCGTCGAGGTGTGGTCCAAAATCCCATGCGAGTGTGATTAGATTCTCCATCGTGCTCCTCGATTGCTCGCTTGCCTGGTCCATCAGATAGAAGGAATGGGTGGCTGTCACGTAGAGACCCTCCGCCGGTCGGACACTTCCCGCAAGATTCCAGCCGGTTGCATCACGCCGATCGAGACGGCCGATTGACATGAAGGCCGGCGAGACGCTCTCGAAGCTTCCTGAAAGGGTGAGCTCTCCCATGTCGCGCCTGAAGTTGACCCGCGCAAGAAGGCCACGGTCGGTGTGCTCGTCCAACGGAATATCGGTGAATCGAGTACGATCACGGCCATCGATTCCGGTGGCCGTGTTGTCAAACAGCTCGATCGCGTCTTCGATCTCCCATACGGACAATTGATACTCGGTATCGGCCTGACTACCGGCCCATAGGGTCCCTTGCTTAGTGGAGGCAATTGCAGTGATGTCCCAATCCGTGAGAACCGACTCCGAGCCTGCCCGGTGTAGGCCAGTTTCAGTGCCGTACCACAGTTCTCCTTCCCGTAGTGCAAGGCAGTAGACCTCTTCTCCAAACAGCAACCAACCCGTACCGACCCCGTCACGGAAGGAACGCAGCCCCGATTCACTCGCCATGTACAACGTCCGATCGGCAAGGAGAAGGTCGTAGACACGTAGGCCTCCCGTTCCTGAAAGCTGGGTCACCACCCCTGAGCTTGGTTCAAAGGCGAACAGGCCGCGTTCGGATCCCACATACAGGATCTCGCCATCACTCACCAGACAGAGAATGCTTCCCATATCGATGAATTGCTCATCGAGATACCTGGTCCAGCTTGAGGGCTCGTCCACCTCCTCCACCCGCACCGACGCTAGTCCTGCCTCGGTTCCCACCCACAGAATGCCGTCGACGACAGTCAGGGAATGAACAGCAGCGTTCGGAAGACCGTCCTCCAGGTAGTAACGACGCCAGTTCCCCACCTGGGCCAACGGGGCTTCTCCCTCCAGAGACAGAACGGTCAATCCGGAGCCGGTAGCGAAGAAGACCTGCGTGCCGTCACTTGTGATATCATAGACGCGGTTTCCCGTGAGGCCGTCTGATGCGTCATAACCGGTCCATGCTCCTTCACTGTAGACACTCACACCGTTTAAGTGACCTACAAATGTATGCTCTGGAAGAGAAAGGATTGCGGTTACCTCGTTGGGGAGATTTGTCCGCAGATTATCGTCAAGCGGGAATTGGTTGTGGTTGTAGCCCAACGTGAAATCGGCAGAGAAATCGTCCAAACGGAGGGAGCCTGTCACACCGGAGACGGTATGAGTATTGGGCATGGTGCGAGCCTGATCCGGAGCCACCACTGGGATCGGTCTATCCTCTGCCTGCAACAGGCTCAACTCAAGGGTAAGAGCCTCTGAGAGAGGCAGGGCCAGGGTTGCCCCGTAGAAACCGCGTGCGTACTCAGCAAAGCCGCCCAGGCCACCGCGGGAGCGCTCGTAGTCAATCCGAATCGTGTCTTCTTCCCCGACCTCCGCAAACAGGATCAACGCGCCGAGTTCGTAGTCAACCGAATAGTCGATATCGCGCTCAAGAAGCGTCCCGTTTAAGTAGACCTTCTCACTTCCCGGAACGATCGACAGGCCAAGCATGAACATGTCTCCAGAGATTGCGTAGTCAAACGACACTCGCACTGCGTTTTCCTCTGCGGCAAAGAAACTCACCGGGAAATCGAGTGCGATGACCCCCTCGGCTGGGAAGGTGCTCACGCGATAGTCGGAAAGATCCGGATCGGTAACCGGTCGGAAGGTTCCTCCATCCAGACTAACCTCCACGACAACCGAATCCTCCTCCACGTCTGTACGACCGAGGTCATAATAGCGTCGACGCCCTCCCTCCATAAGAGGGTAGCTGCCTCCATCGACAACGATGAACACGAAGGCTGCGAGTTGATCGAGAAAGGTTCTCTCGTAGTCCGTCCCTTCGTTGAACGGGTACCGCTCCTTGTCTGAACCGGTCAGTTCCTCCTGTTGATTGTACGTCGTGATCGCGTCCCTTAATCGTTCGCGGAGAAGGTCTTCTGGTTGTTGCGTCAGGAGAAGAACATCGTCTGCGTTGCTTACAACTGTGAACTTGGCCAGCGAGAGCTCTTCGGAAGGCGACTCGGAAACCACACCAAACAAGTAAGAAAGGCCATAGAGATCAAGGAGGGCCTGTAATCCTTCCGAAGGCTCGAAGGAGAGCGCAACCTCAGAAAACCCCTCTACGAACGGCGCATCCAACTCGTAGGAGTAGAGCCCGTCGATATGACGAAGATACGTCTGGTCGAGCCAAGGCGCTCCGGGCGGTGATGAAGAGAAAAGCACTTGTTCGTGGGCGGTCCGTCCCACAAACGTCCTCGACTCCGAAATGCCTTCAATCTGGGAGAGAATCCCTGTGAGTTGTGCTTCACCGATCCAGTAGTCCAGGCGGACTCCTATTAGCGCCTTGTTGTATACCGCAAATGCTCCTTTTCCGCTGATAGAGAAATCGCCGAAGACGCCTTTCAAATCGCCGGCATCTAGGTACATCGTAAGGGACTGCATGCTCTCTGGTTCTTGATCATTGAAATGCGCGTCGATCGTGAGTACGGAGAGAGCCTCAGCACGGATATCAACTGCAAGGGATTGCTCGAGAATCAGCTGATAGGGCGCAACCCCGGCCAGGGCCAGTCCACGCGGGTCCCCAATGCCATAGCGCACAGTCCACGTCTTCTGCCCAATAATGTCAGCCTGGAAAGACTCCTCGTCTTGAGACAGAGCGGGAAGAGCAACCAGAACAAGGCAAACGGAGACAATCGCCAACACGCTTGATTCCAGGGCACCTCTTCCTTTCAGTGCCTTTGTCTCTGTTGGCATGAGGTCTCCTTCTTTAGAACCTGAAGGTGAGCGAGACACGATGGCTGTCACCGAGGTCAGAATGGATGGCATACGCCCAGTCAACATGAAAATTGGCAAATCGTACCGTAAGTCCAAGCGTGGTGCCAACATCGGCAATACCGACACGAGCGGCTAGGCCGCCGACCCAGGTCTCAAGCCCGACTGCAAGTCGTGAATTCGCGGTAAAGAGACCGGAGGCCTCAAAAACGGTATTCCAATGGACTCCCTCAGACGGCCTCAGCGTAAGTGCTACCCCGAGTCGGGTCGCTCTTTCCCACTCCTCCGTGTGTCCACCTCCGAAGTCAATCGGTGAAGCAAAAGGGTTTTCCACCAAAAGACCCACCCGTATGACATCCGTGACAACAAGGAGGGCCGGGTCAACTGCCCACCCCATAGCAGTGTAGGGTTCTCTGATCAGATAAAGCTTCCCCCGCGCACCCAAGCCGAGCGGCCCAATCGAAAAGCCCGAGGAGACAACACCCGCTTGACTCACGTAGCGAAAACCGCTTTCACCCGAGGCAATCCACCCTGAGTCCAGTTGAAGCCAGCTGACTCCGAAATATGGCAAGCTAAGGCCAAGTGCCCCGTAGGACACCACCCCAAACTGTTGACTGAAAAACGACGTGACCCCAATGTGGTCCATCCATCCAAGGCCGGCGGGATTGTAGAACGCTGCGTTTTCATCGTCTGCCAAGGCAAGGAAGGCTCCGCCCATTCCGAAGGGGCGTGCACCTGGCCCCAGCTGAAAGATCGCCGCAACATTGGTTAACCCCTCGCCGCTGCTCACGATACTGAATAGAGCCAGGCCAAGCAGGAGAGTGATCCCCGCCCGGCTCATCGTTCGATCACCAGCCTTCCGGTCTCTGAGCTCCGGGCTTCGGTGACCAGAACATAAAGGTAAAGTCCGCTTGCCAGTAGATTCCCTTTGTCTGTTACAAGGTCCCACACGTATTCGCTCGCATTCGGGGCCAAAACTCTCTCAAAGACGAGCCTTCCGGTGATGCTGTAAATGCGAAGCGCTGCCGAGAGTGCCCCATCTGGAATATCGTAGGTGAAGCGGGCTTCGTCCCGCACCGGATTCTGCGCAACGGCAATCACGGGCCGCTGTTCACCATCGTCATCTGGCGGAAGCTGTACAACAGAGACTGCAGCCCTCGCATCGACCTTGCCCCACCCAAACCGCGTGTTCGGAATCGAGCCCGTGAAGTTATCGCGTAGTGCAGTATCCGTTAATTTCGCCCTTATCTCCTCCGCGGACAACTGCGGATTGACTGAAAGCATCAGCGCGGCAACTCCACTCACGTGGGGCGCGGAGACACTCGTTCCGGCCAGCAACGTATGCTCTTGATCAGGATGGGTAGTGTACCCCTGAGACGGGCTGTCAACCGAAAGGGCTGCTGCAACCCACGCTCCGGGTGCAGCGACCTCCGGCTTCCGGCGCCCGTCACGCGTGGGACCCTGGCTTGAGAAGTAGGAGAGTGCGCCGATCGGATACTGGCTAGAGTAGTCTTGTTCACCGGAAAGCGACGGCCACTGTGCTTTGGTGTTGAACGCCCCCACGGTGATCACTCGGTCGGCATTCCCCGGTTCGTCAATAGTGGACGCTGAGTCCCCGCCGAGGATCGCCCCCTCACCAGACGTAATCCACCCGTCGAATCGTCCCCCTCCTGTATCATCACGAACGGTAATGGTCCACAGGTTGCCCGGAAGAAGATTGCTCAGCTTCACCAGCACTTCGTTGTCTCCGTTGTTTGGGTTTTTACCACTTGAAGCGTTGTCCACGTAGGCGCTTCCAAACCCGCTGTTGGCGAAGCCGACGAAACCCGCAGAGACCACCAGAGGTTCGCCGCTGGGCGGAGCAACGGTGATCGTGAACCCCGATCCTCCTGGGTACCACAAGGTGAGGTCAACGGAATCAGAGGATGGATCGACAGCAAAGGTGCTCGAGTCGCCGGTCAGCGTGTGCGAGACGTGGATGAATTGATCGCCCTCGTTTCCCGCTGAGACGACAATCACCTGCCCCGCCGCTGTGGCAAGCTCGTCGAGCCCCTGCTCGAATAGACTTGTGCCATCGTGTGACCCATCGTGACCGCCCAGGCTGAGATTGACAACCGCTGGAAGCCCAAGCTCCTCCGCCCGTTCGAAGACATACGCCGCCCCCGCAAGGATGTCCGACGTGTAAAACGACGTTTTCACCATGATCAGCTGGGCTCCGGGAGCCACTCCCACAAACCCGGCACCGGAGGAAGACCCATCACCAGCTGCAGTGGCCATCACGTGGGTACCGTGTCCATCATCATCTGCCTGGCGCACTATCCCCTCCCAAGGACCAAAGCCGAACGCCAGGTCGCTCTCGATCTCCGCCTTGCTGTAGTATGTTCCGAAAAAACCGCTCGTTTGATCCCAGATGTTAATAATCCGCGAAGACTCCTCGAATCCATCGCCATCCACATCGTAGCGGAAGTCAAGGTGGGTATAATCAATCCCTGTATCAACTGCGCCGATGATGACACCCCTCCCAACAACCGGCGGGGTCCTTGCGTGGAGATGGTCAGCCCCGATGGCGGGAACGCTTCTATCAAGCTTGGGACGAGTTCGCCAGGCCGGCTCAACGTATATGACTTCTGGTGAAGCGGCAAGCTGCAAGAGCTCTGCTAGGCTGAGGGCCATACTTAGTATCGTGCCTGTGCTCATCTGTACGGGCAAACCGAGGAAACGTTTTCCCCATACGTAGCGTGAGACCTTCACCAAGACACCTACTTGTTCCACTTCTCCCGTTGTGGAAAGGAAGACCTGCGATGGAAGAATCATGCCCGCCGCCGTGAAGATCTGCATTCTGGAGGCGAGAGTAGCGAGGTCGAAGCAGTCCGCTGTACTTGCCCGAGCGAGCAACTCTCGCAGAGAAGGATGAAGTCGCTCTTGACCCGCCAATGCTCCCACAACAAGAAGAAAAAGCGTGGCGAAGAAAAGCAACGAAAAAACGAACTTCCGCATCCAGTTTCCCCCTCAAACAGGGGAATGATTGTATCCTACTGGTCTTGACCACACAATATCCCCTCGACAGGAAAGCGGTCGCGCCTACGCCGCTACCGTGCCGGGGAGAAGACGCTGCCAAGCAGTGGAACAGTGTCCTCCGCCAAAGATACTACTAGCCTCCTAGTCTCTCGCACCGATGCTAGCGGATGCTGCGGACTGGCTCGTCCATCGTTCGGCTGACTTCAAGGGCAATACACCTCCTTTACAAGCTTAGAGCACCTGGCTATCATAGAATTCAGGCGTGGACTGAGAACGACGCTATTGGCCAGGTGCGAGTCACTTCGGACCACAGTGTCGGGCAAAGAAGCGAAAAAGGATCAAGCAACCAATGAATATTGCTCCTGAAGGACTTGCCAATGAGGAGATGCTCCTTCGCTACAAGCAGACCGTAGAACGGGTAATCCCCCATCTGCCAGCGAAGAACGGGGTCGTTGATATTGACTCGATCTGGGTTGAGACATCCATTCCCTTCGAATTGTTACAGGCGATACTCACCCAACCGAACCTGGTCCTTCCAGAACACGTTGAGCGCATCAACACGAAATCGAAGTTGCGTCTAGGAGAACGAAGTGGCCGGTCGAAACGGAAACGTAGACGTAAAGTTCGGCACTGACGGTTGGCGCGGAATCATCGCGCGGGAGTTCACGTTCGATAACGTAGCCCGCGTGGCTCAGGCAACCGCCGAGTTCCTCCTCTCACCAAACCGCAAGCAGCTAGACATTTACCGAGATTGGGGGGCGGAATACAGAACCGCTGCCAACGGGGTCGTTATCGGCTACGACATGCGCTTTCTCTCGCGCGAGTTTGCGCACTACTTCGCTCGAGTGCTCTACGACAGCGGGATACCGGTGGCTATCGCCGGAGATCCGGTGCCCACCCCCGCGCTCTCCTACGCCGTTGTCGACCGCCGCGCCGCCGCGGGGATCATGTTCACCGCAAGCCACAACCCTCCCATCTACAACGGCATCAAGTACAAGGCCGAATACGGCGGTTCTGCCCCCGGCGAGGTCACCTCCGCCGTGGAACATCTGCTTCCCGCACTGATTCCCCATCCACAGACGCCCGAGGGGGCCATCGAGGAATCCAATCTGAGAACCCCTTTTTTGGCCAAAGTCCGCACCTTGGTGGACTCTGATCGACTTACCGCCGCACCGATACGGGTTGTCGTCGATTCGATGTACGGATCAGCCCAAGGATACGTTGCCCAGCTTCTCTCCGAGTACGGCGTTGCCCACGTGGAGATCCGGGGAACGCGAGACGTACTCTTTGGAGGCAGAAAGCCCGAACCACTCGAAGAAAATCTCATTCCCCTCAGAGCGGTAATCGCCTCCATGCGACGACGCAAGCAATCTCTGATCGGCGTGGTGACAGACGGCGACGGTGATCGCATCTCCGCGATGGACGAGAAGGGCGGGTTCATCGATGCGCACCGTACCTTCGCCCTCATCTTGCGCTACTTGGTGGAGGAGCGCGGGTGGCGTGGAGCGGTGGTGAAGTCGTTCGCATTGACGGACATGGCAGAGGCACTCTGCCAGGAGTACAACCTCGAATTGATCGAGGTCCCAATCGGGTTCAAATACGCTTGCGAGCAGATACTGAAACGGGATGTCCTGATTGCCGCCGAGGAGAGTGGAAGCATTGCCATCCGGGGTCACATCCCAGAGCGCGACGGGGTCCTTCTCTCGCTCCTACTGGCTGAGATTGCAGCAACTGCAGATGGTCCTATGAGCACAGTAGTAGACAGGTTGTTGGCGGACGTGGGACCACACGTCTACCACCGGCACGATATTGAGCTGGAGGAACGCATTGAGGTGGTTGCTCGTCTGAGCGAGACGCCCCCGGAACAGTTTGCCGGCCGACCTGTCCGCGCGGTGGAAACCCTGGACGGCGTGAAGCTTCGTTTCGACAAGGGGTGGCTCCTGTTACGCGCTTCCGGCACCGAACCGATCCTGCGGCTTTACTGTGAGATGCCGACTGAAAAGGACGTTCACACGGTGTTAGCAGAGGCGGAAAAACTGGCGCGCGGGGGACCTTCGCTATGGTAGAGGAATACACTTTCAGAGAGATCGAGGATCGCTGGCGCGATTTCTGGCGCGAGGGCGGGTACTTCAAAGCGGACACGTCCGATACGACAAAGAAGTTCTACTACCTCAATATGTTCCCGTATCCTTCAGGATCTCTTCACGTCGGTCACGGGAGAAACTACATCATCGGCGATGTGGTGACCCGCTTCTACATCATGCGGGGCTACAACATCCTGAATCCGATGGGCTGGGACGCATTTGGGCTCCCCGCGGAGAACGCCGCAATCGACCGGGGAATCCACCCCCGCGAGTGGACTCTTGCCAACATCGCCGAAGCGAAGGAACAGTTCCGTGCCTGGGGGATCGAGTACGATTGGGATCGCGAGGTCACCACTTGCCTTCCCGACTACTACCGCTGGACACAGTGGCTGTTTCTCAAGCTGTACGAGCACGATCTCGCCTACAAACAGGAAGCGACGGTCCACTATTGCCCGACCTGCGATACCGTGCTCGCCAACGAACAGGTCGTTGCCGGCGTGTGCGAACGCTGCGGTACGCCACCTCAGGCCAAGACCCTCGAGCAGTGGTTTTTCCGCATCACGACCTACGCCGATCGTCTCCTGGAGGACCTTCAGACGCTCACCGGCTGGCCGGAAAACGTCAAGAAGATGCAGGAGAACTGGATCGGAAAGAGCATCGGTGCAGAGGTCACCTTCCACACGGAGGCAGGTGAGGAGATGGTGGTTTTCACCACTCGACCCGACACCTTGTGGGGTGCCACGTTCATGGTACTCGCCCCGGAGCATCCGCTCGTCAATCCGCTGACCACTGCCAAACAGCGCGAGGCCGTGGAGGCGTATCGCCGACAGGCAAGTCGAGAGAGCGAGGTGGAACGCGTCTCCACCGAGCGCGACAAGACCGGCGTATTCACCGGCGGCTACGCCATCAATCCGGTGAACAACGAGAGGATCCCGGTGTGGATCGCCGACTACGTCCTGATGACCTACGGGACCGGTGCGATCATGGCCGTCCCCGCTCACGATGAACGCGACATCGAATTCGCCCTCCAATTCGGCCTTCCGATCATCCCGGTCATCGAGCCGACCGATGGCCAGGCCAAGTCGTTTGTCTTGGCAGGCACCATAAGAGACGGCTTCGGCGAGGCACTCGTCGAGGCAGGAATTACGTTCAAGGAAACCGATGACGCAATGCTGGTCACGCTGGACAAGGCCCAGATCGACCGCTACATAGAGATTGCTCGTGCGCATGTCAAGTCAGGCAGCTGGACAGAGATTGTCGGAGCGCGGTTTGCGTTCGTGTTCGAAGATGCTGTCCTCGATCTTGGCTCGACGGCGTCCGATCGCGAGATCCTCGCCCGCTGCCAGCGCCTTGAGCCCGGATTGCAGAAAAAACGCTCGGTGATGGAGTTGTTGTGGGGCGTCAAGTGGTACCGCGATCTCCTCTATCACGCAGACTACGGAGCCATGTGCCACTCTGGAGCGTTCAGCGGCACCCCCGGCGAGGACGCCGTAGACAAAGTGATCACCTGGCTTGAGGAGACTGGAAAGGGGCACGGCGCAGTCAACTACCGATTACGCGACTGGCTCATCTCCCGCCAGCGCTATTGGGGGGCGCCGATCCCGATCGTCTACTGCGAGAAATGCGGAATCGTCCCCGTCCCGGAGGAACAACTACCGGTTCTTCTGCCGGACATCGAGTTCATCGGCAAGATGGGCCTTGCCGACGTTCCCGGCTATTCCGAGACGACCTGCCCCCGCTGCGGCGAACCGGCCAAGCGCGACACGGACACGATGGACACCTTTGTCGATTCCTCGTGGTACTATCTCCGCTACATTTCACCGAAGGATGAGACGGCGCCGTTTGACAGCGACGACGTCAATGCGTGGCTTCCGGTCGACCAATACGTCGGTGGCGTGGAACACGCCATCCTCCATCTCCTCTACTCACGGTTCTTCACCAAAGCACTCCACGATATGGGCCACACCAGCTTCGACGAACCGTTTGAGCGACTGTTCACGCAAGGAATGGTCACTTATCCTGCCCATCATTGTTCGGAGCACGGCTGGCTTTATCCGCACGAGGTGAGTGGCAGCCGGTGTCTACATTGTGGGAAAGCGCTGGAAACCGGCGTATTCTCTATGTCCAAGTCGAAGAACAACGTGGTGGCCCCAGCGGAGATCATCGACAGGTATGGGTCAGACACCGAACGACTGTACACCCTGTTTATGGGCCCGCCGGATCGCGACATCGAATGGAGCGAAGAAGGCGTCCGCGGTGCGTTCCGTTTCCTCAATCGCTTCTGGACCCTCGCCCTTTCTCAGGCCGAACGGGTCGCTACCGGCCCCGCGACCCTCAATCACGCAGCCCTCGATGAGAGTGGGAGAAAGCTGTGGCGCCGCTACAACCGGACCATCAAGAAAGTCACAGAGGACATCGAAGGCCGCTTCAACTTCAACACCGCCGTCTCGGCGATCATGGAGCTCGTCAACGAACTCACCCCCTACGCGAAAGGTAGAAAGGGAGACGATGGCCTGATTCGGAAGGTGATCGAGGGATTGATCCTCATCCTCTCCCCGTTCGTCCCGTTCATCTGCGAGGAGCTGTGGCGGCGAATTGGACACACCGACGCCGTCCTCGATCAGCCGTGGCCGTCTTTCTTGACCGATGCACTGGAAGAGGAGACAGTGGAGATCCCTGTACAGATCAACGGCAAGGTCCGCGCCCGAGTAGTCGTCCCCATTGAGACAAGCCGTGATCCCGAAGCGCTCAAGGAAACCGTCCTCGCCGTTCCCGAAGTGTCCAAGAGGCTCGCCGAAAAGGAACTCGTCAAGGTCATCGCCATCCCCGAGAAGATGGTCAGCATCGTCGTCCGCTAGAGCCAGCCCCCGGCACTAATTCCTCAGCTCTAGCAACAAAGCCGCTTGAAATCAAGCCACCGATCGAGTAAGACAGTAACGATTATCGGGGCCTTAGCTCAGTTGGGAGAGCGCTTGCATGGCATGCAAGAGGTGAGGGGTTCGAATCCCCTAGGCTCCA
>CAZMOL010000036.1:0-6524 GCA_964568045.1 uncultured Thermotogae bacterium
CTTTGTCACATTCTTGGTGGAAGTAGGCGGGAGGGGCGATAGTCTCAATCAGCGGGTTGTGATGGAGGACCAGGCCGCGTTTTGTTGCAGTAGAGGAGGAGGGCGGAGTCTGCTTTGATCCAAACAGCCCTGTTTTGGGGGAAACGAATTGCCCCAAACCTGCGGAAGCGGGCGGAATCCTTCACATCAATGTGCTCGTGGTTATTGAGGCGTGTATCGTTGATAGGTATTTCTACCCATCTCCTTTGCTCGGTACATGGCAATGTCTGCGTTCTTCACAAGCGCCTCCGCGTTATCAGCGTCTTCGGGGTAAAGGACGATCCCGATGCTGGTGGAAATGCGAAGCTTATGTCCATCGACTACGAGTGGCTCCCGAACGGCCTGAAGCAGCTCTTGGGCAATCCTCTCAGCGTCTTCGTACTGAGTGATCTCAGGCAGAATGAGCATGAACTCGTCTCCGCCCAAACGGGCAATGGTATCGCTCTTTCGTCGGAGGCCTGTAAGACGCTTGCCAACAGCCTGGAGCAGTTTGTCTCCCACACTGTGTCCCAGTGTGTCATTCACCTTCTTGAAGTGATCCAGGTCCAGCATCATGACCGCAAGTTGTCGCTGGTTGCGGTAGGCATGGGATAGCTCTAGGTCGAGTCTATCATTGAACGCCTGCCGGTTTGGCAGATTGGTTAACGGCTCATGGGTGGCCATGAAGGCGAGCTGTTCCTCGGTACGTTTGCGTTCGGTAATGTCAAGACCTATGGATAGAAAGCCCATTGGTCTGCCTGTATCATCGTGCAAGCTCCGGACATGCCATGACATAATCTTTGCCTGGCCGTCCTTGCACCGGATGGTTGAGTCTTCGTCAAACTCCGCTAGGCTTCCTTTGATAACGGCAGCGGCTTTTTCGATACGCCCCTTGCGATACGCCTCATCCGGGTAGAGCCATTCCCATATCTTCTCGTTGGCCACAACCTCTTCCTGGGAGTATCCGCTGATCGCCTCAGCTGCTTTGTTCCAAGTGCGAACAAGGCCTTTCTCATCGAGCACGCTAAGCCAGACGTTAGCGGTATCGATAATCAGTCCCAGGTATTGGTTGAGCTTGAGAATTTCCTCCTCGGCACGCTTTTGTCTGGTGATATCTTTTGAAACTACGGTTACTGCAGTGGTTCGTCCGTCTTGATCTTTAACAGGGCTTAACGTCCTGAGGAAATAATTACCGTCCCTCTCGCTTTGGTGTTCATACTGGACCGACCAGCTGGTTTCGAACACTTCTCTCAGTTTCTCCGCAAACTCTTCCGTTTTCTCCTCGGAATGGAACTCGCCGTATGGTCTACCTATGACTTTGTCCATTGGGGAGTCAAACCTTGATAGATACTTCTCGTTCATGAACATATAGGTGCAGTTGCTGTCTACCAAATAGACGCTATCTTCGGTAGACTCCACCAGGGAGCGATATTCCTCTGCGCTCTCTCTCAGTGTCTCTTCCACCTGTTTGCGCTCGGTAACGTCGCGACCAAGAGCGATGGAGCCAACAGAGGTGCCTTTTTCATCCAACAGGTTTTTCTGGTTCCAAGAGATGATTTTGGTTTGCCCGTCCCTGCATTTGATGATTGCCTCAAATCCTTCCAGAATTTCGCTTCCTTTGGTGATGGTGTCAATCTTAGCTTCTAGCTCTCTTCGATACGCCTCATCCGGGTAGAGCCATTTCCAGATCTTGTCGTGGCCCACGACCTCTTCCCGGGAGTAGCCACTAATTCTCTCTGCCGCTTTGTTCCAAATCAGAACGTTGCCGTTCTCATCGAGTACATCCAGCCACACGTTCGCACTGTCAATGACGCTCTCCCGAAATTGGCTGAGCTGATGGATCTCCTCTTCCGCTTGCACTTGGTTGGTGATATCTTCCTGAATGACGACGATGTGTGACTCTCCGCCGCTACCGGCCTGGATCGGAAAGAGCGTTGAGAAAAAGTGTACTGTTCCCTTGCGGGTCGTGTTGTATTCAACCGTTCCCATGTCAAGGTCCTGGCGAAATCGGACTATTTCACCGGCCTGGGCGCGCTGGAAGCCCTTCCGAAAAGGCTCCTCGTCTTTCGTTGTATCTCGGAAGGCGTTCCAACACCCAACCAGTTGGGCTGGGTCGGACACGCCGAATAGATCAAGCGTTGCCTGATTGGCAAAGATCAGGGTTCCTTTCTCATCGGATATCCAAATGCCAAATGGAGCATTCTCAAAGATTTCCCGGTAGCGTGCCTCGCTTTCGGCCAGTGACTTCTCCGCCTGTTTTTGGGCCGTTATGTTAGTGAAAACGGTTTGCATGCCGGCGAGACGACCCTTCTCAAGTCGAGGGCTTGCGCTGACCAGCACGCAACGGCGACGCCCGTCCTTACGGACGATCTCAAGCTCATACGAGTTGGCCATTCCGGTTAACCGCTGTTTCAGGGTCGCTTGAACAATGGCCTGCTGATCGCCAGGAACGACCGTTGTCCAGTGGCGGCCTATCAGTTCTTCGATGGGATAGCCGAGTAGGTCTGCTGCAGCTGGGTTGAGAAACGCGAAATTCCCGTTGGCGTCTTCCACTGAGATGCCCACGACAACATTTTCGACGATGCCTTCGTTAAAAGCAGCAAGTTGTCGGGTTTCCTCGTATAGACGTGCATTTCGCAGGGCTATGGCAAGCTGGTTGGCCAATGTCTGCAAAACAAAGAAATCCTCCTCATCGAATGCTCCGAGTTCATCGCTGTCTATATCTAAAACACCTATTATCTGGTCTTCCACCTTGAGAGGTACCACCAGTTCAGATCTGATGTCTGGAAGCAGTTCATCCGGAATATAACGGGGCTCCTGGCTGACATCGTTGGCCAAGAGAGGCTCTCCGGTGTTGGCTACCCAGCCAATCATCCCTTCCTTGCCGACCTTGAACTGTTG
Organism: uncultured Thermotogae bacterium; assembly: GCA_964568045.1. Lineage (GTDB taxonomy): Bacteria > Bipolaricaulota > Bipolaricaulia > UBA7950 > UBA9294 > CAZDDA01. The sequence continues at coordinate 2,920 of CAZMOL010000036.1, forward strand.
CCTCTTGTCTTTCCGTCGTTCTGCTACGCTGGGGCTGCTGCTGGTCTCAAAAACGGCATAGTCCTGAGTTTCATCGACGAGAAAGACATCCACGTGGTAGTATCCGAAGCGCTGCTGAATGGCTGTGACAACGTAGGAGAGCAGTGAATCAGGGTCAAGGAAGGAGGAAGCCTTTCGCGCAACCTCACCGATGATCTGTAGCTGGGTGGCCCGTCGTGCCAACACCTCTTGCGTTTGTTTCCACTTGGTGATGTTGGAAAGAACTCCGTGGACCCCAACCATACGATCTCCTTCGTAGGTCGGACGGCTAGACGTGCGGACCCAAAGTATTTCGCCGGACTTGGAGAGCACTCGATACTCATTCTCGGCAAGAACACCGGTGAGAATGCTCGCAAAATTCTCTTTGAGGCGCGGTAGATCGTCCTGATGAATGTACTTTTCAAAATGGCTGCCGATGACTTCTGATGGAGCATATCCGACCAGCGATTCTACAGCAGGGCTGACATAGGTAACTGCGCCATTGCTGTCTGCCGCGAAGATCACATCGGCAAGATTCTCTACCAAGTCGCGATATCGTTTTTCGCTTTCTCGTAGAGTCTCTTCCGTCTGTTCTTGTTTGCTAGCGGCTTGTTCAAGTTCCGCTATACGTTGCCGCAGTTGTTCCAATTCCCTCTGCGATGGCCTGCTGGGTCTTTGGTCTTCTTTCACTCCGCGTCTCCTAAAGTATCGCAGACCGCAATGATGCTTAGATTGCATGTTACATGTCTCTGTTCAGATCTATTCCTCTCCCGCTTCGTTTCTAGACTTTCATCCCGTACTTATCCTATTTGTCGACGTCGATCAAGAACGCCTATTATACACGCCCTCCGGGACAGCGAGGAAATCAGCACAAAATCAAGTTGGCGCTCTTTGGCACATGGCGAGCGCATTCGATAATCTTTGTCGACTAAGGGAAGTCGTTGGCTTGTGTATTGAGCAGTCCGGGCTAGAACGTTTGCAGTCTGAATAGGAGCACCATGACTTTCAAAACCCGAGGTGTTTCGAGGAGAGACGTGCACCGAGAGACAACAACGGGTGATGTGTCGCTGGCAACGGCACCCATCACTTCTTTTCGACTGCGGGGATCCATTTCCGTTGCGCCTTGGTGGGGCGGACGTCGGTTCACCCTGTTGCGTGAGATCGTTGGGCGATGGAGTGCGTCCGAGCTTGAATCTGACATTTCCCGGGGAGGTTGATGATGGAAGTCACCATACTGACGGAACAAGAGATCCGTGAATGCGTCAGCTTCGACGAAGAAGCCATTGAGGTTGTCAGCGGGGGGGGTTCCAAGCTTACCCAGGGCGAGGCAACGGTTCCGCCGGTTCTTGCTGTACCGGTACCAGAGAACCACGGCGAAGTTGATGTCAAGACCGCCTACATCCGGGGCCTTGACACGTTTGCCGTCAAGATTGCGGCCGGCTTTCACAACAATCATTGTCTGAATCTGCCCACCGGCAGCGGGATGATGGTGATCATCAGCAGCAAGACCGGTTTTCCCCAGGCCGTTCTCCTGGATAACGGATACCTGACTGATGTTCGAACCGGGGCGGCGGGAGCACTTGCCGCTCGTCATCTCGCTCGTGAGTCTATTGAGACGGTCGGGGTTGTCGGGTCCGGAGTGCAGGCTCGGTACCAAGTGAGAGGGATAGCCTTGGTAAGAGTTTTTCGCCGCCTACTTGTCTTTGGAATCCTCCCGGAGCAGGTTGACCGGTATGTGGATGAGATGCAGGCCGAGCTGGGCGTTGAAGTCATCAAGGCGGAGAGTGTGGAGCAAGTCGTTCGAGAAAGCGATGCCATTGTGACGACCACACCTTCCCGCAACCCCTACCTCGAGGCCTCTTGGGTGCACCCAGGCGTACACATCACTGCAATGGGATCAGACGGGGAGGGCAAACAGGAGCTATTCCCACAGGTCTTTGAGCGTGCGGATCTTGTTGCTTGCGATCGGAAGTCTCAGTGCTTTCGGTTGGGCGAATTGCATCACGCTCTGGAGGAAGGTGTCCTTGCCCGGGGAAGCCCAGTGAGTGAACTCGGTCAATTGATCCTTGGACAACAGCCGGGGCGTGAATCGGAAAGCCAAATCACTGTGTGTGACCTTACCGGCGTAGGGGTTCAGGACACGGCCATCGCTCAACTTGCCCTCGGAAAGGCGTTGCAAAAGGGACTCGGAACCGTTTTTGACGCCTAGGCTCGCGCGCATCATCTCAGTGCGTGGTGGGTCAGCGAGAGCATTGCCTTGAAATGGGAACGGCAAACCCTCACGAATATGCGTTTTGGCCTTGTTGTTGCGAAGAGAGGCTGCGGGATTGGTCCTCCAAGAGCAAGCATCTGATACTTCATCGTGGCGACCGTTTTCGTATGGTATGATGGAAGTACGATGCCCTACGAGACGATTGAATACCGGCCGATTGGAGTTATTCACTCCCCGTTTTCCGAGGGGCACGGGGTCCCAATTCAACCTCGATTCGGCCGAGGGATTGAGGGGACCGTGACAGTCTTCCCAGAGCATGTGGAAGGCCTGAGGGACCTCGATGGGTTCAGTCACATTACTCTGCTCTATCACTTTCACCGCTCAAGCGGCTACGCCCTTACAGTCAGACCATTTCTCGATGAGAGGAAGCGGGGCCTTTTCGCTACGCGGGCGCCGCGGCGACCGAACTCAATTGGAATCTCAACGGTGCGGCTTGTAGGAATCGAAGGAGCCACGTTGCACATCGTCGATCTTGATATCCTGGATGGGACGCCACTTCTCGATATTAAGCCGTATGTCCCAGTGTTCGAACATCCTGAGGCGATTCGAATCGGCTGGCTCACTGGGAAACTGAACGAGGGAGACAGGCCCGCCTCGGATGACCGATTTGTGACACGTTGAGGCGAACGTATCCGATGAGGAAGCAGATCGATGCTGCAAACCTCGCTGCCCTGAAGATGCTGGAGGAGCACTATCAGCCTTGTGATCACCCCGTGTTGGTGATTGGGGAGATGGCTTCTGCCCTTGCCTGCGAGGCGTTATAGCGCCGTTGCGAGTTTGACTTCGCGGAGCCTGCCGCTGTAAAAGGAAGCGGCAGATGGATTGGGTGGGTGTTTCTTCGGGATAAGGTGGAGCATACCGTGATGGCGGACCACTTCGAGATTCGAGAGATGGTGCCAACCGATGCAGAGGCCGTCGCGCAACTGGCTGGCCTATTTGAGCCGGTTTCAACAACGGTTTTCCAAGGGATTGAGGCCGAGGACATAGCGGCTTGGGTGAGAGAGCACCTTGCCAAACCCGAATGGGCAGGCTTTGTTGCGGAGGTCGAGGGCGAAGTGGTTGGATTAGTCTTCTGTCAGGACATGGCGGGGCAACCGAGCCAATTTGTGTTTCCGCACGTGGAGGAGATGGTCTACCTTCTCTACCTGGCTGTGGACGAGGCCTTCCGTGGTCGGGGGATCGCCCGCGCACTCATCCGTTCCTGTGAGGCGCTTGCCCACACGTGGGGTCGTACCAGTCTCCTTCTCGACGTTGCTGAGGACAATCCGGCTTTGAGGCTATACAGACGACTTGGCTTCAAAAGGCTTGGGGCACA
>CAZMOL010000036.1:6624-16757 GCA_964568045.1 uncultured Thermotogae bacterium
ACAATCCGGCTTTGAGGCTATACAGACGACTTGGCTTCAAAAGGCTTGGGGCACAGGTCTTCCTGAGCAAACAGCTCTAGGCACTCACCGTACAGGCAGCATCTCAACCTTCGGTATCTTCGGGGACCTCTTCCGAGGTATCTTCCATGACCTCCTCCACATCATCGTCTGCCCCTTCGATTCCCCCGAAGGCAATGGAGAGGCCGACAAACGCGCCCGACACCTCAAGGGTTGGGCCTGCGAGTTCCTGGCCTCCTTCTTCCCAGTTTCCCACCAGGGTGAATAGGTACCCAAGGTGAAACTCGAAGCCCAGCCAGTCAAACGGTTGGATCTGAAACCTCACGTAGGGCTCGGCGCCGAAGAACCCGCGACTAAGCGTGGTGGACGTTGGGTCAGCTACGGCGTCCTCGAAGCTTGTGGGAATTCGGTTGCGCAACTTCAGATCGAGGCCGCCACCGCCGAGAACCGCACCGATCAGGAGCAGTGCTTGTTCATTGCCGCCGACGACGTAGGCGATATCCATTCCACCAAAACCTAGTGACAGTTCCGCCTTCTTGCCTTCTCGGAGAGAGTCGATCGATCCACCCCATCCTCTCCCGCCAAAGGACATGCTGCCGATCACGCCGCCTCCACCCCCACCGCCGAAGGTGATTATCCGATTGGGGAGTGTGGCGTAGCCGTTCTCTGCAAGGATGCCATTTACTGTTGCCTGGTCATCTCCGCTGCCCAGATCGAGGACGAACAACCCGATCATCGGTCCGCCGAAGCCGAATCCTGGCCCTGATTCTTCAGCATCGTTGTGGTTTGCCAGTCCAACAAACGGAAGCCCGAGAAGCAGTACTACAGTTACCAGAACCCACACTGCATTTCGCACAATACCTCCTTCTCTACCTTTTGAACCTTACTGATTCTACTCATGCGGGAGAGTAATCGTTTGGCTGACAGGCGTCGAGACCTTTCCGGGTTCGCCCGCCTGTCGTGGCTTCTCCCTTACGGCCAGAGTGACCGAGGACTCACCTTCAATGGGATACTTAACCGTGATCACGGGAATGGTAACGGTCTTGGTTTCCTCTAGCGGCGTAAGGATGGTGACGTCGTCGCCGAAGGTCCACATGTACGCCTCGATCTCATCGCCGTCCGGGCTGGACGACGCAGAAGCGTTCAGCACGACCACAAGCGGCTCACCAGGCACCGTGTTGTAATTAACGATGAACGCCGCCTCAGGTGGAAGGTTGGGGAACAGGAAACATCCACCGACAGTGAGCGCGCCGAGGAGAATCAAAACCAGCCCATATCTTCGTAACTTTCTCATAAGACCACCTCCTGTTCCTATCCTAGCATGAGAGATGCTAGGCTGTGAAGTCTACGTCGCTTGCGGGATGTATCGGCCCCAGCCGGTCTCTCCGCAGAACTCGTTGTCGACAAATACGATACGGCCGCGGGAGACCGTCATCACGGGGCGGCCCACGATCTGGTGGCCCTCGTAGGGGTTGAAGTCGGTGCGCATGTGGAGCTTGTTGGCAGAGATCGTCCACTGACAAGCAGGGTCGATCAGGACAAGATCGGCGTCCGATCCGACGGCGATGGCTCCCTTGCGAGGATAGATCCTCAGCGCCTTGGCCGGGCCGGTGCTCAAAAGCTCCACCAGCCGCTCAAGGGATATCCTTCGCTGGAGTACCCCGTCGCTGAGTAACAATGGGAGGAGGGTCTCTACGCCGGGAAGCCCGTACGGAAGATCGAGAAACGAACCGGTCCAACGTTTCTGATCGCGCGTGAACGGGCAGTGATCAGTGGCGACCATGTCGATTGCTCCGGTGGAAAGTCCCTTCCACAGTGCTTGGCAATCGGTCTGTGTCCGCAGTGGCGGAGTCGCCGCGTACAGGTGGCCATCGGGTCTGGCGTACACCTGTTCATCGAGCAGGAGGTACTGTGGACAGGTCTCGGCGATGATTTTTCCACCAGCAGCGCGAGCGGCGAGCACGGCTTTCAAACCAAGCCCGGAAGAGACGTGGGCGATGCGTAGGCACACCCCGGTGTGCTGGGCAATCAGCGCTGCACGAGCGATTGCTTCTGCTTCACAGAGGGGAGGGCGCGACTGTGGCAACGAGTCGATGTCGAGCTTTCCTTGCGACTCGAGTGCATCGGTGAGGGCGTTGATGATGACGTCATTCTCGGCGTGGACCATCGCGCGTCCACCGTTGCGCGCGAGCGCAGTAAACGCGTGGAAGAGGGTACCGTCATCGCTCATCCGACCTGACCGAGAGTAGGTCATGTAGAACTTAAACGTGCGTATGCCCAGGTTGATGGCCTCCACAAGCTCCGTCTCGCGACCAGACTGCCACCCGATCACCTCTCCGTGCAGGGTGTAATCGATCGCTGCTTTGGCGGCGGTTTTCAATCGGGCCTCGATCTCCTCGGGAAGGGAGGTCTCAGGTGCTCCGACCGAGAAATCGGCGATCGTGGTGACGCCGCCGCAGGCAGCGGCAATTGTGCCCGAGAGGAAATCGTCGCTCGATCGGCTTCCGCGCACGGGAAGTTCCATGTGGGTGTGGGCATCGATTACGCCGGGAAGGACGATCAGGCCTGTGGCGTCGATTTCGCGATGTCCGGAGAGTCCCGGTGCAAGTGCGCTGATGTTCTCGCCGTCAATGCCTATGTCCGTCTTGGCTGTGCCCTGCGGGGTAACGACGGTTCCGTCCTTGATGATGAGCTCAGGCATGCATCGCCTCTTCGAGGAAACGGGCAAGCAGATCGCCGATGACCGCCCGCCGGTAATCGGCGCTCGCACGGATGTCGTCGATCGGAGACACCGATTGCGCGGCGAGGTCCCGCGCCTCGGCGATGAGCGATTCGGTCAATCGTTCGCCGTTCAGACACGTTTCCACTTGTCTCAACCGAAGCGGCGTGGGGGCCACTGAACCGGCAGCCAGTCGGATTTCCTCGACCATCCCAGCCCGCATCCACAGCAGCGCTCCCAGGGACGCGATGGCAATGGTCAGTGCCTTGCGCCGTCCCACTTTATGGAAGAATGGCGTGAATTGGACGTTGGGAACGGGGATCGATAGCGCACGAAGGAATTCGCCCTTTGCCAAGGCGGTCTTCCCGGGACCGAGGAAGAACGTCTCAAGGGGCAGTTGTCGTTCTCTCTGCGATCCCTCAAGGATGACTTCCGCCTCGTACAGAAGGAGCGGGATCGCGCTGTCCGCCGCCGGCGAAGCGTTGACCACATTTCCGCCGAGTGTTCCCCGATTGCGGATCTGGACCGCGCCGAGTTTACAAAGAACGATCGAAAGCAGCGGCAGGTGCTCCCTGATGACGTCTGAAGCAAGGAGTTCGCTTTCGGTGACGACGGCGCCGATTTCGATACGGCCGTCCGTCTCCCGTATCTCACGTAGCGAAGCGAGTTCGGAGATGTCGAGCAAGAGCGTCGGTGACACGAGCCCGCTGCGCATCTTCACCAGCAGGTCGGTCCCGCCACAGAGGATCATCGCCCCGGGCTTATCCAAGTGCGCCAAAAGCTCTTCGGTTGAGTTAACCTTCAAGTATTGCAGGCTCATACGTCTCTTCTTCCTCGCGAAGGTCTTCCGGCCGATCGATGTCACGGATTGCGCCTTGGTCGTCCACCTCAACCAAGACGAGCTCCTCTGCGTGCGAACTAATGTATCGCCGCGCCCCCACGTCCCCCGTCAATGTCGGTAGAAGCTCCTGGAAGCAAGAGCGATGAAGGAAGACCGGAAAGCCTCGCTGCCCACGGCGACTCGGAGCCGCAATCCGCGCGCCCTGCTTTGCCCGTTGGATCACCGCGCGGATCGTCTCTGCCCTCACGGTCGGCATGTCGGCGTGGAAGATGAGGACCCCTTGCGCAGCGGGAGAAACCGATTCGATGCCGCGGATCAAAGAACCGGCCATTCCGGTTTCGTAACGAGGGTTTATAACCACCCGGCAGCCGGTGAAATCAACTTGGGCTTGAACCATCTCGGCGGCGTGGCCGAGAACGACAACGATGTCCTTGATGCCTGCTTCCTTTATCGTGTGAATTACCCGCGTCAATGCCTGCTCGCCGTCGATCGGGACGAGTGGCTTGATCGTTCCCAGACGCTCTCCCCGTCCCGCGGCAAGAACGATCGCCTCGATCATCTCTCCTCCCGCAACCGTTCCGCCGCAGCGCGCACGGCTTCGACGATCTTGGTGTAGCCGGTACAGCGGCACAGATTCCCCTCCAGCGCAGTGAGGATCTCCTCGTCGGTTGGATCTGGATTTTCTTGCAGGAGTGCAACAGTCGACATGATGAACCCGGGGGTACAGAAACCGCACTGGACGCTGCCTTTCTCCACGAACGCCTGCTGAATCGGATGCAGCGCCCCGCCCTGCGCGAGCCCTTCGATCGTGAGCACCGATTTTCCGTCGACCTGAGGGGCGAGCACGAGACAGGAATTGACCGCGCGTCCATCGATCAGCACGGTACAGGCGCCGCACTCTCCCTCACCGCAGCCCTCCTTGGTGCCGGTGAGGGCAAGATCCTCGCGCAATAGGTCCAAAAGACGTGTTTGCGCGTCGGTCACACGCTCGACTTGCCTTCCGTTGACGGTGAATCGGATCTTCATAACTTTTCCTTCACCGCCTCAAGCGACGGCTCCACGTGAATGGGGGCTTCCACGATTTTGCGCGCAGCGGCAACGTCCTTGAGACCATTTCCGGTGACCATCAGTGCAACACTCTTCCCGGTCAAACCTCCTGATTTGGCCAATTCTACTGCACCGGCAAACGCAGCGGCTCCGGCCGGTTCGGCAAAGACACCGGTCCTTTTCGCCAGAACAGCGATCGCTCCCATTATTTGCTGATCGCTCACCGTCACAAAGTACCCGCCGTTTCTTGCCACATAGGTGACCGCTTTGACAATGTCGCGCGGCTTTCCGACACAGATGCTGTCAGCAACAGTCTCTGCCTCAATGTCCTCGATGACCACGTCAGTTCCATCGTAGCGATCGAACGCCTTGGCAATCGGGGCCGCGCCTTCCGCCTGCACTCCGATGACCTGAGGGAGCCGGTCGATCAACCCGAGGCGTTGCAGCTCGTCGAACCCCTTACAGAGGCCGCTGATCACCGAGCCGTCTCCGACGCCGACAAGGACAACGTCCGGCACATCCCAGCCGAGCTGCTCGGCCAGCTCGAGTGCGCCGGTCTTCTTCCCCTCGACCAGGTACGGATTGACCGCGGCCGATCGGTTGTACCAACCGAACGCCTCGGCGGCCTCGGAAGCCAGATCGTAGGCCACGTCGTAGGAGCCATGCACCAAGAAGACCTTGGCCCCGTAGATGAGCAATTGCGCGACCTTCGCCTCCGGGGCGGTGCGGGGCACAAAGATGATCGTTTCAAGATCCGTTGCGGCGGCAAAACCGGCGAGCGAGCTTGCCGCGTTTCCCGTGGAGGCGCACGTGACGACCTGCTTTTCCTTCTCTTGCGCTTTGATAACCACAACGGAACTGGCCCGGTCCTTGTAGGACGCGGTCGGGTTTTGGCCGTCGTCCTTGATGAGAAGCGCGTTCAGGCCGTAGTCTGAAGCGAGATCGGCAAACGCATACACAGGCGTCCAGCCGACTCGAAGCGGCTGGATAAAGCGTCGATCTTCGATCGGAAGAAGAGGCAGGTAACGCCACATCGAGCGCTCGTCTTCGCTACGGAAGTGTTCCTTCGTGAGGGTTCGTTTTAGAGACTCGTAATCGTAGAGCACCTCGAGCGTACCTCGCCGCGGTCCGCACACAGAACAGGTGTATTCCACCTCATCTGGCGCGTACATCGTGCCGCAGCTGATGCAACGAAACGAAACGATTCGTCCCATTCCTTTAATGTCTCCTTGCAACACAACCGCCTCATAATACCAAAAAATTCCGGGGACGCGTACCATGATCCTTCAAGGAACAGACTGAAACGAGAGCTATGCCTATCGAGTTCATGGAGGGAGTGGAATCACGGATCGTTTGAATCACGATCTCGTGTTATCATAGGCCATGTGCTGTAGAAAGTTCACCAATGGACAAGGAGGAACTCTACAACCTAACCGGACACCGAAATCCGCATCATCGAGGGAGCAAAGCAAGATGCCTGACGCTTCCGACGTCCTTGCCGGCGAGATCATCGAAGACCTCCAATCCGCCCTCGAAGAACTCCAAGCCATATCCGACGACCTCGCGGTGACACCAGGAGCGCAAGAAGGAGACAGTGCCGTATGACTCTCATCATTGTCGGGGGCGTCGTTGGCTTCATCCTGCTGCTCGCGTTTGTCCCGAAGATGATCGAGGAGAGCCGGATCATGTCGAAGGCTCGCGAGGACTACCTGCGATGCCGAGGGACACACCATGCCAGACAGCTTCAATCCGCCATCAAGAGACATGAGGATTCACTACGCCTTCTGCACCGGAGGCGAGATGAGATCGCATCCGAGCTCCGGACCATGAACCAACAGACAGATGCGGAGCTTCTACGGGCTCTTACGATTCATCTGATTAACACGAGATTCACAGAGATCCCTGGGATCGGTACGAAGCTAAAGGACCGCATTGTACGGACGTGTTTCGACGGCACTCTCGAAAGCCTGCTTCGATCTCAGCGCGCCCACGGTGTGGGGCAGGAAAAGGCAGCGGCGATTCGTAGCTGGGTCTATCGAATGAAGCAAACGTTGCCCAAGCTTCTCGACAAAGACTTCCCTGGCAAGCCCGACATTATAGAGAAGCAGAGGGCGAAACGTGAGCAACTCAGCGAGCAGCGCGATGATTTGACTAAAGCGGTCTCGTCCCGCGAACGAGTCATAGCTGACGCTCGCAAAGGCTTGGTAGCTCTGGAAGCAGTAGCGGTCTCGGACTTCCGAGAAGCACTGCGCGGCGACCACAAAGCATCTGAGAAGATAGCACACTACGCGGTTGGATCTTTTGCGGAATGGGAGCGTATGCCAAGGTGGTTCGCGGCTATTCTCGCTGAGCCGGGGGAGGAGTGACATGCCTCCAAGCTTCTGGTCGAGACTGTCCCGTCGAGTGCAAGAAGTGGATCTGGCATTCGAGCTGGACTTCCAGAATGACGACCGCCACGTGGTGACGATCTTTGAGCTGGTTGGTGGGACTCGGCGAAGAGTGGGGAACCCGCAGGAGCTGTGGGACTACGGGCGAGCGTACACCAGAGATGATCAGTTCTACAGACTCGCATACAACGCGTTCGAAACCTTGCAGGCGCTTCGCTCGCTGAATCCCGAAGTGACCGAGGACGGGGCACTTGCCTTCGATCTCTTCCCACCCGTGCTTGAGTATCTTCGCAAGCGAAAGGACGTCGGCGAGACAGACAACTCGCTAGCTCTAGTGGTCAAGAAGGACCCCTTGCAGCCGATGGCGGTCGTTGACTTCAAGCCAGAAGAAGGTTTGGAAGTTACAGCCGGGTACCAGCTTCGGGATGGCGACCAGCTGATACCCAGGGAGGAACTCAAACTCACTCGAGACGGTGGCTTCACACGAATCGGCAATGTCATCCGCCCTGTGAAGGACGTTGTCTCAGAAGGGCTTGCCCATCTCCTGGAGAAGGGCACAAGTAAGATCCCCCTTGCTGGTGTTCCTGAGTTCTTCACGCGAGATCTGGTGCTTCTGAAGACCAACCTTTCAGCGGTTCTTACAGATCAGGCAAGACGTGTCCGAATCGTGTCGACACCGCTCAGTCCGCGGGTAACGATCCAGCGAAATGAACCCGGATGGCTTGATTTCGTAGTCGAATATGAAGCAGAAGGACTGCTTCTTCCTGAGCGGGCCGTCAGGGATGCGGTTAATGGCGGGACGACACACATCCAGCACAAGGACTACTTGTTCATCGAAGTGGATCAGGAAGCCTACGAGCGCACCGAGAAGGAATTGGAGAACCTTGGCGCAATTCCACTGCAAAATGGGTACAGGCTACCAATCACGCGCTTCTCTTCGCTGGAGGAGTTCATCGACCACATCGGCGGGATTCGCGTCCTGTCGGAGGAATACGAGGCGTTTCTCTCGCAGCTCACGGGGTTCGAGCCCGATGAGGCGTTCTCACTATCGGAGTCGGCTGAACAGGCGCTAAGGTACGCGGGCCTCACCCTCCGTCCCTACCAACGAGCGGGGATTCATTGGCTCAACTGGCTGCGGGAGAACCATCTTCACGGCATCCTCGCGGATGATATGGGATTGGGCAAGACAGTGCAGGCCATCTGTGCGGCGAACATCGCGTATGAGATGCAGAAAATCGATCGCCCTTCGCTGATTGTGTGCCCGAAGTCCGTCGTGCCGTTTTGGGTGCGGGAGGTCCAACGCTGCGTTCCACAGATCAAGATCTTTGCCTATAGTGGTCCGAGTCGCGATAGGACCATTTGGGAGAGGGCTGGGAAATGCTGGTTCGTGACGACGTACGAGACGCTTGCCCGTGACATCGACATCATCTCCAAGACGCCGTTCTACTTCATCGTATTAGATGAGGCGACGAAGATCAAGAATCCTGATGCCCAAAGAACTCAAGCCATCAAGGCAATCAACGCAATTCATCGGCTTGCGCTCACCGGCACGCCCGTGGAGAACCGACTGGGCGAGATATGGTCCATCTTCGACTTCCTGATCAAGGGGTTATTCGGTACACAGTCGAAGTTCTCTGCTCGATATGAAGTGCCCATTGCCACTGGCGAGAGAGATGCTGCAGAGGAGCTCTCAAAACGCATACGGCCGTTTCTCCTCCGTCGACTGAAAGAAGATGTTGCGAAGGATCTGCCGGAGAAGATAGAGCTTGAGGACTGGTGTGATCTCACAACTGAGCAAAGGTCGTTATACGGGCAGATCCAGGACACGATGGCCAAACCGCTTCGAGAGGAAATCGAGAGCGGCAAGAACGTCAACTACCAGTTCAATATCCTTCCGATCCTGACGAAGCTCAAGCAGGTGTGTGATCATCCGGCACTTATTACCGGTGAGCCGTCTCCACTCTTCGGGCGATCGGAGAAATTCGATGCTACGATGGAGCGGATCCGGGAGATCCTAGAAGCAAGGGAACATGTTGTCGTGTTCAGCCATTTTCTCAAAACGCTAGACCTGTTCCAGATGGCGTTTGCGCAAGAGGGCATCTCTTGTATCCGAATCGACGGATCGACGCAGGACCGCCAGTCGCTTATCGATCGATTCAATGCTGCTGACACCGATGCTGCGCTATGCAGCATTCAGGCCTGTGGCCACGGGATTACGCTTACAGCCGCAAACCATGTCATCCACTTCGATCGCTGGTGGAATCCTGCTGTTGAGGACCAAGCAACCGACCGTGTGCATCGTATTGGCCAGTCAAAGACGGTGTATGTGTATCGGACGTTGGTTTCCGGCACTCTGGAAGAGAAGATCGCAATGTTGCTCGAACGAAAACGGGATCTGGCTGATCGAGTGGTTGGCGCAGCAATTGATCAGCCGATGCACTGGACAAGAGAGGAGCTGCTTGAGCTGTTGAAGCCGTTGGAGTAGGAGCAAACCATCCTATGATTCAATAAGCCGAGCACCTCGGCGAAAAACGAGCAAGGTGAAGGCATCTCTCCATCATGTTCTGTCTCGCAGTCTTGCCTGTTTCAACAAGAAGAGTAAATAGTCTATCAGTCCAACTGCGTGCCAAGCTTCGAAATCGGAGTAGCTTAGCTTTTTATGACTCGGCGGATTCCTCACAAATTGCATTGCGCCCCTAAAAAGCAGATGCACACCCTCTTGCTCCCGTGTATTCTCACTAATAACCAATTTTCCTGTGTTCTTGTTCAAAGCAAAATCAACTAGGGCTGCCGTGTACTTGTCCCTCTCTGCTCCGGTTCCCCCGATAGTCTTTCTGATTCGCTCTTCTAGGACGGGGCCAGCGTTTCTTATCGCCTTGTCGTATCTCTTCTTCTCAAGATCTTCGACACAATCGGTTCGGAGCTCCTCATCTTCAATCGCAAGCTGATATCCACGTAGGAAATTTGACCACCCGCCGAAATGTCGAACTATTGGCTTCACACTGTATTTCCCGTGCTTGAGATACTCCGCCCGGGTGAGACGGATCTTATTAAGTTTCTTCCGCACCCTCTCTACGTCTCTGAGGCACTCTTCAGCAGATATGTTTTGTTTGAGCGTTTG
>CAZMOL010000037.1:0-4224 GCA_964568045.1 uncultured Thermotogae bacterium
ATCTCCCAGACTCGGGTCGCCGCGGCTTCGAGGAGGGCACGATCGTGCGACACCAACAGGATCGTCCCCGCATAGGTACGCAGGGCGTCCTCCAGGATCACCTGGCTGGCCAGGTCCAGGTGATTTGTCGGCTCATCGAGCAACAGTACGTTTCCCTCGATCAGAGAGAGGAGAGCCAGTGCGACCCGGCTTCGCTCTCCGCCGGAGAGGTCGCCCATCTTCTTGGTCGCCGCGTCGCCGGAAAAGAGAAACCGGCCCAGTAGTCCGCGCGCTTGCCCGACGGAGAGATCGGAGGCCGCCAGAATGGCATCGAGCACGGTTCCACTTCCACGAAGCTCCTCCTGGGTCTGGCTGTAGGTGGCGATCCTCACACCGTGGCCGATCTGTACACACCCGGAAAGCGGCGAGATTTCCTCGGCAATCGTCTTTAAGAATGTCGTTTTTCCACAGCCGTTGCCGCCGATGATCGCCACACGCTCGCCCCGGTACAGGGAAACCGCAGGACAGCGAAACAGGGGGGTGGTGTAGCCAATACTCGCTTTATCAAGCGTGAGAACCCGCTTGCCACTGGGGATTCCCGCTGAAATGCGAACAGCGATCCGCTTTTCCTCGACGGGCCGCTCGACAAGCTCTCTTTCCAGCCGCTCGAGCTTTCGCTCGCGATCCTTGGCTTGGCGATGCTTCTGTCCGGCGTGATGGCGCCGGATGAACTCCTCGTAGCGCTGCGCAGTGGCCTTCTGCGCTTCGTGGTCCGCAAGCCGGCGTCGACGCTCCGCCTCGCGCAGGGTGCGGGATTGACTGTAGCCCCCGGGATAAATCGTTACCTTCCCGAATGCGATCTCCCAGGTGCGATTGGCCAACCGATCCAGCAAGTGCCGATCGTGGGAGACAAGGACGATCGCACCCGGAAACTCGACCAGCGTCTCCTCCAGCCAATCCAACGCCGCGAAATCAAGGTGGTTCGTCGGTTCGTCAAGGAGGAGGAGGTCCGGCTTCTCGAGGAGAACTCGGGCAAGGGTGGCCCGCGCCTCTTCGCCGCCGGAGAGAAGATTTACCGGTTTGTGGAAAGCATCTTGCGAAAAGCCGATCCCGTTGAGGACGGAGCGAATCCGCGAATGAATCGTGTACCCGCCGCCGTGATCGAAGGCCACCATCAACTCGTCGTAGCGATGAAGCTGCTCCGGGTCGGACGTCTCGGCCATACCGAGCTCCAACCGCCGTAGCTCCTCTTCGGTTTCCAACAGCTCGCGAAAGCTTTCTAGCATCGCTTGATACAGGGAGCCTTCGCCCTCGAGACGCGCAACTTGCGGCAGGTAACCGATACGGACGCTACCGATCCGGTGAACCCTCCCACCGCTTGGTGCCTCCACGTCGGCAATCATCGAAAGCAGCGTCGATTTGCCGACCCCGTTTTCTCCGATCAAAGCGATCCGGTCTCCACGTGAAATTTGCGCGGAGAACGCGGAGAACAGGACCTGCGCCCCGAAGGATTTCTCCAGCTGCTCAAACTGCACTAACGACATGATCGGTTCATAAAAGACCTCCACCGGATACCCGCCAGCTTGCTGGGGGAAGGAAATTGGAGATTCGCCGAAGGCGAACTCCACTATTAGCTGATACAGAATAAAAGGACTCTGCCAGCAATGTTCGATGGTTCCGTTGGGTAAAACCCACTATGGCCGTGGAACCTGACCGGGGAGATAGTTGCATAACGTCGGGGACAAGCCCCGACGCTACAAGGGAACGGACGTAGCGTCGCACCCTGTGTGCGACGTGATCTTGGGTGCGATGTGAAGCGACATCGAATTGCAGCATAAGGACCCACTCCGATTAGATCGTAGGCTTTTTGCCCTCCAATGCCCGCAGCTTGCTGCGGGGTTCTTTACTATGGTACGCCATGCACGTAACGCAGGGAAAGGATCTTGTCGACCTCCTTCCCTCCCTTGGAGAAGTGTGGTAGCATAATGCGGTGGTACGGATGAAGGAAGCGATGCTCTACGAAAAGCTGGCCAAAGACAGGGTGCGTTGCGGTTTGTGTTCGCACCGCTGCCTGATCGAGACAGGAAAGCGGGGATTCTGTGGCGTACGGGAAAACCGCAACGGGACCCTGTACACCCTCGTTTACGGAAAAGCGGTTTCGCGAAGCATCGATCCGATCGAGAAGAAGCCGCTGTTTCACTTCTTGCCTGGCACGCAGTCTTTCTCGATTGCCACGGTGGGATGCAACTTCACATGCCTGAACTGCCAAAACCACGCCATTTCGCAGTATCCACGCGAGCAAGGCGGGCGCATCATCGGAGAGGAGATCTCACCGAGCGAGATCGTCGCCGAGGCCGACCGAAGTGGCTGCGAGTCTATCGCCTACACCTACACCGAGCCGACGATCTTCTTCGAGTACGCCCTCGACACTGCCCGCTTGGCTCACCAGGAGGGGATACGCAACATCTTTGTCTCCAACGGATACATGACCCCTGAAGCGACGCAGGAAATCCTCCCCTTCCTTGATGGAATCAATATTGATCTCAAGGGCATTTCCGATGACTTCTACCACAAGGTGGTTGGGGGAACCCTACGACCGGTGCTCCACTCGATCGAACGGCTCTTCCAGGCCGGGGTGTGGGTGGAGGTGACGACCCTCCTCATCCCAGGGTTGAATGACAGCGTGGAGTCACTGCGTTGGATCGCCGAAGCGATTTGCGGCATCTCGCCGACCATCCCCTGGCACATCAGCCGCTTCTTCCCCGCCTACAAACTCGCTCGTCAACCTCCCACTCCAGTGGCGACCTTGCAGGAGGCCCGGCGTATCGGACGTGAGGTCGGGTTGCATTACATCTATGTTGGAAACGTTCCCGGTGAAGGGGAGGACACGTATTGCCCGGCATGCGGAAAGCTCGTCTTGAAGCGAATCGGCTTCAAGATCAAAGAGAATCGGCTGCAGGAGGGGGCCTGTCCCTCCTGTGGGGCAGTCCTAGATGGCGTGTGGTTCACACCTTAAGTGATCTGTATCTTTCGCGAGCTACCCTCGAGCAGTTCAATCCGCACCAGGATGTCGCTGATATCGAGGATTCCATCAATCCGATCGGGCCATTCCACTATTGTCACCCCGTCCTCAGGCGGGAGGAGCTGATCGAGGCCGACTTCGGCCAGCTCAGAGAGCGTCTCCAACCGATAGGCATCCAGGTGGTACAGGGTAAGCTGACCGTGGTACTCGCGGGCAAGAAGGTAGCTCGGCGAGACAACGACCGCCGTGATGAGAAGCCCCTTGGCGATCCCTTTCACCAGGGTCGTCTTTCCCACTCCTAGCGGACCGACCACCGAGACGACCATTCCGTCGGAAAGCTTAGGGGAAAGACCGACTCCGATCTCCTCCATCTCGGCCGCGCTGTGGGCAATGATTGTCTTGTCCATCTACGAACGCAGGCGAACACCTAGGCCGACCAGACGTTCCTCAATGCGAGCGATGACCGTGTCGACTTCCGCGTCGGTCAGGGTTCGATCCACGGCCCGCAATGACAACTCGTACGTGAAACTCTTGTCCACCTGCGCCACCTGCTCTCCCTGATACAGATCGTAGAGGAAAACATGCTCCACTACGTCTTCAGTGCAAATCGCCTCGCGCACTTGAGCTTCGGAGATCCCAATCGGCACCAAAAGCGAGAGATCTCGCTTGGAGGCCGGGTACCGCGGCAGCTCGGTAAAGATCCTTTTCTTTGCTGGGAGCGTATGCAGGCAGTGTAGGTCCAGCTCGAACAGAATCACTCGGGGCGCTCCGAGCAGGCGATTGCGAATCCCCGGAGCAAGCTCACCCAAAAGTCCGATCTTTTCCCCATTGAGGATAACGCATCCCCCACGCCCAGGGTGGAGGAAGGGTGGAACGTCATCGGCCTCGATCTTCATGCCCTCGAGGTTCAGTCCGGAAAAGAGGTTGGTGAGGATTCCTCTTGCTGCGGCAAGGTCAACCTGTTGCTTCCCTCCTAGGGGAATCCCGGTACGGCCAAAAAGAGCGCCGGCAACGAATTCCCGCTCCTCGCGCTGTGGTACAAAGACACGCCCCACTTCAAACAGCATTCCTCCATCTACATGGCGGTTGAGGTTCGTTTCCACCACGGAAAGGATGCCGGGAAGCAGACTCCCCCGTAGCACCTCTTGCCCAGCGCTCATCGGGTTGCGCACCCCTACGAGGCCTCCGTCGTGGGGAACGAGTGCTTCCCGCCATTCCTCCTT
>CAZMOL010000037.1:4324-16549 GCA_964568045.1 uncultured Thermotogae bacterium
TCTCTCCTTCCTCGGAGACCTCGATCTCCAACCTTGCAAGAAGATTCTCTACCTCTGTGTGATCGAGATTGACTCCGAGGAGTGCGGCGGCGCGGGAAGGCCGCAGCCGGATCGCGATCGGCCTGCGTGGCTTGGGGTAGGCATCGACCAGTCCTTGATGCACACGGCAATCGGTCAGCTGCTGGAGAAGGTGCGCCGCACGCGCGGAGGCCAATGGGATTCCCTCCGGATCGACCCCACGCTCGAAGCGCTGAGAAGCTTCGCTCCGAATCCCGACCGCCCGTCCCGAACGACGGATGGTGACCGGATCAAAGACGGCCGCCTCGAGCAGGACGCGTGTCGTCTCCTCCCGGATCTCACTCCGGGCTCCCCCCATCACCCCGGCAATCGCCAGTCCTCCCTCACCGTCGGTGATCATCAGAACCTCGCCTGTAAGCTCACGCTCTACCCCATCCAAGGTCTGGAATCGTTGTTTGGCGCCGGCACGCCGCACGACAATCCGCTCTTTCACCAAATCGGCGTCAAATGGATGCAGCGGATGACCGAGTTCGAGCATCACGTAGTTCGTCACATCGACCACATTGGACAGCGGCCGCATTCCGGCCTTCACCAGCCGATGCTGCAGGTGAAGGGGCGAGGGGCCGACCGAAACGGCGCTCATTAAACGGAGGGTGTAGCGAGGCGTGTCCCCTCCATCCGCCACCTCGACCGAGAAGGCATCGTGTGCCGGCGGATCAGACTCGCGGAAATCGACAACCAGCGGCCTCAAGGTCTGCCCGGTGACGGCGGCGACCTCGCGGGCGATTCCGTAGATCCCCGTGCAGTCAGGCCGGTTCGACGTTACCTTGATATCAAGAACGGCATCGTCGAATTCCAACAACTCATTGATGTCGGTTCCGACAACCAGCTCAAGCTCGGGATCGAAGTTCCAGATCCCCGCTGAGCGTTCCTCCAGGCCAAGCTCGGCCTTTGAGCAGATCATTCCGTGCGACACAATTCCACGGATCTTCCGCGCCTCGACCCTCGTTCCATCGGGAAGCTCCCCGTCGGCGGTGATCACCGGAACGGTTCCTCCCTCCATCACGTTTGATGCACCGCAGACTACCTCTGTCTTGTCGTTGCCGATATCAAGGCGGCAAAGGGAAAGATGATCGGAATTTGGGTGAGGTCGGTGGGAAAGAACACGTCCAACCACCGCTCCGTGCAGCCTGCCGGTGAAGGTGACTGCCTCCACCTCGAGACCTGCCAAGGTGAGACGCTCGGCAAGCCGCACCACCGCCTCCCTTTCCAATTCGATATCGACGTACTCAGCCAGCCATCGACACGGAACCTTCATTGCTCACCTCGCCTGTGCTCATTATAGAGAAAGCCCGAAGTAGAAGATGTTCGTCCCCTCCCCCAAGGTCGGCATCGCCACCCCCACGAGCGCGCGCACCGGAAGCAGACCACCAATTGCTGAAAGCTCGAACAAGGCTTCCATGCCAATTTCCACGTTGGGAATAGCCTTACCGAATTCGTCGAATCGTGTCCAACAGGCCCCACCAGCAACAAAGGCTCGGCCACGTACCCGATCGACCATCATCACGTTCGCTACGTTGAATAGCTCCTCCGAGGCGGGCAATTCAATCGCAAGACACCCGGAGAGTTTGTACACTCCCGGCGGGCTCGTCAGTATCCATGTGCTCCCTTGACGCTTCCTGAAGCTGATCAGCTCCTCAAGACTGAACAACAGAGACTTCGGAGTCTGCCCAAACCCAACGCCCAAGGTGGCAGTTCCCTGCAAGTAGACTCGCGGGAAAAGGCGCACCTCATCAAAGGCGGAGACGGCCATTCGTCCCGCTCCTCCGGCCGGGGTGAGGTCAAACTCAACCGCACGCCAGCGCGTATGCTGAATCGAGGGAAGGTCAAACAGGCCGAGGTGACCGTAGAGGAGCGCCCCGCCCTCTGCAGCCAGCCGATGGCCTGAAACGGCAATCGAGATATTCGGTTCCCAGTATGTCCCTGCCGAACCGCTTTCCGGCTGTCCGAAAGAGGTAAACGTATATTCGATCGATCCGATGAGATCGCCTGTGCCGACCCCTGCGGTGAAGGAGAATCGATGGTTTCTACCCCGGTACACCTCGGCAGAGGCTGTGCCCTCGCCAATGGATAGTCGCAACCGATCAAGATAGCTGAGCGTCACACCACGAGAGAACGGGTCAGGACGTATGACATACGCATCCAGCGGATAGGCATTTACGTTTGTCACTACGACGAACTTGATCGGTGCATTGTTGTTCAGTCGCTCCCGGTCTGGAAGAAGATGATCAGGATCAATCGTCACGCGCGTGACTGGCTCTTCTGTGTCAAAGACCACCGTAGCCTCTTCAGCCGTGCCGTCCCATTCCTGACGCACCGTTTCTCCAGACAGAAGCTGCGCTTCGACGGTCACCGGTTGAACTGTTCCGCCGTCTCGGGCCACTCCGATCACGCACCGATAACCCTCGTCTGTCCGCTCGCGGGAGATGATCTCCACGGCATAATCCACGGATCCAGGCTCGAAAAGCCACACGTCAAAGAACTCTTCCAAGGATCGACCCGCCTCCGCTTCGAGGACATCCTGCAAATCCGCCACGGTGATCAGCCGATGACGATATCGCAGCCCGGCCTCTCGCAGTCCCTGTTCGAATATCTCCGGCCCAATCGCCGCAGCGATCGCCCTCGCTACCAGGTATCCCTTATCGTACAGCCGGACCTGGGTTGCGTTTTCGTAGTCGACATCGGAAAGGGGTTTGATGATTGCCTCGTCGAAGCCGCGCGCCGCTTGTCGCAGATAGGGCAACTCAAGCTCGTGCTCCCGCAGATTGATAAAGCCAAACTGAGAACGAAGCAGGTCTTCCAGGATCCCCTTGCCCACAAGCTCAAACATGTTCGGGCCGGTTGCACCGTAGCGATCCTCGAAATAGCTCACAGCCAGGTATTGAGCGAGTCCCTCCGACAGCCAGTTTTCTGCATTCAGATCCATCCCCGCACCGAGACCCCACCACTGGTGAGCGATCTCGTGGGCAAGGACGTACTCACACAAACGGTTCAAGATTCCAGGGAGAGTGACGTTTCGATGGGTGAAAAAGAGGGTGGACAGCCACACAATTCCATCAGCGGCCATAGAAAGGCCACCTCTGTTTGGGTTTTCTACGATCGTCAATCGTGCCCGTGGATAGGGGCCAAACCGCTCCTGGTAGTCTTCAAGGATCTCGTGGGCATAGGTGGCGAATAGACGAGCCTCTTCGGCGTGTCCTGGAAGGAAGAAGACCTCGATCGGTATGGGCAACGTCTCCAGCGCAAATCGATCGTAGTCGGACCCCACTGCCAGAGCAAGGGTGCGGGCGGGGGTATCGAACCAGGCTCGATATGCTGTTGACAAAACAGCATCTTCCCCGTCCCCTGTGGGCTCATCGGCAGGAATCTCCTCAATACGATCGGCACCACAGATCACTGTGTGGCCCTGAGGTATCAAGATCAGTGCGGAGGTATCCATCGCGGCAAACTCCAGAGGGAAGGACCCACTCGGACGTTGCAGCAGTATGCCGTCCACCTCCTCCCAGGCTTCCTGATGGGGGAGAAGGAGCGGATACCACCCAAAGCGCCACGTAAGAATCCCCCGATCGAGCCCCTGATCTCCGGTGGCAACTCGTGGAATCTGCGTGACAAAGCGGATACGAAGCGTTGTCCTGCCTTCTATTCCGTCGGGTAGGTCAACTGCGAGAACGGCTTCCTCCAAGGAGTAGGTCTGAAACGCCGGCGGAATGCCAAGGAGCCGAAACGGAAGCACCGTCACCCCAGCACTCTGTACCGACTCGACGGCCTCAACGATCGTCAAAGCCGGCTCATACCCGGCCGGGTAGCGCGCGTCGATCTGCCTGTCGCTCAAGTACGGATTCCTCTCTTTGGCCAGATTGGCTAGAACAAGGAAGTAGGCAGATGCACGGCCCGCGTCGAACTCCACCTCCTCCACTCCTCGCAGGGTTTGCTCTTGGAGGTCGATGCTCACCTCAAGTGAGATGCTGGGAGTCGCACTGGCTATGCCGAAAGGAACCAGTACACCAAGTACAATCAGAACACAAGTATTCCGTAATCCCTTGTTCATTCTGCCTCCTTAAGGAAAATGCGAGCGCCGCTTGGTACGCAGTTCTAGCTGCAGCGAAGCGACCTTTTAGGATCCGTCTTCCTCTTCTTCCCCAACCGTGCGGTCGACTGTCACCCGCACCGAGGTGATCTCCCGCTGCGTTGCTCCCTCCACTACGAGGAGGGCCGGGCCGACCGGCACTTTCTCTCCGACCTTGGGCATCGCCTCCAGGCGGGACAGAATCAGCCCGCTCACGGTCACACCCTCGTCTTCGGGAAGCTTGAGATCCATCGTTCGGTTGAGTGAGTGTACGGACATGTCTCCGTCGATCAAGGCTTCATCACTCGAAATGCGTTTGATCAGGGCCGTCGGCCGATCGTACTCGTCTTCAATCTCCCCTACGATCTCTTCGAGGATGTCTTCCAACGTAACGATGCCGGCCATCCCGCCGAATTCATCGATCACGATTGCCATGTGCACCTGCTCCCGCTGAAACTCGCGCAAAAGCACGTTAATCGGCTTTGTCGTCGGGGTGTAGTAGGCCGGACGCAACAACTGATGAAGCGTGGTAGAAGAGTGGTCAATCTGAGCCAGTAAATCCTTGGCGTAGAGGGTGCCGACGACGTTGTCCGGAACCCGATCATAGACCGGAAAGCGAGAGTGTCCATCCGCCGCCGCAAGTTCCCGGGCCTTCCCTGGAGATGTCCTCACCTCGATCGACTGAACCTCGGTCCTGGAAATCATAACTTGCTCGGCCGTCATCTCATCGAAGTCCAGGATACGTCGGATCATCTCCCCATCCTCCGCATCAAGAAGACCGCTTTCTTCACTGGCGTCAATCAGAGTCTCAATCTCCTCATCGCTCACCTCGAAAGGCTCCTTCTGCAATAGATCGATCCCGAAGAAGCGTAGAAGACCGTACGCAATTCGACGGAAGACGAAAATCGCCGGACGCAGAAGGCGGGTAAAGGCATAGATTTGATTGATCGTTGCCAGAGTAAACCGCTCGGCGTTGTGCTTGGCGAAGTTCTTCGGCGTAATCTCCCCGAAGATGAGAAGCGATATCGCCATCACCCCAGTTGCCAATAGACCGGCTTGATAACTGGGAAGACCCTGAAGAAGTCGCAGGGCAAGCAGAGTCATCAATGAACTTGCGCCCACGTTTGTCAGGTTATTCAACAGAAGCAGCGCAGTAATCGGTTCATTGGGTTCCTCAAGGAGAAGCGTCAGCCCGCGACGTTTCCTCTTGTGCGTGTTGATCAGATACTGCAAACGTCCCCCCGCAATCGAGGTGATCGCGGTTTCCGCACTCGAAAAGTAGGCAGAACAGACAACCAGAAAGACCAGTAGCGCAATCTGCGCGCCGATTGACACAGTCAGGTTCACCTCACGAACATCCCCATTATAGGGGACCTTGCCTGAATTGCAACAGAGTGCGGACCTGCAGTAGGCAAGCGATGGGATTTCAGATAAAATGCTCGCGCAAGCCTAAGGAGGGTGGCCGTGGAGTTCGACGAACTAAGAGAGATCATCAAGCTGCTGAAGGAGGAGGGCTTGAGCGAAATCACTCTGTGGGAAGGGGAGCAACGGATCACCGTTCGGCAAGAGGGGGCCGTTGTCACGCAGGGTGAAACATCAACGCCGGCCAGTAGCTTGCACAACCAGGATGCGGGAACTACTACCTTTTCCGCTCCACTGGTGGGAACCTTCTACCGTCGATCGTCCCCGGAAGCGGAGCCATTCGTCGCGGAAGGAGCGCAGGTTGACCCAGGAGACACTTTGTGCATCATCGAGGCGATGAAGGTGATGAACGAGATCAAGGCCGAGAGCGCCGGCCGACTACGACAGGCCCTAGTCGAAGACGGCGAGACAGTGGAGTACGGTCAGCCCCTGTTCTTGTTTGAGAGGCCGTGACGTTTCACAGGGTTCTTGTCGCCAACCGTGGAGAGATTGCACTACGAGTTATCGAGGCCTGTCGCGAGTTGTCGCTCGAGTCGGTGGCTGTCTATTCCGAAGCGGATGCGAACATGCCCTATCTCGGCCTTGCCAGTGAAACCCTGTGCATCGGGCCGGCTGACCCAACAAGGAGCTATCTCAATATCCCGGCTCTGATCAGCGCCGCAGAGGTGTCCAAAGCCGAAGCCGTCCACCCTGGCTACGGATTCCTCGCTGAAAACCCACACTTCGTGGAAGTCTGTGAAGAGCACGGCTTGGTGTTCATTGGCCCGGAGAGCCGTGTGATGAAGCTGGTGGGGAACAAACTTGCCGCTCGCGAGAAAGCGGCATCGGCTGGGGTTCCAATCCTCCCCGGCGCCGCCGTTCCAGCCGATGAGGGGAATCTGTATTCTGCAGCGGAGCGGATTGGCTATCCTCTCTTCGTGAAGGCCGTCTTCGGCGGAGGAGGACGCGGAATGCGCCCGGTGCAGTCCGCCGACGGGCTGAAGGAGGCCATTCTTGCTGCCAGAGCCGAAGCCACCCGGGCCTGCGGAGATCCGAGCCTCTATCTGGAACAGGCCGTGACCAACCCCCGTCACATCGAGGTGCAGATACTCGCCGATCGCGCCGGACGGACCATTCATCTGGGAGAGCGGGAGTGCTCCATCCAACGACGACACCAAAAGCTGATCGAAGAAGCACCTGCACCACGCCTCGATGAAACCCTGCGCAAGAGCCTCCATCACACCGCCCTTGCTGCCGCCCATGCGCTCGGTTACCAGAATGCCGGCACCGTGGAGTTCGTCTTGGATAACGATGGCAATTACTACTTCATCGAGATGAATGCTCGGATTCAGGTCGAGCACCCGGTGAGCGAGGTGATCGTCGGGGTAAACCTCGTCAAAGAACAGATCTGCCTCGCCGGGAGCAGTGCGCTCGAAACTCCCCAGGAAGCGCTGTATCCTCGCGGCCACGCCATCGAGTGCCGAATCAATGCCGAAGATCCCACCCGCGGGTTTCTCCCCTCCTGTGGGCGAATTGAGATTGACGAACTCCCGAGCGGAAACGGGGTTCGCCTTGACACACACCTCTACAGCGGGATGGAGGTCTCCCCGTACTATGATTCACTGTTGGCCAAAGTGATCGCGTGGGGCCGCGACCGTGAAGAGGCCCGAACACGTATGTATACAGCGCTCGAACGGTTTCGCATCCGCGGAGTGGCAACTACTCGTTCTTTGATGCAGGAGATAGTCTCCCATCCCGCTTTCCGCAACGAGAGGTTGGGAACGGATTTCCTCGATAACCTCACCACTTGAGTTGACGTAAGCACAGCGACTGCTTACTCTTTCTTCTATCCTGCATGCCAATCCTGATGCACGAGGAGGGCCGATGTTTGACTCGCTGACAGAACGACTCACTTCTGTCTTCTCACGGCTGCGCGGAAAGGGAAAGCTGACGCAAGAGGATGTCACTACAGCGCTTCGAGAGGTCCGTCTTGCGCTCCTCGAGGCCGATGTCCACTATAAGGTCGTAAAAGACTTGATTGCACGAATCCACGAGCGAGCGGTGGGAGAAGAAGTCCTGGAGAGTCTCACCCCCGGTCAGCAAGTCGTGAAGATCGTTCGTGACGAGCTGGCGGCGACGATGGGCCCAGAGCAGGCCGGTCTGTCCCTCTCCCATCGTCCGGGAACCATCATGCTCGTCGGCCTCCAGGGCTCCGGGAAGACAACCACTGCGGCAAAACTCGGCCTCAAGCTCAAGAAAGAGGGACGTAAGCCCGTTCTAGTCGCCGCCGACATCTACCGTCCCGCGGCCGTTGAACAGTTGGAGACCCTTGGGGAGTCCTTGGAGCTTCCCGTCGTCTCGGACCAGGACCGCAAACCCGCCGAGATTGCCGCGTTCGCACTGGATTGGGCAACACAGCAACTGCGCGACGTCGTGATCCTCGATACCGCCGGCAGATTGCAGATCGACGAACCAATGATGGATGAGCTCAAGGAGATTCAAGCGACCGTCTCCCCCGATGAGATTCTTCTCGTCGCCGATGCAATGACTGGACAGGAAGCGGTGAACATCGCCTCGGCATTTGACGAGAGGATCACTCTCACCGGAGTGATTCTCACCAAGCTCGACGGCGATGCCCGTGGCGGGGCAGCCCTATCCATCCGCCACGTCACCGGCCGGCCGATCAAGTATGTCGGAGTGGGGGAGAAGGTGGACGCTCTTGAAGCCTTCCATCCCGACAGAATGGCGGAGAGAATCCTGGGAATGGGCGATGTACTCACACTGATCGAGCAGGCCGAGGAGCAACTCGATCAGCAGAAGGCAGAAGCTCTGGCTCAACAGATACGCAAGAACCGGTTCACCCTACAGGATTTCCTCGAACAACTCGAAGAGATGCGCAAGCTCGGTCCCCTGTCGCACATCCTGGACAAGCTTCCCGGCGGGGCGAAGCTCACAGGTAGTGCCCAAGTCGACGAGACCGAGATTGGCCGGGCTTTGGCGATCCTTCGCTCGATGACAGTGAAAGAGCGACTCAATCCCTCTATAATCGGAGGAAGCCGAAAGAAGCGAATCGCCCGCGGAAGTGGCACAAAGGTGCGGGACGTCAATCGCGTGTTGGCGCGTTTTGACGACGCCAAGAAGGCTCTGAAACTTGTGGGAAGCCGAGGGGCGAAGGGACATCTACCGATCGACATTCCAACAATGTGACCTTTCGTGGCCTCTGCAGTTTATGTTTGCATACATTCGAAATGAGGTGATGGCATGGCAGCGAAGATACGTCTAAAGAAGGTGGGCCGAAAGGGACAACCTTCTTATCGGGTGGTCGTACTTGACGGCCGCAAGCCAAGAGACGCAAAGGTGGTCGCGGATCTGGGATACTACGATCCGAAGACCAATCCGCCAAGCTTTGAGATCAACAACGATACCGCCCTTAAGTGGCTCCTGGACGGAGCAAAGGCGACAAGAGCAGCCCGGAGCATTCTCTCCAAGGCCGGAGTAATGGCCGCATGGGACGCTGTGGCTCACCGCGGTGCGGAGCCTGTGAAGGCGCAAGAGTTGGCAGCAGGTGTCGCCGAAGCCGCCAAGGCAACGCAGGAGAAGAAGACCAAGACCAAAGCGAAAGCCAAGGCAAAGGCCACATCTGAGGCAGGCGAGGAGGCCGAAGAAGCGGCGCAGCCGACAACCGAAACCAACGAGAAGAAAGAAAAGAAGGCAAAGGCCAAAGCCACGTCAGAGGCAACCGTTGCGGAGACCGAAGGGCCCGCCGCAACCGAAGAAAGCGAGAAAGCGGAAGAGGTCGAAGAAGCCGCTGACGAGGAACCCGAGGAGACGTAGTGCTCTACCGCCTGTGCCTGTTCCTTGTCCGCTCGTTGGCCAGCGACCCCGACGCGGTGCGGATTGACCGGATCGAGACCGAGAGTGTAGATATCTTCTTTCTCCACGTAGGCAAAGACGATCGGGGGAGAATCCTGGGGAAAGGGGGAAGAACAATAGGGGCCCTGCGAACGTTCCTGGAAGGGGTCGCTGCACGCCTCGACCGGGAGGTTGTACTCGAGATTATTGACTGACCGACCATGCGATTTGATATCCTGACGATCTTCCCGGAGGCCGTCTCCGGGTTCTTCTGTACCGGCATCCTCGGACAAGCGAGAGACAAAGGTCTTCTCGAAGTGCACTTGCACGACTTGCGTGATTTCACGGACGACCCACACCGTACGGTGGATGATCGCCCCTACGGCGGGGGCCCGGGAATGGTGATGCGGGTAGAACCGTTCGTGGAAGGTCTGGAGGCGGTGGGTTCAATGGTCAAAGGAAGCGTGCGGTCGATTCTTCTTTCCTCGCAAGGAAAACTGTTCCGGCAGGAGGATGCAATCCGGTGGGCAAGACACGATGGCCTGATTCTCCTGTGCGGCCGCTACGAGGGAGTCGACGAACGCGTGCTGGAATTCGTCGATGAAGAGGTTTCGATCGGCGATTATGTACTCGCCGGTGGAGAAGCGGCCGCCGCGGTGATCGTAGAGGCTACGGCAAGACTTGTCCCCGGGGTGGTGGGACGATTCGAATCGGTGGAAGGGGATTCCTTTTACAAGAAGCCGCGTCTCGGCCCTCCTCAGTACACCCGTCCCGAGACTTTCCGTGGCCTATTCGTCCCCGAGGTCCTTCTGTCAGGAGACCACGCAAAGATCGAAGCATTTCGCCAAAGGGAAGCGTGGAACAAAACGACACGTAACCGCCCGGATCTGCTCGGCCTTCATCTTGACAGGGAAAAAACCGATGGGTAACCTATATATCGGTCTTTTGCACTTTCCGATGCGCAACCGTCGCGGCGAGATCGTGGCCACGGCGATGACGTCGATGGACGTGCACGACATTGCCCGCACGGCGAGAACCTATAGGGTGGTGCGCTATTTTGTGATCACACCGCTTGCTTCACAGCAACAGATCGCCTGGCGGATTCGTGGGTTCTGGACTGAAGGGGAGCAAGCAATGGAGGGCTCCCGCCGGGGGGAGGCGCTTGAACTTGTAATGGTCGCTACAAGCCTTGAAGAAACTGTATCTTGGATCGAGGAAGCAGAGGGGGACTGCCCCATTCTCATTGCCACCTCGGCACGCCCGCAGCAGGTGCAGTGTATCTCCTACGCACAACTTAAGGATGTCGTCCACAACGAGGAAAGGCCGGCATACATCGTGTTTGGGACTGGCTGGGGAATGGCGGATGAGCTCATCGAGGCCTGCGACTACGTCCTGCCACCCATTGACGGGCGGGCTGACTTCAATCACCTGTCGGTACGCGCAGCAGCGGCAATCGTGCTCGACCGCGTGGTCGGCGACCGCTAGGAGGAAACCATGGACGACATTCTACGAGCCGTAGAAAGAGAATTTCTAACGGAGAGAAACGAGGTCTTCACTCCCGGCGACATCGTCAAAGTGCACGAGCGGGTCTCCGAGGGAGCGAAGGATCGTATCCAGGTCTTTGAGGGGCTTGTTCTGAAGCGAAGCGGAGGCGGTACCCGAGAGATGGTAACCGTACGCAAGATCTCCTCTGGAATCGGTGTGGAGAAGACGTTTCCGGTACACTCCCCCAAGATCGAGAAGATCGAACTGGTGAAGAAGAACCGCGCTCGCCAAGCAAGGCCGTACTACCTCCGCCGCCTGCGGCGCATCCGCTAGATGAGAAGGAAAAAGAAAGAAAAGAAACCCGCGCTGATCCTGCGAGTGATCCGCCACTACGGCTTCAATCCAGGACGTGTCGCTTCGGAGATCCTGGAATGGGTGGAGGTTCTGGTCGTTGCTGGACTCCTCGCCTTTCTTGTGATCAGCTTCGTCACAGTGCGGATGCATGTTCCCACTGACTCCATGTACCCGACGATCAATGGCGATCCCAGTGCCCTACGGGCCGACAGCTTCTTCGTGGACAAGGTCTCCTATTACCTCCGTAATCCCAAGCCCGGCGACATCGTGGTCTTCTGGCACACCGAGGCGGTGTTGATCAACAGAGTCGCCGCCGGTTCGAAGGCGGAGCGCGCCGGGATCACACCGGGGGACAGACTGATCACGATCAACCGCGGGCCGATCTTCTCGACTGCCGGCGCTGATGAGATCATCGCTTCTCTTACTGTGGGGAGCCAGATCGTTCTCGGTGTTCTCGGGAGGCCGCTGTTCGAGTTGGGGGAAAAGACTCCTCAAACGACGTCGTTGGCAGAATTGGGGATAACGGCCCGCGAGCAACGCGTGCGCTACGTGAAGCGATTGGTCGCGGTGGGAGGACAAACCGTACAGATTGATGGCGGGGACATCATAGTCGATGGGAAGAAACTTGAAGGCAAGCGATTCGATCGCTACTACTACTCCAACCTTCCCGGGTTGCTTTTTGGAGTCGAGCCGACCATCGTCCCGGAAGGAAAGTGGTTCGTCCTCGGCGACAATTCCAAAGACTCGTTCGACTCACGTTATTGGGGGTTTGTCGATGAGCGTGACTTCATCGGTGAGCCGTACATACGTGTCTGGCCGTTGCCGCGCTTTGGCCCAATGAACGGGTACTTCAGCTTTCGTGGTGGCGGATAAAGTGAAGAGCCATTCGGGGAAACGTCGCACACCTGTCTGCCTCGTGGAAGCGACAGGCAGGCAAGGTACGACGCTACCTCCTTCTCGATCTCGCGTCGCCGAGCTTTACGCCTTCG
>CAZMOL010000038.1:0-16276 GCA_964568045.1 uncultured Thermotogae bacterium
CATCTAGCTTCTTGCCCTTCAATGCCCCGCAGCTTGCTGCGGGGTTCTTTACTTGGCCGCCTCGCCGGCGGGCGCCGAGAGGTGTGCCATCGCCTTGCGCAGAGCAAGCTCGGGATCGATTCCTTTGCCCCAGGCAGACGCGATCGCTGCAAAGATCTTCCCCCCTTCCTGTGCCTCGGGCGAAGGAAAATCGGTCGGCTGGAAAGAGCCTTTGCTGCCCAGTTTTGAAGCGAGCTTTCGTGCAGCCAGCATCGTTGGTAGTGCATACGATACGTGCCCCTCGTCCGCTTTGACCCTCTCCCAGGTACGGCGGATCGCAGCCATCTGTTTGGGAGCATCTGCAAACACGTGTGGGTGACGGCAAATGAGCTTCTCCGATAGATGATCCATCACGTCGGCGATGGAGAACTGCTCCGCCTCCGAAGCGATCTGACAGTGAAGGAGTACTTGGAGTAGAAGATCGCCGAGCTCATCAGCGAGAGCTACGCAGTCTCCGGCATCGATCGCGCTGATTACCTCGTGTGCCTCTTCCAGCAGGTACGGTCGAAGGCTCTGGTGATCTTGCGCGCGATCCCACGGGCAGCCGTCCTCCGAGCGTAGTCTTGCGATCAGCTCGACCAGATCGTTGAACAGCTTATGACCCATCACCAGAAGGCGGCAAGACTTCACTTGGGGGCGGTACCGCAGTTCCTTCTTCCGGTGGTGGTGAGGCTGACTCATCATCGGGTCCAACCTTCGCGAGCAGCGCGGCGATCTCGTCCGAGCGGTAGGCAGGATCGTCAGTGGCAATTCTCTCCAGGTTCTCTTTGGCCTGCTCGATCTCCCCCTGTTCAACGTACAGTGTGGCAGCATCGAACAACGCGTCGAGGCCCGCTTCGGAAAGCGGTTTGTCCTGACCGACCTCGGATTGGTTTACCTCGACGATAGTTTCGTAGATATCCAGCTTTTCCGTATCGCGTATGGCATACCTGATCGCCCGCTGCAGGTACTCGATCGCCGTGGCGTATTCGGTCCGCCACTTGTACGCCTCCGCTATCCCGTGGTAGGCCTCGAGCGAATCTGGCTTGGCGTCAAGAACCGCCCCGTATTGCTTGATTACCCCGCTCCACATGTACAGCTCAGCGTAGACCCCGGCAAGTCGTAGGCGCATCTCGAGGTCATCCGGGGCAAGCTCCACAATCGCCTCGCCGAGTCTTCGTTTGCTCTGGCTATCAAAGGTACGCAAGAAGGCGGTGCGGTAGTTCTCGACTGCTCCCTCGATATCTCCCTGCTCTAGAAGGATATCGGCTATTCCCTCGTAGGCCTCGGCCTTGTAGGGGGAGCGAAGAAGGACATCCCGAAAGGCCTTCTCGGCCTTCGCAAACTCACCGACGGCGAAGTGGGCCTGGCCCAACTTCACGGTGAGGTCGGTCGTGCCACTGCGAGAGAACGCTTCTTCGTATCGAGCGACCGCGGTTTCGTATGACAACGCGATGATCTTGGCGAGCTCCTCCAGGTGTGCCTGCTCCTCCTGCGTGCGGTCGTCTTTTACCTCCAGTTCTTCCTGCTCTGCAACGGCGGCAAGCGTCCGTTCGTGGGCGAGGTCTCCCAGAGAAATGATCAGCTTCAGGTTCTCTGGATCGCGTTGTTCAACCGCGTTTAGGAGTTGCTTTGCCTCGTCCAACTGTTTCAGAGTCAGGTGCACCGAAGCGAGCTTCGTCATCACACTGACATCGCCTGGGCGGAGTTCCAGCGCGGCCGTGTATTGATCGATGGCCGGTTGATAGTTGCGCTGCTTCACTGCCATGTCCCCTGAGGCGATGTAGGCGGCGACATACTCAGGATTCTTACCAATGGCCTCTCTGAATCGCATATCCGCACCGAACGTATCACCGCGTTCGGCAAACAGTTGCCCCAGAAGATAGATCGCGGTGGTGCTATCCGGATTGAGTGCCAAAATGCGATTCAAGAAGTTCTCGTCGGCTTCTACCTCCTCCAGCGCTTTCAAATAGGCGTCCAATGCCTTGGCTTTGTAGTCAGCAAACGATTGGTCCAGCTCCTCGATTCGCGCCAGCTGTTGCTCGGTGGGTCCTTCTTTGCGGTCTGTTACTTTGATGATGTTAAAGCCATCCTCTGTCTTGACGATCTCACTGGTTGTTCCGGGTGCAAGCGAGAATGCAGCTGCTTCAAACTCCGGGCTCATCTCGCCACGCTTGATCCAGCCCAGATCTCCACCCTGCTTCGCGCTTTCGGAGTCTTCCGAGTGCTCCTTTGCCAGCTGAGCAAAATCCTCCCCTGCTGTCAGCCGGTCGAGGAGTTTCTGCGCTAGGGCCGAGCGCGACACGAGAATGTGCGAGACGTGAATCTCCTCTTCGATGGCTTCCAGATCGCCTTTTTCCTGTACCGCCGTGGTCATCTTCTGCTCATAAATACGACCGATGTAATACGGCAGGTACGGGTCATCGGAGAGACCCTCAGCGTATAGTCGTTCGAACTCCGCCAAGCCAAGATCGAGGTCCTCTTGCTGCTTCAGATAGGCTGCGACCTGCGGAAGCTGAATCTCAAGGAGTGCGGTTGCCGAAACCTCTTCGTACCAGGCAGTAAATCTCTCATTGCGGATCTCCTCGATGTAGTTGTCGCGAACCTGATCTTTCACCTCCTCCAAGTTAGGAGTGTGTGCGGCTTTCCGGTCGGTGAGTTTGATGATGTGATATCCGAATTCCGATTTAACAATTCCACTGATCTTGCCTATCTCAAGGGCGAATGCGGCGTCTTCGAACTCCTTCACCATCCTACCCCGCGCGAACCAATCCAGATCGCCACCCTTCTCTGCACTGGCAGTATCGGTGGAGTGCTCCTTGGCAAGCACGGCGAAATCGGCACCGGCATCCAATTGATTGAGGATCTCCTGTGCCGTTTCCTCGTCCTCGACGAGGATGTGCGAGGCGCGGACTTCCTCCGGCGAGTCGTAACGAGAAATGTTTCTTTCGAAGTAGGCCAGAAGATCCTCGTCGGTCGGTTCGACAATGCCGGTGACTCGCTCACGCAACGCCTGATTGCGCAATTGACCTTTGATTTCCTCCCTCAGGCTCTCTTTGAACTCGTTGAGTGTCCTGCCTTGGCCTTGGAGATAGGCAGAAAGCTGTTCCTCAGAAATGCCGTTGCTCTCCAGCACTGCGTTGTATTGCTCGACAAAGGCAGCCTCGATCTTCCCGGAATCCACACGTATCTTGAGTCGTTGTGCCTCTTGTGCATAAAGGGCCTCTCGGATCAGTCCCTGAAGTGCTTGAGCCTCCAATTGGATCCGAAAAAATGCCCCGTCTGCTCCAGCGAGGAGGGAATTGGCATCCTGTCCTATCTGTTGATAGTACTGCTGGTACTGGTTGAACAGGTTCGTCGTGGCTCGCCCCAGGATCTCCTGAGAGATACGCGTACCGTTCACTGTGGCAGGCGATGTTGCTCCTTCATCCTCAGCGGAGGATCGGTCGAATACTCCAGCCTGATTGAGGCCAATAAGTCCCACTCCACCAACGAGGAAGGATATCACTACTACCCAGATGATCAGGTTCTTACGACGTCTGAAAAAGTGTGGCATCGAACTTGGTCACTCCTTAGAATGGCGATTAGATTTTCAACCATAGTAGCGAGCATCGCGTCCGTGGACAAGAATGCGGTCGCTTGTACCGTATCGACAAGAGGGCTCAGATTCAGAACGGCTCTTCTACCGAGCCGAGAATAGGATGGCGCATGCGGACCCAAAAGCGGATTGCGGTCTTCTCCTGTTCCTCAATACGAATATTGGAGAATCCAGGGAAGAAGTAAAGATCCACGCCGCTTGCCGCGAGATATCCGCGGGCGATGGCGATTGCTTTAACCGCCTGGTTTACAGCACGTGGTCCAATGGCCTGTAGCTGTGCCTCTCCTCGCTCGCGGACACCGTTGGCAATTGCCCCAGCCGTTGCCCCGGGATTTGAAGAGGATGCAACCTTCAACATGTCCATTCTTCTCCTGTAAGCTGTATATCATTTCGCATTCTCTGTAAACTGAGTCTGGCGAATGACGTTTACTTTGATCTCTCCGGGATAGTTTAATTCTTCCTCAATGGCGCGGGCGATGTCGTAGGCCAATTTTGATGCTACCTCGTCGCTTGCTCGCTCCGGTTGTACCATAACCCTCACTTCGCGGCCGGCTTGCAGGGCATATGCCTCCTGTACCGCAGGGAAAGAACGGCACAATTCCTCCAGATCCTGGAGGCGCTGGATGTAACGTTCGAATGTCTCCTGTCGCGCACCTGGCCTTGCCGCCGATAGGGTGTCTGCAGTTTGGATGAGGAGAGCAAGAACTTCTTTGGGTTCCACGTCTTCATGGTGAGCCGCGATGGCGTGGACTACCTCCGAGGACTCTCCGTAGCGGCGAGCAAGATCTGCACCGATCAGGGCGTGCGGGCCATCTACCTCGTGGTCTACCGCCTTACCGATATCATGCAGAAGTCCAGCACGTTTTGCACTCACCGTGTCAACGCCAAGCTCATCGGCAAGCATCCTGGCGATCCAACTCACCTCGAGTGAGTGGGAAAGCTGGTTTTGCCCATAACTGGTTCGATAGTGCAAACGGCCAAGAAGTACGGTCAGTTCTGGGTGGAGATCGATTCCCATATCGAATGCTGCCTTCTTCCCCTCCTCCTTGATCTTCTCCGCCAAGTGAGCTTTGGCTCGCTGGACCTTCTCCTCGATCTGGGCAGGATGAATCCGTCCGTCTTCGAGCAGGCGCGAAAGGGCAATCCTCGCCACTTCGCGCCGCAGGGGGTGGAAACAGGAAAGGACTACCATCTCCGGTGTATCGTCGACGAGGAGATCCACACCGGTCAACGCCTCAAAAGTCTTGATGTTTCGACCTTCGCGGCCGATGATCCGCCCTTTGAACTCCTCAGAAGGTAGAGAAACGGAACTCACTACGTTCTCCTCAACGTACTCAGCGGCATAGCGCTGAACGGCAGTGGCTACCACCCGTGCCGCCCGCTGTTCCGCCTCCTCCTTTGTCCGTCGTTCCACCTCCTCAACTTTGCGCGAGAAGAAGCGTTGCGATTCTGCCTCGACCAATTTCATTAAGTGCTCCTGAGCCTGTTGCTGGCTCCAACCGGCGATCCTCTCCAAGTTGACCTTGCCCTCGGAAATAAGTTGGGTTCCGACCTCTTTCAGATGCTCCAGCTCCTCTTCATCCGTACGTAGCGAGTCCTCGATTTTCTCCAGATAGGTCGACTTTTCCCCCAAGCGGTCCTCTCGACGAAGGATCCTTTCCTCCATGCGGGTCAATTCCTCTTCACGCCGTTTCGAGCGCTCTTCAAGCTCCTCGCGGAGCTCCTGGATCTGCTGTCGCGCTTCGAGAAGC
The DNA here is from genome assembly GCA_964568045.1 of uncultured Thermotogae bacterium. Taxonomy (GTDB): domain Bacteria; phylum Bipolaricaulota; class Bipolaricaulia; order UBA7950; family UBA9294; genus CAZDDA01. The sequence continues at coordinate 5,368 of CAZMOL010000038.1, forward strand.
TTCTCCTTTTTCAGCTGTTCGGCTTCTTCTTGGGCTGCAGCGAGGAGCTTTGCCACCTTCTTATTTCGAAAGATGCTGCCCAAGAGATAACCAAGCGCGCCGGTTGCCGCAAGGCTAACCCCTATCCCAATATATCCTAACATTTCTATGTCACTTCCCTTCCTTCAGGGACTTTGCACAAAGGTCAAATTCCTTATTATACTCGTTTTCCTCTCTCCACACGTAGGGCTGCTGGGAGAAAGAGAAGACTAAATATTAGCGTGAATCCGATTCCAAACAGAGCGGATGCCCCCAACAGTCGCAGGCCGGGGGTACGGGCAAGCAATAGGCTCCCGAAGACAAGCATCGTCGTCAAAGACGTGACGATCACCGCTACCGCTGTCATTCTTCCTCCCCTTTCGATGGCGCCCTCCGAGTTGATCGCTCTTTCCTCGGTGTATCGGTGCAGGATATGAATTCCGTTGTCGACACCGATTCCGATTAGAAGCGGTGAAATCGTGATATTTATGAAGTTGAAGTCAATCTGCAGAAGCTTCATCCCTCCGAGCATCCACAAATAACCCAGGATGAGTGGCGTGGAGGCAAGTAGAGCTCGAAGCCCTCCTCTCAAGGTGGCTAACAGAAGCAGGATGATTATGGCCGCTGCTAGAAGCGTGGAGATGAAGAAGTCGCGTTTCATATAATCTTCCAATTGCTTGCCCACAAGAGGCATACCGAAATACTTATCGGAAATCGACGCCGCAAACTCGTCAAACTCACGTAGGTTGTCCCCTTCGTAGACCTCCGCGCTTACCCGAGCGTGAATGACGTACTCGCCGGTGGAGGTAAGGTGGCTGGAGCGGATTCCCTCCGGGAGACCCTCGAGGACATCCCTCAACAGCGTATTCAGCGGAGGGAGTTCGCGAATCTGAAGAAGGTTCTGGTCGAGATTCTGGAGAGCCACTTGGAGACCGACGATTCGCGTGCGAGCCGCATTGACATCCAGGCGTCTTACTTCGCTTTGGATGGTTCGTAGCTGTCGTTGAAGTTCGCTGCAGGCCAGGGGGATCTCTACTTGTCCATTCAACGCGGCGCCGTACTGCAAAAGGCCGAATTGCGTGAGCAGGTTGCGGATTTGAGCAAGAACGGAAGCGCGATTGGCCAGGCTACGCTCGAATAGACCGAGTTGCTCAATGTAGGAGGTGATGTTCAGGCTGTTTAGAATCCGTTGCTGGTCGGAGAGATTGACCGGAAGAAGATCTTGTGGGGACTGCACTTCTTTGACCAGGCTGTTCTGTCCTAGGCGTTCCACCACTTCGGAGAGCTCATCCTCTGACGAGGTGAAAAACGTGAAATAGTTCCCGATTCGAGTTGAGCTGGCGCCAAACTGAGTGAGGATTTCATTGTACACATCCTGACTGGGCACATGCGGAACCATGTCAGTGCTTGAGAACACAAACGATATTCGAGCCGCCTGAAACGCGACGAAAAAAGTCAGAATGAGAACGATGGCGAAGATGACCCTCCCTTTCTCCGTTACGAAACGGAAGAATGGGGAAAGGTGTGGGGCGTAGTTTGTCACGCGTTCCCGGTGATGGAAGCGGAATAGATAATGCGCCAGGGTGATCAGTGCGGGGAGGAGGAAGATGGTTGTCAGGAAGGCGACGAGCACTCCGACGCCGGTGATCGCACCCATCTCAAACAGGGCTCGTGAGCGAGCGGAAAGGAGCCCCAGGAAGACGAGCGCTGTGGTCGCGGCAGCCAAGAACGAGGCCTTGCCTTTGCGTAACACTGCGGTGTATAGTGCCCGATTGAGGGAACATCCTTTGGACCGCTCCTCGGCATAGCGTGAGATGAAGTGAATACCGTAGTCAATCCCCAACCCGAGCACCAGCGCCGGGAGAAACGAAGTGATGAGGTTAAACCCGCCAACGGCAAACTTCGCCCAGGCCATCGTTAGTACCAGGCTGACCAGAAGCGGGATTATGGCGATAACGCTGTAGAAAATGGACCCAAAGGCAATGTAGAAGATCACAAGCACACCAACTGATGCGATGATCGTTGTTCGCCGCATGTCCGCGTTGATGACCGCATTGGTTTCGGCATTGTAAGCGTATGTTCCGGTGACTCCGACGTGAACCCCTAGCCCATCCAAGTCAACTTGGCCCAGGTCATTTGCTAGAATCTTCATTACTTGGCTGCAGTAGGTGACTCCACGCTGGGAAGGGTACCGCGGCCGGACCGTCATCAAGAGCCTCGTGCGATCGCGCGAGAAGACGCCTTCCGGAGCGCGAGAGACCTTGCCTTCGGCAGGGGTGAAGATCTCGGAGAGCGCTGATACGGCGTCTGTTACTTCCGACAGGGTTTCGACTCCGTCAATCGCGCCAAGGACGGCCTCGTTGAAGGCGATCATCTCAGTGAGGCTTGCCTCGGTAGAGGTCACATCCGCAGTGGCTTCGCTGCTTACACCACCGGATAGAGCATCCTCGATTGCTCCTCCTACTTGGTTGTAGGCATCACCGAGGTCACCGGTAGTGGGGAGGAGTGACAGGGCCCCATCAGCGATCGATTGGCGTGCAAGGGCGATGCTCGACTCGATACGGGCGAGCTGCGTTGCGTCAAGCGTGTATAGAAGGAGGTACTGGTCCGGGATCTTGGGCGATGTGTCAAGAAGGTAGATGACTTCCAGGAACTCGGGGTTGTTCCGCAAGACTGCTGCGATCGCTTCTGCCGCCTCAAGGAGACGGCGCTCCCGCTGCTCATGTGACCTGTCTTCGGTTTCGAGCAGTTCTAGAAGGAGGGCGAGGTAGTCCGTTTGAGCAAGATATTCCTCGCTGTCGCGGTACTCATCGATCAGTGGATCGTCCTGGGGGAGCAAATCAAAATAGGAACTGCGAATAGGAAGCTCACGTACGTAGTATACCGCCACGGCAGTGAGAGCAAGAGCAATCAATAGAACCCACCATGCGTAGTAGCGACTGATGCGGAACAGGCCCCAGAAAACCTTGTCTTTGGGTGGTCTCATACTCGACGTCAAGAGCCGATTAGTCCTTCTCTTCGGATGGGCTGGTCACTTCGATGGCGTAGTTGATCAATTTTGCGGTCAAGCGGACGTTTTGCCCACCCTTCCCGATGGCAAGAGATAGTTCGTCGTCCGGAACGATAACCTTTGCACTGCGGGACTCTTCGTCAAGCTCAACAGAAAGAACCGATGCCGGTTCCAGGCTGTTGCGAAGGAGCTGTTCCACATCGTCACTCCAGCGGATGAGATCGATTTTCTCCCCGTACAGCTCCCGTGTGACGACCCGCACACGTGCACCGCCTGCTCCCACACAGGTCCCCACCGGATCAACATTTGGATCAAGCGACTCGACAGCGACCTTGCTACGGCGCCCAGGTTCGCGGGCAATTTGTCGCACCACGAGTATTCCTTCATCGAGCTCGGGAATTTCCATCCGAAGAAGTTGGTGAACGAACTCTGGGTGAGCGCGGGAGAGAAGAATACGAGGATCACCTTGTGTCAGTTCCACGCTGACCAAGTAGGCACGCAAACGCTGTCCGGCATGGTAGCGTTCGCCAGGGATTCTCTCCGCATCGGGCAGTAGGGCCTCGGCTTCACCTAGGTTCACCCAAACATCCTTGCCTTCGAAGCGGTGAATCGAACCGCCAATGATCTCGCCGACACGGTGAATGAATAGCCCATATACGATCTCGCGCCGCTTGGTCGTGATCTCATGCCGAATTGCCTCCTCGGCCTTCTTGGTGGCGATGCGACCAAACTTCGCTAACTCAATCCGTTTTCCGTTGATGAGGATATCACCGGAGTTGGGGTTGATCTCCACCTCCACGGGGATCTCGGTGTGATACTCCTCTTGGTATGCCACTGCAAGACCCTTGCGGATCGCCTCGTGAAGATCCTCTCGCGCGATCCCCTTCTCCTTTGCCATTTCTTCAAGGGCTTCGATGAATTCAATGTTCATGTCGAAACAAAAATCGCTCCCCGAGCTTTTCTCCTTATGTAGTTGGAAAACGATCTGGGGATCTCCGCGATCACGCTCTGCACTCGTCACGCCAACAAGTGAGGCTCACGAAAGTCTTTCGTCAAGGCGCCTCCCCAAATCCACTTCCCTTACCTGCACGCTCTTTGTATTATACTGCAAGCCTGTACGAGCAGACAAATCGCTAGGGGAAAGCAATGGAGAGAATGGATCTTACCGCAAATGGTGGGGACGTTGGTCTTCGCCTGGATCGTTACCTTGCCGGGAAGATACCAGAGATGTCTCGCAGTGAGATCCAACGTGCGATACGCGCGGGGCACGTCACGATTGGTGGGTTGACGACTCGCCAGTCCTCGCGCCGACTTCGGCAGGGAGAACAAATCCTATTGGAGACTGCGATCCAGCCGCTGCTTACGCCAGCGCGGATTGACTTGGCGATCCTGTACGAGGATGAGCAGATCGTCGTTGTGAACAAGCCAGTGGATCTGGTCGTTCATCCGGGAGCCGGCCAGAGCGGCACGACCCTTGTGGAGGGGCTTCTTGTAGATCGGGACCTTCCGACGGGAGATGATCCGGCTCGCCCGGGGATCGTACATCGATTGGACAAGGCGACAAGCGGTGTGATCGTTGTGGCTAAGACGTCTTGTGCTCTTGAATCTCTCAAGATCCAGTTCGCCGAGCAGCGGGTCAGCAAGTTCTACTTGGCTGTAGTTGAGGAAGCGATTGCTGAGGAGGAAGGTTTGATCGATGCACCGATCGGGCGAGACCCCAGCCGCCCCACCCGAATGGCGATCCATCCGCAGGGGCGTGTTGCGCGCTCAGAGTTTCGTGTGCTGGCTCGATATGATGCAACGACCCTTCTCCTTGTCTCCCCACGCACCGGCCGGACGCACCAAATCCGCGTTCACCTTCACTACATCGGCCATCCCGTTGTGGGCGACCCCCTGTTTGGTCGAGAAGGCGAACGGCTGATGCTACATGCCTGGCGGATCGGATTCACCCATCCGACGCAGGGGGAATCGATCCGCTTTGAGGCGCCGGTTCCGCCGGAGTTCCCGAAGTATCCTTACCAAGAGATCCCGTGGCACGAATTGCGGAACGCAAGTAGTCGAGTGCAGCCAGATAGGTGACACCAATTGCCGCGTAGAGAAACCACACTCGGTACGGATGGACGGCGTGAGGAAGGGGCAGCAACAAGAAGACCACGGCGGCGAAAGTGAGAATTGCCGCGGATTTTCCCGGCCCGCGAGCTCCCTGAACAATCCGCGCGCGGATACGAAGACAGAGCGCACCGATGCCCAATCCCAACTGTGGAACAACAAACAGAATCAGAGCGAGAAGAGATATCTCGCCCAAAACGACGAGGGAAACAAGCAGCGAAAGATAGAGTACCTTGTCTACGGCAGGATCGAGCGCTTTTCCCCAAGTCGTAACTTCCCCGCGTCTTCGTGCCACCATGCCATCGAGGACATCTCCGAAACTGGCAAGCAGAAACAGGCCGAGTGATGCCGCACGTTGATTAAGGAAGAGGAGAACAACAATCGGCGGAATCAGTAGCCCCCGCGCAAGTGTGATCTTATTGGCAAGAGACATGGTTGTTCCATCTTATTGCTCCGGATGAGGTTGGGCAACTTCTCTGGAAGGGTTTATGGGAAGTCGGTATAATGTCACCTGTATCGCCAAAGGGGATAGATGTGATGAAGAAGCGGGTCATTATCATGGGTGCGGCGGGCCGGGATTTTCACAACTTCAACGTTTATTTTCGTGACAACGCAGACTATGAAGTCGTGGCGTTCACCGCAACGCAGATCCCAGATATCGAAGGACGACTCTATCCACCGCAGTTGGCCGGTTCCCTCTATCCGCAGGGGATTCCGATTGAGGCCGAGGAGGACCTGCGGGATCTCATCGCGGAAAAGAGGGTCGATCTGGTTGTGTTCGCGTACAGCGACGTCTCCAATCAGTACGTCATGGAACGCTCTGCGGAAGCAAACGCGGCCGGTGCAGACTTCATGCTGATGGGAACAGCATCCACAATGGTGGAACCCGAGAAACCCCTCATCGCCATTACGGCCGTGCGTACCGGCTCGGGGAAAAGCCAGACGACGAGGCGGGTCTGTAGTATTCTAAAAGCACAAGGGAAGAGACTTGTGGTCATTCGGCATCCGATGCCCTACGGCGACCTCGTACAACAAGAATGGCAGCGGTTCGAGAGCTACGAAGATCTCGATCGTCATGAATGCACGATCGAAGAACGCGAAGAATACGAGCCACACATCGACAACGGGACGATCGTGTATGCGGGTGTGGACTACGAGAAGATCCTCCGCAAGGCGGAGCAGGAGGCGGACGTAGTGATCTGGGATGGTGGAAACAACGACTTCTCTTTCTACCGGCCCAATCTCTCCATCGTGGTTGCCGATCCGCACCGTGCCGGACATGAGCTGCTCTACTATCCAAGTGGGGTCAACCTCCGCACGGCCGATATCATCGTGATAAACAAGGTCGATACCGCATCGTGGGACGACGTTCAGTTTGTGCGGGAGAACGTGGTCACAGCCAATCCGAAGGCGCACATCATCGAGGCGGCCTCGCCAATCCTGGTGGATGATTCCGCCGTGATTCGTGGAAAGCGCGTTCTGGTGATCGAAGACGGCCCAACCCTCACCCATGGAGGGATGGAGTACGGCGCCGGGACCATCGCGGCAAGGCGTTTTGGAGCCGAAGTTATTGTCGACCCCCGTTCCTACACCGTGGACTCGATCACTGAGACCTACCGCCGCTACCCCAAGATCGGAAAGCTCCTCCCGGCGATGGGATACGGAGAGGCCCAGATTCGCGACCTCCAGCAAACCGTAGACCGGACCGAGTGCGACGGCGTAGTGATCGGCACGCCGATCGATCTCACGCGGCTGCTCACGTTCAAGGTTCCCACCACCCGCGTCCGCTATGAATTGCAGGAGATAGGTTCTCCCAACCTGGTGGAACTACTGGAGGATTTCTAGGCCCAACATCGGCAAGGGCCGCTGTCAGCGGCTGCTACGAGTTTGGCGTCCCGCGGTTCTTGGGGGGCACTAGCGAGCGCGCAGCGCGAACAACCCGCCGAGCAGGGCTCCCAGCCCGGCCCCGGCAACCACGCCGAACGCAACGTCGCCGAACATCTCGCCGACTATCGTTCCTATTACCAATCCCAACGGTAGCAGGATGATCACGTGCTTGGCGCGGGAGCGCAGAAGTTGCCGAAACATCGTCCTCCTCGGTTTCCGAAACATACTTAAAGCCTTGCGCACCGGCGTGCACAGCCTGCCGGTCGATGTACTCTGCCAGACTCCAAATAGGGGCGGCCAAACTTTAGAACACGCTGGCAGAAGCTGCAACCCCGCGATGCTATTGAGAAGGCCAAAGCGAGCCAGTACAATCGTGCTGGCTCGTGGTGTTTCCGCCCGCGCCCAATCTGATGATGGAGGGACCCCCATGCCGGAGAAACATATGATGACAATTGACGGCAACACGGCCGCGGCGCATGTTGCCTACGCATTCAGTGATGTTGCAGCGATCTACCCGATTACACCGAGCTCGGTGATGGGAGAAGTGGCAGACAGCTGGGCGGCGCACGGAAGAAAGAACATCTTCGGGCAGCCTCTGAAAGTCGTCGAGATGCAGTCCGAAGCCGGTGCCGCCGGGGCAGTGCACGGTTCTCTGGCTGCGGGGGCATTCACGACTACCTTTACCGCATCCCAGGGGCTACTCCTGATGATCCCGAACATGTACAAGATATCAGGTGAGCTTTTGCCAACCGTCTTTCATGTGTCCGCGCGCGCGTTGGCCGCGCACGCCCTGTCCATTTTTGGGGATCATTCGGACGTTATGGCGACCCGTCAGACCGGATTTGGCCTCATGGCGACCGCGTCCGTTCAGGAAGTGATCGACCTCAGCATCGTCGCTCATTTGTCGAGTCTCAAAGCGAACGTCCCGTTCATCGAGTTTTTCGACGGATTCCGCACCTCTCATGAGATTCAGAAGGTCGACGTCGTTGACTACGAGACGATGGGCAAACTGACGCCGTGGGATGCCATCGAGAGTTTCCGCCGTCGCGCGATGAACCCCGAGCATCCGCACTTGCGCGGGACAGCCCAGAACCCGGACATCTACTTCCAGGGTCGGGAGGCCGCGAATCGTTACTACGCGGCAACGGCCGACATCGTCGCCGAAACCATGGAACAGGTCAGCCAAGCAATCGGTCGAACCTATCATCTTTTCGACTACGTGGGTGCACCGGATGCCGAATACGTAATCGCTCTCATGGGATCCGCATGCGACGTGACCGAGGAAACGGTGAACTACCTTGTTTCCCAGGGAGAAAAGGTAGGTGCGCTCAAGGTGCGCCTGTATCGGCCGTGGTCGGCAGAGCATTTCCTCCAAGCTCTCCCCGATACTGCGAAGCGCATTGCCGTGCTCGATCGGACCAAAGAGCCCGGAAGCCTGGGCGAGCCGCTGTACCAAGACATCTGCACGACGTTCAAGGAATACGGCGGAACGCCGTTGGTCGTTGGTGGCCGCTACGGACTGGGATCGAAAGACTTCACCCCGGCCATGGTCAAGGCGGTCCTCGACAATCTCGCGGCCGAGAATCCCAAGAACCACTTCACCGTTGGCATCGAGGACGACGTCACCCATCTGTCGCTGCCGATCGGCGAAGAGATCGACGCCGCTCCCGAGGGGACGATTCAGTGCAAGTTCTGGGGCCTTGGTGCCGACGGAACCGTGGGAGCGAACAAGAACGCGATCAAGATCGTCGGCGACAACACCGATCTCTACGCACAGGCATACTTCGCCTACGACGCCAAGAAGTCCGGCGGGACCACCGTGTCCCACCTGCGATTCGGCAAGAACCGGATTCAATCACCGTATCTCGTGGAGAACGCCGACTACATCGCCTGCCACAACCCCGCCTACGTGGACAAATACGACCTGCTCGCCGGAATCAAGAAGGGCGGCACGTTCGTCCTCAACTGTCCGTGGAGCGGCCCTGAGCTGGAAGAGCATCTCCCCGCCGCCCTCAAGCGCACCATCGCTGAGAAGAAGCTCAAATTCTACACAATCGATGCGGTGAAGATCGCCGGAGAGGTCGGACTCGGCGGGCGGATCAACATGATCATGCAGACCGTGTTCTTCAAGCTCGCCGGAGTGCTGCCCGTAGATGAGGCAATCGCGAGATTGAAAGAGGCGATCAAGAAGACCTACGGCCGCAAGGGCGAGAAGGTCGTACAGATGAACTACGACGGTGTCGATGCCGCACTTGACAATCTGGTTCAGGTTGCCGTTCCGGCCGAATGGTTGAACGCCTCCGGCAGTCCCACGAGGCCCGAACAGCCCGAATGGGTCCTTAACGTCATGCGGCCGATGATCCTGCAGGAAGGAGATTCCCTCCCAGTGAGCGCGTTTGCGGCACAGCTCGATGGCACCTACCAACGGACCGGTCCGGACGGCTCGTTCCCGGTTGCCACGACGAAATACGAGAAACGCGGCGTTGCGATCAACGTTCCGGAGTGGATTTCCGATAACTGCATCCAGTGCAACCAATGCGCGTTCGTTTGCCCGCACGCCACCGTGCGCCCGTTCCTGCTCACCGACGAAGAGCTGAACAAGGCCCCGGAGGGATTCAAAGCGATTCCCGCCACAGGCAAGGGAATGGAACCTTACAAGTTCACGATCCAGATCAGCCCGCTCGATTGCGTCGGCTGCGGCAACTGTGCCGACATCTGCCCAGGAAAGAAGGGCGAAAAAGCGCTCGTCATGAAGCCGTTGGACACCCAAGCCGATCGGCAGCCGCATTTCGACTACGCGGTCACTCTGCCTGTGCACGACGACGTCATGAGCGCGGATACGGTCAAAGGAAGCCAGTTCCGCCAACCGCTGTTCGAGTTCTCCGGCGCCTGCCCCGGCTGCGGCGAGACGCCGTATGTAAAACTCGCCACACAGCTGTTCGGCGACCGGATGCTGATCGGCAACGCCACCGGCTGTTCCTCGATCTATGGCGGCTCGGCACCGGCGGTGCCGTACTGCTTGAATAAAGATGGGCACGGGCCGACCTGGGCCAATTCCCTGTTCGAGGACAACGCCGAATTCGGATTCGGGATGCGGCTGGCACTGTCCGCCCGCCGCGACCGCCTGGCTCGCTTGATCGAGGAAGCGATCGAGGGCGGAGTCTCGACGGAATTGAAGGAGGCGATGACCGCTTGGCTTGCCGGCAAGAACGATGCTGCCGCCTCTCGCGAGGCCGGCGATCGCATGGCCGCCCTGTTGGCCAAAGGAGCCAAGGACAGCGACCTTCTGAAAGAGATACTCTCCGCGCGGGATCTGTTCACCAAGAAATCGGTGTGGTCGATCGGAGGGGACGGCTGGGCCTACGACATCGGCTACGGCGGTGTCGACCACGTCGCAGCGATGGCGCAGGATGTCAATATCCTGGTATTAGACACCGAGGTCTACTCCAACACCGGTGGCCAGTCATCGAAAGCGACGCCAACCGGCTCGGTGGCCAAGTTCGCCGCCTCCGGAAAGAAGACCAAGAAGAAGGACCTCGGCCAAATGCTGATGATCTACGGTTACGTCTACGTTGCATCGGTCGCTATGGGAGCGAACAAGAACCAGTGCCTCAAGGCGTTTCTTGAGGCCGAAAGCTATCCCGGCCCGAGCGTGATCATTGCCTATTCTCCGTGCATCAACCAGGGATTGAAAAAAGGAATGGGCAAATCGCAGGAAGAAGAGAAGTTCGCCGTCGAAGCCGGCTACTGGCCGCTGTATCGCTTCGATCCACGCCAAGCCACCGAGGGCAAGAACCCATTCCAACTCGATTCCAAGGACCCAACCGGAAACTTCCACGACTTCCTCATGGGCGAAGTCCGCTACGCCAGCCTCGTGCAGTCCTT
>CAZMOL010000039.1:0-15525 GCA_964568045.1 uncultured Thermotogae bacterium
CTTGCTCTTTTGGCCCTGGCCGTGGCGTTGTTTGCTTTGGGGATCGTCCTTGGCATTGCGCTGGGGGTGATCGGAAATCTGGTTGATCTGCTGATCATTCTGGGGTTGATCACTGTTGTGTGGAAGTGGCCGCGGGGTATTGGAGGGAGTTTCACCGACAAGTTGCGGCTGGCCTATCGCGGGGTGCGAAACGCGATCCGTCGAGCGGCCCGCCGTTGTACCTCCACCGACCTTGCCCTTTGTCTGGTCGTTTTTGTGATCGCAATGGTGCTTGGCCTATCTTCAGGATTCCTCCACTTCCTGCTGACGGTCATTGTTGTACTGGCGGTAGTGGGAGTGGTGTGGAAATGGCCGGCTGCCACGAACCGTCCCTTTTTTGCGAAGCTGCGGATTGCTCTTTACGAGCTGAAGCGGGAAATCAAGAGAAGGCTGCGCTAGCGCGGGTGAGGATCGCGCTTGGCCGTCTAGCGATTCTTCTTCATGCGCGGGCGGTTACTTGCCCGGGCACTGCGCGGCCACTGCCGGATCGATCCCCTTGTTCCCGTACGCTTTGTCGAAGTGTGCGCAGAATTCGGCTGCCAGCTTGACGGCCCGTTCATCGTAGGCCGCCTTGTCCTTCCACGTGTTGCGCGGATTGAGGATCTCGCTTTGCACTCCGGGACAGGTTTGCGGGACCAATACGTGGAATGTCGCGTCCTCGATGTATTCGACATTCGCAAGCTCGCCAGACAGGGCCGCATGCACCATCTCCCGGGTGAGTGTGATATCCATTCGGTCGGACTCGCCGTAGGGGCCGCCACTCCAGCCGGTGTTCACCAGGTAGACCTGGGTACCGTGTTGGTCGAGTTTTTCTCCGAGCATCCGTGCGTATACGTCGGGATTGCGCGGCATGAACGGCTCGCCGAAGAAGCGGGAGAAGGTTGTCTTTGGTTCGATGATCCCTGTTTCCGTTCCGGCGAGCTTACTCGTATATCCCATCAGGAACCACAGCATTGCCTGTTCCTTGGAGAGCTTGGCGATGGGCGGAAGCACGCCGTTCGCGTCGGCGGTCAGGAAGAGGATCGTCTTCGGGTGTTGCCCTCTGGATGAGGCCTTGATGTTGGAGAGATAAGTCAGGGGATAGGAGGCGCGCGAGTTGGGGGTGAAACGGTCATCGAACAGGTCGAACGTGCCACTCGGATAGATCATTGCATTCTCTACAATCGCGCCGTGGCGGCGATAGTCGTCCTCGTGCATGACGGCGTTGTAGATCTCCGGTTCCTTTTCCGGATCGAGGTCGATCAGCTTGGCATAGCATCCGTTCTCAAAATTGGCGGTCCCGTTCTCGTTCCAACCGTGTTCGTCATCCCCGAGCAGCGCTCGGCGTGGATCGGCGGACAGGGTGGTCTTCCCTGTTCCAGAGAGTCCAAGCAGCAGTGCAGTATCTCCGGCCGGACCCTCGTTGGCCGAGCAATGGAGCGGCAGGATTCCCTCTGCCGGGAGGAGGTAGTTCATAACCGTGAACATCAGCTTCTTCACTGAGCCACCGTAGGCCGATCCGTAGACCACCCCGATGCGACGGTCAAAGTCCATCCCAATGACCATGGTCGAGGTCTTCCCAATTCTCGGATCGACGCGCAACCGTCCCTCGTACCTCTTTGGGTCAAGCTTGTCATAGGGAAGGACCAACAGAGTGAACGGGCGATCGGCGAACACGCTGGTCGTGATGTCTGCGGGGAGCGGTCGGAACATGTTGTCAGTGAACAGTGCGGTCAGGGCTTTGTCTGTCACGGTGCGTACCGGGAGTGCATAGGAAAGATCGGCACTGAGAATGCGATCGGTCACATATATGCGCTGCTTCGTTTGAAGGGTGGTAAACGCGTCTTCGAGAATCATGTCGAACGTGTCCTCGTCGATTTCGATGTTGTTGGGAGAATCCCAATCGATGTTTGCTTCACTTTCCTTGCGTCGGACGACAAGCGTGTCTTTTGGGCTTCTGCCGGTCGACTCGGGTGGGGTCCACGTGGCGAGCGCGCCACAGGCGCTCACGATGGCTTCCTTGTTTGTGACTGCGTCTTCGATCAGCAATTCTCTACTGGGATTAGCCGCAACAACCGGCCGTTCGAGGAGTGCGCGTAGGCTTTGCTCGAATGTCATCGTTATCTCGACCTTTGTTCGTTGGCTCCGTGTGAGAAAGAACCTTGCTCCTGGCACGGGCATCGAATGTTAGCAGACAACAACGAGGAATTCACAGGTGAGCGGATTGTCACGTCTGCCTGCTCCTTGATCAGGTCGCTTCACTCATGACCGGACCGCGAGCGCAGTAGGTTTCACTACAGTCGGAACAGCCGTCTTGCGTTGTCGGATGTGGCCTGCTGCACCTGTTCTAAGGATACACCCCTAATCTCGGCCACCGTCTCTGCGACATAATGGACGTAGGCGGGTTCATTGCGTTTCCCGCGATGGGGAACCGGCGTCAGGTACGGACAGTCGGTCTCAAGCAGGATTCGTTCTAAAGGAATGTGTCGCACCGCTTCTTTGAGGAGCTCATTCTTGGCGAAAGTGATCGGACCGCCGATACCAAGGTAAAATCCAAGGGAGAGGAACGCATCGGCCAGGGTTGCGCTGCCGAGAAACGAGTGAATCACCCCGCGGTGGGATGAGGAAAGCTCTGTCAGGATTGCCAGAAGATCGTCGGTGGAATCCCTGTTGTGAACGATGATCGGTAGATCGTTTTTGTGCGCAAGCGCGATCTGCTCTCTGAAGACGCGGCGCTGCACGTTTCGTGGGGAGAGGTCGCGGTAGTAGTCGAGCCCGATCTCGCCGATTGCCACTACCCGCTTGTTCTGTGCGAGGTCCTCCAAGTTGGATAACAGCGTCTGATCCAGCGTCTTGGCGTCATGGGGGTGAACGCCTATTGCGGCCCAGACCAGGTGATGACGACCTGCGAGGTGACAGGCCGTTTCGCTCGAGTGACGATCGACCCCGACAGTGATTACGCCGATTGAGCTGGAAAACGCCCGCGCGATGACGGCGGCCCGGTCGTCGCGGTAGTCCGAGGCGTCCAGATGGGCGTGCGTGTCGATGAGTCGGAAGGAATTTGTCATCTGGATCGCTTTTCTTGGCCGCTATCCGCCAATTGGAGTCTCATCGTCCTTGTTGCTGGCTTCGACCTCAGCGATAACTGCAGGAAGAACGTCGATCAGGTCGCTTGGAAGAATGGATCGTTCGGCGATGTTGCGGGCGAGGGAGTCGGCGGCGTAGCCGTGCAGGTAGGCCCCGAGGACCGCCGCGTCAGCCGGACGCGCCCCACCGGCGAGGAACCCGGCAACCAAGCCGGTCAACACGTCTCCGCTTCCGCCGGTGGCTAGACCGGTATTGCCTGTGGGGTTCAGATAGACTTCTCCATCCGGGGTCCCGATTGCGGTCGGTCGGCCCTTGAGCAGGAGAACCACGCCGTGTTCGGCTGCGAACGCTCGTGTTACCTCAATCCGATTCGCATCGATCTGGTCAGCCGGTCGGTCGATCAAGTGGGACAGCTCGCCCGGGTGTGGGGTAAGAACGATGCGGCCGGATGAGTCTTTCAAACCATCCAAGTGAGGCGCAAGGTGGAAGAGACCGTCCGCGTCAAGCACGATCGGCACCTGGATTTTCTCAAGAAGCGCCACTACGAGCTCACCGACCGACGACTGACGGGACAGGCCCGGACCGATCGCCACGACATCGGTGCGGTCAAGGGCCGAGCTGAGGGTTCCAAGCGCATCAGGTGTCAGGTGCCCCTTTTCATCGGGCAGTGGGAGGGTGATCGCTTCGGTCAGCGCGGTCTCGATAACGGGGTTGATAGCCGCTGGACAGGCGACGGTGACAAGCCCAGCGCCTGCCCGCAGTGCGCCCTTTGCACACAGGATCGCGGCTCCGCTCATTCCGATAGACCCTGCGACGACGAGAACCCGTCCAAACGTTCCTTTGTGGCCGTTCGGCGGCCTGGCTGGAAGAAGGGCGCGTGCACCGGCTCGCTCGAGCACCCGTGCCAGGGGGACAAGGTCCGCAAGGACTCCTTGAGGATAGGCGACTCGGGCGAGGAGGATGTTCCCGCAGTACGACCGGGCGGGGTAAAGGAGATGGGCCGGCTTCAGGAATTCCATGGCGATAGTAAAATCGGCTCTCACGGCTCCATCGAACGGGAACCCAAGATCCGACGGCAGACCAGAGGGAAGGTCGAGCGAGACTGTTTGCGCGCGCGCTGCGTTGATGATCTCAACGACTTCTGAGAATCGACCGGAAAGCCCTCGATCGAGTCCGCTTCCAAACAGGCCGTCGATCAGCCCGTCCGCCTCCTTAAGAGCCTTCTTGAGTGGACCAAGATCATCGGTTAGGGACTGGAGTCTGCCTGGAGCGGCCCGTTCGAGGCGCTGCGCCATCGTGGCTGTGGTTTCCGAGAATTGCTCCGCAGCGCACACTGCGAATGCCGAAATGCTCATCCCGGCCTGGTGGAGGTATCTTGCTACCACCAGCGCATCGCCCCCGTTTCCGCCGCGACCGGCCACGACCACGACCCGCTTCCAATGCAGTGACCGGCAAATGAGTTCTGCTGCGCTGCATCCGGCACTCTCCATCAACGCCGCTGAGGAGACGCCACTGGCTACGGCACGCTGGTCGATTGCTCGTTGACCTTCACTCGTCAATACCAGCTCTTCTCTACGCATTTCACTCATTGCATCATCCGCATGTTAACCCTGCCCTAGGCCTTCCGGCAATCGGGCAACGATCTCTTCGGCGAGCACGCCCGGAGTTTGACCAGTGACGTCGATCCAGTGAGTGTCTTTCTCATTGCGGAACCACGCTGTCTGTCGACGCGCCAGGGTCCAGGTGTTGGTGATGAGGGCGTCTCGCAATTGTGTGGGCGTGATCTTGCCGGCGAGATAGTCGAAGACTTCGCGAACGCCGATCGTTCGATAGGCCTGGTGATCCTGATTCAGCCCCTCCTGTCGCAGTCGTGTCACCTCGGCGACGAGGCCCCGTTCGAGCATCCTGTCCACCCGCGCTGCGATTGCAACTCGATGGTCCGATTTGGCTCGGCGTAGTCCAAAACGGACGAATCGATGGGGAAGGGGTTGTGCTTCTTGTTGCAGTGTACTGATCGGTTGTCCGGTAAGCTCGTACACCTCGAGTGCTCGCACGATTCGCAGCCGGTCGTGGGGATGGATCTTCACTGCGCCTTTTGGATCGACGGCGCAAAGTTTCTCGTATAGTTCACTTAACGGCTGTCCTGCCAGCTCTTTGCGTAGAGTGGTATCGGCGGACGGCCCCGGGAAGATTCCCCGCAGGAGAGCTCCGAGATAGAGGGTTCCCCCTCCGACAAGAATTGGCACGTGCTTTCGCTTCCCGATCTTGCGAATGGCGCGGTCTGCATCTTGACGGAAGGCCATTGCGTCGTAGTTGCCGTCAATACCGACGACATCGAGGAGATGGTGAGGTACGCCGCAGCGGGCAGAATAGGGTGGCTTGTCCGTAGCGACGTCGAGTCCGCGGAAGAAGGCACGCGAGTCGGCTGAGATCACTTCGCCGTTCAGCCTGAGAGCGACTTCTATGGCCACCGCGCTTTTTCCGGTGGCGGTCGGACCGAGGATCACCACAATCTGTTGGGCAGAGGGTTCCTCAGGCCGGACTGCGTTCACCGGGGGCTAATCCTCTCCCATCAGGAGTTCACGGAAACGCTTGAGTTCGGCTCGGCGGGACGGGTGTTTCAGTTTCTCGATCGCTTTGATTTCTATCTGACGGACACGCTCGCGGGTGATGTTGAACTTCAGCGAGACGTCTTTCAATGTGCGTGGGTGATCGTCGTCGAGTCCGTAGCGCAGTTTCAGAATCTCGCGTTCTCGTTCATCGAGCTGGCCGAGTGCGTGATTCAGCTGCTCTTTTAAGAACATGCGAAACGTCTCCTTTGTCGGAGAGGGAGCGGAGGGGTCTTCAATGAAATCGCCGAGGGTGTCCTCGTCCTCCTCGCCGATCGGCCGCTCCAGGGAGGCGGTGAACTGGGAGACGTTTTCCACTTTCTTAATCTTGTCGATGGACATGCCAGTGAGGATGGAGAGATCCTCCAGAGTGGGGGCTGCACCGTGTGCTTGGATGTACTCCCGCTTTACCCGATTCAACTCGCGGACTGTCTCGATCATGTGAACGGGAACACGGATCGTCCGTGACTGATCGGCGATCGCACGCGTGATCGCCTGCCGAATCCACCAGGTGGCGTATGTAGAGAACTTGTAGCCGCGGCTGTAGTCGAATTTCTCCACTGCCTTCATCAGCCCCATGTTCCCTTCCTGAATTAGGTCGAGGAAGGAAAGGCCGCGGTTCATATATCTTTTGGCAATGGAGACGACAAGACGCAGATTGGAGACGGTCAACCGCTCCCGTGCTGCCGCCCCCGTCGTCACAAGCTTCTCCAGTTCTAGTTTGTCCTCCTTTGACAGGAGGTCCATTCCGTGTTCCTCGGAGAGGCGGGCGTGGTCGAGACGTTCGGCAGCCTCCAGTCCAGCCTCCATGGCCATTGCCAGTTCAACCTCTTCCTCTTTAGTGAGGAGGCGAACCTTCCCGATTTCCCGCAGGTATGTCTTGACCGGATCCTCGCGACGGGAGGAAGGGGGCTGCTTGTCTCGTTTCCGCTTCTTCGTTGTAGCGCGGCTGGCCTCGGTCGAAAACTCTCCGTCGTGGCGAGTTTCTACCGCGGTGGCCACATCCGCTTCATCGTCAGCGGAATCCTCATCCGCTAGGAGAGCTTCCGGATCAGAGAGGTCATCTTCTTCTGCGGGTATATTGTCTTTGACATCCTGTTCTGCGTCAGCTGCAACCGCATCAGATTGATCGATGGAAGAGGGCGTGCCGGATTCTTCGACAGGGTCTTGCTCGGGCCGTTGCTCTTTGGCGGGGGCGGTCGGTTTGGCCTTTGCCTTGTTTTTCTTATCTTTTCCCATGCGTTCCTCCCCTGGATACTTTCTGTGAAACCAGTGCGCTGTAAGCTCGCTGCAGCGCATCGACCCTGTTTCGATCGCCGGCTTTTTCGATTTCGACCATTTCCTTGCGCATCTGCGCTAGCTTTCTTTCTATCGCTGGCAGCTTCACGAGTTTGGTAAGCGCATCGTGCAGGGCCTTCTCGGAGTCGCTGAACGTGACCGGAGCCAAAGCGAGATAACTCGCCAGTCTTGCCGACTCCTCGTCCAAGTGCTGCACCAGTTGGGAAAGGTCGCACGGCCCAGTCTCCTTTGCTATCACCTCGACGATTGGATGGTATGCAGGGGAGAAATCCTCTGGCAAAGCGAGTTCGGCCACTTGCTCCCAGGTGGCCTTGCCCTGTAGCAACAGGGCCAGAACAACGTCCTCTGGGGTCCCAAGCTCTAGAGCTGACCCTTCGTCTGCTGCTAGATAATGCTGCTGCTTCCCGCGAAGAAATCGCTTCACATCGCTTTCTCCCATTTTGAGCGTTTCAGCCAGTGACACGACGATGGCGTCTCGCAGTGGAATGCTGGAAAGCTGCGAGTAGAAGCTTCGCGCTTCTTCCAGGGCTTGCTCTTTGCCCCTGAACGTCTTTAGGTCGTGCTGAGTTGATATTGTCTCAACGTAGAAAGAGTGAAATGGGAGAGCAGTTTCAGTCAGCTCGATCATCCTTTGTGCTCCATCACGGCGGACCAGGCTGTCGGGGTCATCGCCTTCCGGCAGACGGGCTACCCGCACAAACAGGCCGCTGTTGTGGAGAATACTCATCCCGCGCAAGGAAGCCGCTCCCCCGGCGGCGTCGCAGTCGTACACGATTACGACCTCCTCCACGAACCGGCGCAGAAGGTTGGCCTGACTCTGCGTCAGAGCGGTGCCCATGCTGCCCACTGCGTGAACAATCCCAGCACACCGCAAAGAGAGGACGTCAGTATAGCCTTCGACGAGGATTGCGCAGCGCCGCCTCGCCAGTGCATCTCGAGCCCAGAACAAGCCGTAGAGGTGCCGTCCTTTATCGAAGAGATCTGTCTTGGGCGAGTTGAGGTACTTCGGTTCTCCTTGCAGGGCGCGTCCTCCAAAGGCGATCGGCCGGCCGGACAGGTCGTAGATGGGAAAGATGATCCGGTCGCGGAATCGATCGTATGCCCCTTCTTTTCCCTGTACCAATAGGCCGAGGTCGATGAGGGACTTGATTCCGAAGCGCTCGGCAAACTTGGCTTTGAGATGGTCCCAACCGGGAACTGCGTAACCCAAGCCAAACTGGCTCCAACTTTCTTCTTGATAGCCGCGGCCAACCAGGTATTCTCGTGCTTTCTTTCCGGCAGCGTGTTCGGTGAGGTTGTGACAGAAGTAATCGGCTGCTTCGGCATTGATTTTGCGAAGCCTCTCCCGCTGTCCATCGACCCGCTGCTCAAAAGAAAGGCCGGCTTCAGCGGCAAGCCGTTTTGCCGCTTCCGCAAAGGAGATCCGTTCGATCTTCATCAGAAAGCCAAACAGATCGCCACCCTCACCGCAGCCGAAGCAGTGCCACAAGCCCTTTTGTGGACTTACCATGAAAGAGGGCGTGTCATCCTTGTGAAAAGGACAACGGCCCTTGTAATTTGCTCCTGATTCGCTCAACGAAAGATACCGCGAGATCACGGCGACGATGTCGATCCGTTCCTTGATCGCCTGAATATCGGTTCGGTCAGCCTTCATCGATCACCTTTAACGAGCACAGGAACGGGTTGGTCCGTCGTTCCTTTTCAAGCGTGGTGGCCTCACCGTGGCCCGGATAGACGCGGGTGTTGCCGGGCAGGGCGAGGAAACGCCCGAGGGAGTCTCTCATGTCCTCCATCGATCCTCCGGGTAGGTCCGTCCTTCCGATCGAGCCGGCAAACAGGAGATCACCCGAAAAAGCGACTCCTTCTCCCACCAGCGCGATGCTTCCCGGAGAGTGCCCGGGGACGTGGAGGACCCGCAGTATTCCAGCAATTTCCTCTCCGTCCTCCAGGTACGCATCGATCGGCGGATGATCGGGATAGTACTGATCGACATAGGGAAGATCGGCGTGATGCAGGCGTATTCTCGCCCCCTGTTCTCGAAGGACCCAGTCTCCGCCTACGTGGTCGAAGTGGCCGTGGGTGTTCACCACCAAATCGACCTTTCGGGTCCCAATCAGTGAGTAAAGCGGTGCGGAGGCCTCAGCCGGGTCGATGATGATGGTGGTCCCATTAACGCTTACCAAATAGCAGTTGGTGGCAAGGGCTCCCAAGCAGATGGATTCGATCTGCATTGCACCCCCCTTCAGGCACGCGCAACAGTCAAGACATAGACTGCTTTGTACCCCCCCGATTTGAGTGTAATAGCACACTCCTGCACCGTCGAACCGGTGGTATAAATGTCATCCACAAGGACAACCTTTTCCGTTCCTGATCTTATCAGTTGAAAGGCGCCACGCAAGTTGTTTCGGCGTTGCTGTGCGCGGAGGGCGGCCTGGGGGGATGTTACCCGCACCTTGGCAAGTGTTTTGTAAACGGGGATTCCGGCTTGCCGTCCGAGGCCGTTGGCCAGCAACTGCGCTTGGTTGAAGCCACGCCTGCGGCGATCCCGCCGACTCATTGGTACGTACGTGATGGCTTCGACATTCCCGAATGGCTTGGCTGTGTTGAGGTAAGCCGCGAATCGCTTGGAGAGAAAACGGGCCACAGCCCGTTCTCGGCTGAACTTGAGGGCGCGCAGAAGATTGCTCCAACTTCCTTCGTACGGTCCCAGACAACGCGCAAGGTCAAATCCTCGATCACGCGTGCCACATGCGCGACACAGGTCAACGCGGGGATCCTCCAGGGGATCTTGGCACTGCCGGCAACGAGCCCCTTCAAGCGTTGGGAGCTGTTCCTCACACGATCTACAGAGGACCTCGAGCTTCGTTGCCTGAGCGCGGCACTGTAGACAGCGGGGTGGAAAGAGAAGACAAAGGAGTCCCTCACCCAGCCACCGCGGCAACCCGCCCCTATAGGAGGTTTGCCACCCGGAGAAGCTGGTTTGTGTACCCCCATTCATTGTCATAGAAGGTTACGACTTTGAGGAATCGTTGATCAACTACCCGGGTGGACGAGAGGTCGACAACACTTGCACGTGGATCGCCGATGATGTCAGTTGATACCATTGGATCCTCGCTCACCCCTAAGATCTCAACAAGTTCACCCTCCGCATAGCGCCGCAGGGCAGCATTCACCTCGTCTACCGTGACCTCACGCTTCATCTCAGCGGTGAAATCGGTCGCCGATCCGGTGACAACGGGGACGCGAAATGCCATTCCGTCCATCTTGCCGGCGAGGGATGGAATTACTTTGGCTGTTGCCTTTGCCGCCCCAGTCGTCGTGGGGACAATATTGATTGCAGCTGCACGACCACGGGCGTAATCCTTGTGTGATGCGTCCACCAGTCGCTGATCAGCCGTGTACCCATGAACGGTGGTCAAGAAACCGTGTACGATGCCGAATTCCTTCTCCAAGACGTAGGCCACAGGCACAAGCGAGTTTGTGGTACAGGAGGCAGCCGAGACGATCCGCATCTCGCTTGGCACCACGTCCTTGTGATTCACCCCGTAGACGATCTGGGGGATCTTCTCTGCACCCTCACCCTTTGGCGGCACGGAGAGCAAGACGCGTTTGGCCCCTGCAGTGAGGTGCTGTGCAGCCCCTTTCGGGCCGTCGTGGGCACGAAAGATACCGGTGGACTCTATGACCACATCGATTTCCATGTCGCCCCACGGAAGCTTGGTTGGATCCTTCTCCTCAATCAGCGGAATGTGGGACCCATCGACTGTGATCCCTTTGTCGTCCGTGACAACGGTCCGGGCGAAGCGCCCGTACACCGAATCCCGGCTGAGCAGATATCGTGCTTCGTCGAGCGCAATGAACGGGTCGTTAATGGCTACGATCTTGATATCTGGGTTGCCGAACGCCAGGCGGAAGAACGCGCGCCCGATTCGGCCAAAACCGTTGATGGCTACTTTCTTCATGATGCTACCTCCTTTTCCCATTGCTGGACCATGTTTGTGAAGTAACGGTGAATGCGCAAATCGTCTGTCAACTCCGGATGGAAACTCGTCACAAGCACGTTTGCTTGCCGAGCCGCGACCACCCTGTCGTCGTGCTCGGCCAGAGTGAGAACACCTTGCCCCACTCGTGTCACATAGGGAGCCCGGATGAACACGACGGGAACTTCATCTCCGATTTCTTTTATCTGAAGGGCGGTTTCGAAGCTGTTCACTTGTCGGCCGGAGGCATTGCGCGTAACGGTAATGTCGATAGCCCCGATATAAGCATTCTGCTGTCCCTCAATCTTCGTTGCCAAAAGGATCATCCCGGCGCACGTGCCGAAGAATGGGAACCCGCTATTCGCCAGCAGGCACAGTTCTTCGAACAGCGAGCCATCGGCGAGCAGAGAGATCGTGGTGGATTCTCCGCCAGGAAGGATCATTCCTGCCAGGCCATCGAGCTGCCCTGCTCGCTTCACCACCCTCCACTGCGTCCCCAAGCGGGACAGACAGTGAATGTGCTCTCGCACCGCTCCCTGCAAGCCGAGAATCCCGATCGTCATTTAGTGAACCTGCATCATCTCGTGTTCGGGGATCTCCTCGATTGCGATGCCGCCTTGAGCACGGATGTCGGCGGGAAACCGCTCCAGCGCCATCACGGAAACAGCTCCTGCCTTCTCGGCGGTGGTGACGTCCATGATGACCCCACCCTTCAACATTTCGGCCAGGCCACTCTTCACTCGAAACGTACCCTTTTCCACCATCGCATTCACCTCTTAGAGCTACTGTCTGGCCTGGATTATACCGCCTTATCAAGCGAGTCTACATGAGCAAACACGCCTCTGCAGAAGGCCACAAAACTCGGGTCGAATGCAACAGGCTCCCCAATGCATATCGCCGCCTGCGTTGGAACTAGGGAACTGTAGATTTTCGATCCTAATGGCCGTAAGGATATTCTGCACCGCTTTGCTACCAGCGGCCCTACTTTTCCCTCTCCCGCGAGAGGGTATCTCCCCAATTGAGTTTTTCCTCCAACACCTGGAAAAATGGGGGAGCATCGTGCAGGCGCACGAGACGGGTTGGGAGGCCGGCTCGTTCTATTGTCACCTGCGCTGCGGACGGCAGGTCTGCAATATGATCGCCATCTGCGAAGAGACTTGCGGCAGTACGGCACCGGACCCGAAGGACCTCTTCTGCCGGGAAGATTACCGGCCGCAACCCCAGTTTGTGTGCCGCAAGGGGGCTTGCCAGAATGCAGGCTGCGGGTGGCACGATGACCGGCCCGCCGGCCGAGAGGTTGTAGGCGGTGGAACCGGTTGCTGTTGATAGGATGAGCCCGTCTCCGGGGTAGATCGCCGCCTCTCCGTCGCTCCAGAGGAGTTCGAGTTCGCAAAAGCGACGCTTGGTTCCTCCTGCGATGACGACATCATTGAGGACCGTTCCACGTGCGTTTGTGGTAGTGAATGAAAGCCGCATCCTCTCCTCGATCGTACACCGATCGCGGAGCACCTCTTCCAGTGCGCGGGTGAGCACGGTGGCTTGCACCTGGGTCAGAAAGCCGAGGCTTCCCAGATTTGCGCCTAGAATAGGGACAGTAGAGTCCGCAAAGATCGAGGCGGCACGAAGGACGGTGCCGTCTCCCCCCAGAGCGACGACCAACGCTCCTTCGGTCTCCAGGTATGCCGGTGCCTCGTAATCGATGGGTGTGGCTTCTATTTCCTTCAGTTGGCACCAGGCTTTGAGCACAGCCAGGGCTCTCAGCAAGCCTTCCTTGGTCTCGTTTGCGACGATATAGATTCGACGAAGTTCCATGCCATCACCTTACTCACAACTCCTCTTGCCGATCAAACCGGGCGCTGTCTGACGAATTTCCATCGGCACAGGAGGTGCTCCAACAACTCAATGACCACATAAAGCACGAGGCCCAGGATCGCCATTGCCACGATGCCAGCGAACGCTTGCTCGCGTGCGAACAGCATACGTGTTTTGATGAAAGTCCCCAATCCTGTTCCCAGGGCGGCACTCGTTTCGGCGATGTACAGGAAGGCGATCCCCAGGCCGATACTCACTCGCGCGCTTGTCAGGATGTCAGGAAGGCTGGCTGGTAGGATCACGTGCCAGTACAACTGCCAGTGGGTCGCCCCTGCCGAGCGCACGCTGGTTAGGTGTTCCTCGTCGATGTTCTTCGCGGCCCCCCGTGCCGAAACGAGTATCTGGAAGAAAAGAACGAGGGCGACGATTACGACCTTGGTGGCGTTCCCCGTGCCGAATACCAAAAACAGGAACAGAATGAACGCGACCTGCGGAATGGGGTAGGTAATGTAGATCATCGGGGAAATAAACTTGTCCAGGATGCGCTCGTGACCGATGAGGAGCCCTAGCGGCAGTGCGATGACAAGCGCGATGAGCAGGGCCAAGAGCAAGCGAGCCGCACTGGCGAAGAAGTGGCGCTGCAGTTCGGCCGCGTTTTTGACCACCTGAGAAAAGGCTTCATAGGGGCCCGGCAAGAACCGTGACTGATAGATCGCGTCCACCGCTAGACTTGCGATCTCCCACAGGAAAAGAAGGATGATGATGCTCGCAATGTAGGTCGCGACCCGTTTCATCGTTCGAGGGCCTCCCTGAGGGCATTGACCGTTGTCTGAAACGCTTCGCACTCGCGAAAATCGAGCGGGCCCACCTCGGGATTGGACACGGTCGCCTTGATCTGTGCCGGCCGCTCAGTGAGGACAAGGATCTCCTGGCCGAGAAAGGCCGCCTCCTCGATATCGTGGGTTACTAAGATGAGCGAGAATCGATGTTCCTTCCACAGAGTGAGGAAGAGGTCCTGGATTCGTTCGCGGGTCAGGGTATCAAGCGACGCCAGCGGTTCATCCATTAGCATCACCGACGGTGCCGTGGACAGCGCGCGTGCGATCCCGACACGACGCTTCATCCCCTCAGAGAGTTCAGCCGGAAAACGGGACTTCACTTCTCCAAGGCCGAGATCCTCGAGGATTGCTCCGGCGTTTCGGTTTGGATACTCACCGCTTAAAAGAAGGCTGAGATTGGCGTTTTGCCAGACGGTCTTCCAAGGAAGGAGACCGGCATTCTGTAGAATCAGCGCCACCTCTCGACGGGGGGCAGTGACGTGGCTTCCTCCGATTGCGATCGTCCCTGCACTCAGGGGTATGAGCCCGGCCAAAGCAAACAGGATCGAGGTCTTTCCGCATCCAGAGGGCCCAATGAGAGCCAGGCTCCGGCCGCCATCCAGTTGGAAATCAACCTCTTGCACTGCCCGAACCGTACGCCTACCACGCCCGTAGTCGATCGCGAGCGCTGTTACCTCGATCATTGTAGAAACCGGTCGGTCGTCATGTCCTCGTAGGAGGGATTGTTGCTGGTGTACTGCTTGGCCGCGAGCCACGCCACGACAGCGTCGAACTGCTCCCAAGAGAGCATCTCGGGCTGGGAAAAGTGAGGGATCACGAAGCTGTCCAGGATGCCATCGGGGATGGTGTCTTCGGTGACTCCAGGGAAGAACACTGCGAGAACTCTATCGATCCCCATTTCGATCAGCTGTTGGCGATCGGAGCAATTGGTGGTAGTGATTGCTTCTTTGTAGGCGTCGTAGAACGTGCCGACGAGTTCACCGTGTTCCTCCAGCACCGCGCGACGAAAGACGATGACGCTCGGAAGCTGCTCGGTCTCGTCGAAGTCGGAGAGATGGACAAACTCGGGGAGGCCTGCCCCGCCCGGTAGAGGGAAGTTGGCGATGTATGTAACGTATGGCTCCGGCAACACAGCCGCCGGTACCGATAGTGCGGCGAACCACAGGGCAAGTTGAAGCATGTCCGTCCAATATACGTAAGGAGGCTCGCGATCGAACTTGAACCCAGCGCTTTCCAGCAGACGGTCTGTTTCGTATTCGAAGTCGCTGCGATAGATCGTTGCGATCTTGGTCGGTTTTTCATTGGCGAGGAGAGTTTGTAGTGAATGAATATTGAACGAGCTGGGTGAGAGAATAGCGAGGCTGTTGGTTTGATTGTCCGGGTACGCTGCGCTTGTGATGACGACATCGGTTCCGCTCGCGAAAAGAAGAATCGCCGTTGTCACACCACAGACCATGCCGTCGATATCTCCGGCCATCAGCGCCGCGCTGCGTTCTTCATCGTCACTCAGCCCCACCAGTTCCACGTTGAGACCGTGTTTCTCGAACAGCCCCCATCCTTCGGCAAAGGCAAGAGTAGCAGAACTCATGACCGGAGAGAGGCTGATGCGAATCTTGGGCAGCTCATCGGCCGCGGAGAGCAGACTAAACGTACAAGCCAGTAATAGAACAAGCAGCGTCAGGCGACGAGCCTGCACCATGATATTCCCCCCTATCTGTGAACCGTATGGGTCGATTATACTGTGCTTATTGTCGTTGACAAAGGCAGGATCTTGCCTCCGTGTGCTTGATACAGGGTGGGCGATTCTGGATAATTTTCAGTTGATTATCGGTCCCGTCGTCTAGTGGCCTAGGATATCGGGCTCTCATCCCGGCGACAGGG
>CAZMOL010000040.1:0-8348 GCA_964568045.1 uncultured Thermotogae bacterium
CTGAGAGCCTTCTCTTCCGGGCTGAGTGGTCAACGTCCGTGTTGAACGGACGGCAGGGGCTCGTGTACTATATGCCCAGCATTTGCACAACACGACACTGTCTTCGCTTTCACAAAGCCACTATCTCGGGACAATGAATATGACTGATACCAAGAGGGTCATCCTGTTAATCGGAGTCCTGGTCGTTATCACGCTGACCGTCACCGGAGTCACCATTGGACTGCTCTACGGTGCTGCTATCCGAGAAGAGCGAGCACGGCTGGTCGATATCGCCAAGAGCCAGGCCAGGCTAATGGAATCTGTCGCCCGGTTCGACGCCGCCCACACTCAGACCTTTCCGGACGGCCCAGTCGCAGCCACAATCAGCCAGGTTCTCGATGCTCATGAGCAATACGAGGGGTTTGGAGACACAGGGGAATTCACACTCGCCCGACGCGAAGGTGATGACATCGCCTTCTTGCTCAGCCACCAGCGCGCTGGCGTGGAACAACGAGACCCTATTCCCTTCGCCTCGGAGCTCGCCGAACCGATGCGTCGAGCGCTTTCGGGGCTTTCAGGAACGGTAATCGGACTGGACTACCGTGGAGTTGTCGTCCTCGCGGCATACGAACCGGTCGCGGAACTCGACTTGGGCATCGTTGCCAAGATCGACCTCGCTGAGATCCGTTCCCCCTTCGTGAGGGCTGGAGCCATCAGTGCCGGGGTGGCAGTTTTTGCTATTCTCCTAGGAACGGCGTTGTTCGTCAGGGTCACGAACCCGATCATTCGCCGCATGTTCGAAAGCGAGGAACGCTTTCGCGATCTGTATGAGAACGCACCCAATGCCTATTTCTCCATCGGGGTTGACGCCTGCATCCGAGCGTACAACAGAAGGGCCACGGAGCTGCTCGGATACCGGACCGAGGAACTCGTCGGTCGTTCGGTATTCGAATTGTATGCTGATACTCCGCAAGGAAAGTCGAAGGCCAGAGAGGTCTTTCAGCGTTTTCTCTCCGGCAAGGAGATCAGCGACGAGGAGCTTCAAATGCAGAAGAAGGACGGGACACCGGTATGGATCAGCCTGACTGTGAACACCATCAGGAACAAGCAAGGGGATGTCATTGAAAGCAGGTCGATGGTCGTGGACATCACGCAACGCAAGCGCTACGAGGAGAAGCTCACGTATCTGGCCCGTCACGACCCTCTCACCGGAGTCTACAACCGCTACTCGCTCGACGAACTCCTCGAGCAAGAGGTCAAGCGATCACAGCGGTACAATCATCCCATCGACTTGCTGATGGTTGACGTCAACCGTTTCAAGGAGATCAACGATCGCTTTGGTCATCAGCTCGGAGATCGCGTGCTCCAGAAAGTGGCCAAGCTGCTAACAGAACAGGTGAGGGAGACAGACATCGTCGCGCGCTACGGCGGCGATGAGTTCCTGATCATCCTCCCCGAGACCGACGGCGGCATCGATGCGCTCCTCGGAAGAATCCGTGAGGCCGTGGCGCGGCAGAACCGGGAGAATCCACTCATTGAATTTCCGATTACACTGGCGATCGGCAGTGCCCACTGGAATCCGGGCAGCGACCGATCGCTCAACGAGACACTTCACGAAGCCGATCAACGGATGTACGAAGACAAGTCCAGTAGACAGTGAGTCTCCTCAGTCCACAAGGCGATGGATTAACCTTATCAGCTTTTGAAGCACCTAACCCCATTTCCCAAGGGTTCCTCCATGCGTCCCCGCAGATGGAGTAGGGCCAGCAAATCGAACCTGCTGTAGTAGCCCTACGAAGTGGATAGCTTAGGACTATCTTTCCCTCTTGGATCAGCTCTTGACAACGGAACGTCTCAGCGATAGGATACCAAGGAAACTATAGTAGTACTCATTGGCGCTGTCATTGGGTATCTGTCATGGAGACAAAGGAGCGGATCATTGAGACCGGGCGAGCGATCCTCCTCGAGGAGGGCTTGCGTGCGGTGACGACGAACGCGATCGTCAAGCGAGCCCGGATCAGCAAGAAGACGCTGTACAACCTGTTTCCGAACAAAGACATGCTAGTGGAAACGATCGTGCTGTCGTTCATGGAGAAGCAGCTTGCGCAGTGGGACGCAATCCTCGAACGCGATGCGTCAGCGATGGACCGCATCCTGGCATCGCTCGAATTCGTAAGCGGGTTCATGCCCCGCGTCCAGACACATCTGATCAGCCAGATTGAAAGGGTCGCCCCAGCTCTGTCGAAGCGGATCGATGCGGTGCGAATGCAGCGGCTGGAAAAACTCAAAACGCTCCTAGCGGAGGCGCAGGCCGAGGGTGCCGTACGCTCCGACATCGATCCGGACGTTTGGATCATTCTTCTCATGGGCACGGTTCGCTCCGTGCTCACGCCGAAGACCCTGTTTGAGACCGGCTACACCCTTCCAAAATTGGTGGAGACAATCAGGAGGATCTACTACGAGGGTCTGCTCACACAGAAGGGCCGCGATTGCGTCAAGCACAAGCAGAAGGAGTCGCCGTGAATGGATGTGCAAGACCACATGCGAGGTTGCGAGGCCTTCTCATCGGAAGTGTAATAGTCATCACACTGGCAGGCTTGCCCGCAGAGGCACAGAGGCTCCAGACCGCCGACGAGGTTCTTGACGCGATGCAGGCAAACTCCGGACTTATCGAAGACCTCGATGCAACAATCACGATTCAGACGTACAAAGACAGCGAAGTGTCGCTCATCCAGCGGATGCGCTTGGCGCTTCTTCAGCCGGACAAGATGCGTCAGGAGTACCTCGAGCCGGACTACCTGGCCGGGAACATCACCCTCATCGTCGGTGATGCAATGTGGATCTACCTAGCGGTCGTAGACCAGTGGTTATCAAAGAACCTCTCAGAACTCTCGCCGACGGAACAGCCGTGGCTGCTCTTCCGGCAGATCCTGCACAACGTAGAGGATGAATTGGACAATTACGCGTTCGCTCTGTTAGAAGACGAAAGTGATGCCTATCACCTTCGCGGCGCAGCGACGAACGACGATGCCGCCTACGGAGTGATCGAGCTGTGGGTCGATCCAGAAACATTGATTCCCAGGAGGCGGCAGCTCTTCGATGTCGATGCAAAACTACTCGTCGCCGCGCGCCTCCTCGAGGTAGAGAAGATCGACGGCGTGGCGTACTTGGCCCAGCGGATTGAGGCGTACGATGCGGACGGAATCCTTAAGAACGTGATTGTCTATGACGCGGTCGCGATGAACCGTGGGGCTGATTCGGCACTGTTTGAAATCCCAACCCTCGAAAAGGAAACCGATGATTGAGCCGGTGATCGCAACGGAGGCAATTGTCAAGGATTTCGGCCCTCGGCGTGCCGTCGATCGGGTCACGCTTCGGGTTGAAAGCGGGGAAATCTACGGCCTGGTCGGCCCAAGCGGGGCGGGCAAAACGACCCTCATCCGCATGCTATGCGGGTTGACCCGGCCGACACGAGGGTCGGCCGCGCTCCTTTCCCACACTGTTCCCAGGGAACGCCGAGCGATTGAGAAACGTCTCGGCTACATGCCGCAGGAGAGTGCGGTGTACCGGGACCTATCGGTCGCGGAGAACCTCCTTTTCTTCGGGCGCATCTACGCAATGACTGGCAAGGCCATCCAAAGACGAAGTAGCGAGCTTCTGGTGTTGATGGAGATGGAAGCCCTGAGACGCCAACGCGCCGACCGCCTCTCCGGCGGAGAAAAGCAGCGGCTGTCGCTTGCTTGTGCACTAATTCACGAACCGGAACTTCTCCTCCTCGACGAGCCAACGATCGGACTTGATCCGGCGTTGCGAATCCAATTCTGGGAGCACTTTCGCTCCTTGAACCGCGACGGGCGAACGATCCTTCTTACCACGCATTACTTGCAGGAGGCGGATCGCTGCGACCGGGTGGGATTGATGAAGTTGGGACGCCTGAGCGTCGAGGGAACGCCGCAAGAGTTGAAACAGTACGTCGGCGCCGAGACCAAAGACCCCTCGCCCTCCATGGAGGACGTCTTCCTGCACTTGACAAAAAGTCAGGAACAAGGAGGGAACCGATGAGTCTTGCCCGAATCGGAGCAGTTGCGGCTCGCGTGCTGCGGCAGATCTGGCACGACAAGCGCGTTTTGGCGTTTATGCTGTTCATCCCCTCGATCGCGATGATTCTCTTTGGCTATTCCTTTTCCGGCGACATCCGCGATGTACGGGTCGCGGTAATCGATGAAGATAAGACCGACCTCACCCAGTCGATCATCGAAAACCTCCTGGCGGATCCGACATTCACCATCACGCAGCTCGAACCGGGAGAGCGCGATCTCCAGGCACTACTGCTCGAAGAAGGCTACCATGCAGTGATCCGCTTTCCGGAGAAATTCACAAGCCTCTACTATGCTCACTTCGCCATGGGTGTCGCTACCACCGCACAGGGCACGATCGACCTCACTCTCGATGAGTCGGACCCCCAGATCGCAGCGGCAGTGCAGATGGGTCTGGCGGACGCACTCCTCGATCTCGGTGAAGGAGGGCCGGTGGAGGTGGAGACGCGCGAACTGTACGAGGTGGAGGTGCGGTTCATCGACAGCTTCGCTCCAGCGATCATGGGAATGGTCTGCGCGTTCATCTGCACCGTATTGACACTGTTGTCGGTGGTGCGGGAAAAGGTAGACGGAACGTTCGCCCGAATTTGGGTCTCGCCGGTGCGGCGGGCGGAGTTCATCCTCGGCTACCTTGCGGCCTTTGGCCTGATTGCGCTCTTACAGTCCGTCCTCGTCCTATCGATCGGCAAGCTCGTCTTCAACGTGGTGATCAACGGATCGCTGTTCTGGGCGTTTGTCTGCGTCATCCTGTTTGCCATCGGCAACGTCGGTTTGGGAACGCTCCTCTCGGCGGTCGCCCAGACGGAGTCGCAGGCGATTCTGTCCTTCCCACTGGTGCTACTCCCCTCGGTGCTTCTCTCGGGGATGATGTGGCCGGTGCAGGCGATTCCTTGGATTCTTCGGCCTCTTTCTTACATCGTGCCACTTACCTACTCCAATCGGCTACTGCGAGCCGTGATGGTGAAGGGCCTTTCTCCGTGGCAAGAGCCGCTCGGCTTCGGTGGGGTGCTGGTGTTCGTCGTGGCGACGATCGTGCTCGCCAGTTTTGTGCTGCGCCAGTCAGCACGAGCGTAAAGGCATTAACTGCTGTTGCACTCTCCGAGATACGGAGTTTGGCGTCCGGAAAACAACGCGAGCAGAAAACCAACGGCCGCTATTCCTGCCATCACGAAGAACATGTGGCGAAAGCCGACAACCGGTGCGATCGCTCCAGCGATCAGTGGTCCCAGCACTCCTCCAAGGCCGCGGCTTGATTCGTATAGTCCGAGCATTGCGCCCTGTTTGTGCATCGGGACGCGGTCGCCTATATGTGCTGTGGAGCCAACGTAGAGTGCGCTGAACCCGATGCCCATGACAAGGAAGCCCGCCGTCACCATCCACGCGGAGTCCGCTAGACCAAAGAACACCGGCACGAGCGCAGAAAGGCCGAAGCCGAGAATGAACACTACCTTTCGCCCAAGCCGGTCTGCGAGCTGGCCGAACAGAAGCATGGCCGGTACTTGCAGCGCGTGATTCGCCGCTTTTGCCATACCCATGGTCCCTTCGGGGATATCCAAAGAGGCCATGTAGACGAAGATAAGCGAGATCGTTCCCGCACTTCCTACCTGTCGCAAAACGGTGGCAACATAGAGACTCCCGAGTCCTCCCTTGGTCAATCCTTGCAACGTATTCTCTCGCCTAGGCGGCAAGAGACTCGACTCTTTGCCAAGAAACAAGACGAAGAAGATGGCACTTAGGGGAAAGATGGCCAACACACCAAAGCTCAGCCGAAAACCCAATGCCACAAGGGCAAAACCGGCCACCATGCTTCCCAGCATCAGCCCCAATGATCGAGACGAAAGAAGGGCAGATAGATTCCTTCCCCGGTTGACCAGTGTGCTTGCACCCGAGATGATCGCCATCGCGATCGGGCTGAAGCCCGTCAACATGAAAAAGACGACAAAGATGCAGGCAAGAGCACCATAAGCTGGTAGAAGCAGGGAAAGAACCGCCACAGAACCCGCGCACGCGCCCAGTAAAGCAAACAGCAAAGGCTTCTTTCGGTACGAATCGGATAGCGCCCCCCAAAAGAGACTACCGAGCAGGACCCCGGCGAAACTCAGGCTAGTGGCCAGACTAATGAGAAGCGATGAACTGTTGAGGCTCCTTAGATAGAGCTGGATCAGTTGGCCCAGTCCACCCTGCGGCATGATGGCGAGGCTACCGGCGACAATGAGAGGGAAGATCCACTTCCCCCCTGCCCGTTTCGATCCGCTTGAGAGATGCGATTGCTCCAAGCTTTCCTCGAGGTTATTCACAGCAGATCACAAGATAGCCTGTTCCGATCTCTAATTCCAGATTCCGTATCTCGAGAATACGTAGCCACATCCCGAGTCGGACCTCCAACCCGGACGGATGACTTCTTCGAATCGTCCCAACGTCTTCCGTCCGAAGCCACCGACTGCGTAGTATGTATTCAGAGTGGGTTTTGGGCCACACAGACAAGGGAGCGTGGTCGAGCCATGCGAGCATTTGGCTACCGATGGGGGTTGGTGCTGGCGATCCTGGGACTTCCAATTCTGGGACGCGGCCTGGCAACGTCAAACGTGCTCGCGTTGTGTGGAGGCTCAACGCTTCTTGTCTACGGCGTTTTTCTCTGGTTCTTCTTGCGCCGCGCTCAAAAGGTAGATACGGCCGGTCCTGACAGCAGCTAACCCCGGCTTCGCTGCACACATCGGGCTGAGACAGCTTCCTATCATTATTCGTAACCTCGCAGCGATCCTCGAACGACACGGCGGCGTGATGACAGTTCAGGCCCAAAGTCCGTTCACCACCGTCGCCGCTCAACTAGGCAATGCGATCCTCAGCAATCTGGAGGATCGAGGCCACGAGATCGCCCTTCATTTCCACGAAGACGCCCACCTCGGAGAAGACGCCGAACAGCTGCCGGTGACAGTCTGGTCGGCGGTGATGGCCGAGGAAATCGGTTTCATCCGCGCATGTGGAGTGAACGAGTCGATCCGCTATTGGAGCGGTGGGAATGTCTTCCCAGGTATTCTGCAGGCAGCCAGTGCCGCCGGCCTAGACGTCTACAGCGATTGGAAGAATCCGAACACCCAGAGCACCCATCCGGCATTCATCGGGGTCAATCCGTGGCGGCCGTTGGGAGGGACGGATGGGTTCGACGTGACGAAGTTCGTTCAGCACGACCCCAGTGGGCTAGTCATCTTCCTTCCGCCGGGAGAAATCGACCCGATGGCGTTCTCCCGCAAGCGCCAGATCACGGCACAAGAGGGAGACGAGAGCTGGTTCGACGTGCTCGAGGAGTCGCTGCTGGCCTCTGTCGAGGTGGCTTCTCCCGATCGAGTGAACGCCTATCATTTCACCATGCATCCTGGTGAGTTCGTCGGTGATCCGCGCGACCCTCTGGCCATCATCGATCAGTGCCTCACTGAGGTTATCGATCCGCTGGTCGCCGCCGGAAAAGTGCAGTGGGTCACGTTCTCGCAGATCGCGGACGCGTTCATCGAGTGGGAGAAGGCGCATCCCGAACTTGCCCCCCGCTGAGTCTCCACCGGGCAGACTCATTTGTCGCAGCAACGCTGCGCTTGTTGCCCGAGAGATACTTTGGCTATAGTGGGTTGGCGAGTGAGGCAACAACATCAGCCAACTCACACTCGGCTAAAACGCTTCCCTTTAAGGAGGTGGGTGAGCAATGCAGCAGATTCTGCGTGTCGACATGACCAATCGAAAGGCAACCTACGAGGAGGTGCCGGAGAAGTATCGACATATGGGCGGTCGTTGGCTCACGTCAAGCATCGTCTGTGACGAAGTGCCACCCACGTGTCACCCCCTCGGGCCCAACAATAAGGTGGTGTTCGCTCCGGGAATCGTTACCGGAACGGCGGCCCCCACGTCATCGCGAATCTCCGTGGGCGGCAAATCCCCGCTCACCGGCACGATCAAGGAGTCAAACTCAGGAGCCGCCCTCAGTCAGAAACTTGCCAGGCTGGGCATCAAGGCAGTCGTCATCGAGGGCCAGCCCAAGCAGGCGAACAAGTTCTGGGGGCTTAAGATCACCAAGGACGCAGTCGCCTTCGAGCCGGCGGATGCATGGGTAGGAAAGGGGCTTTACGAAGTCTATCCAAACCTGTACGAGAAGTACGGCAAGATGCCGAAGGTGAGCATCGCAGCAATCGGCGTCGCTGGCGAGATGCGGATGGCCGCAGCCGGTGTCTGCTTCAACGACCTCAAAGGACGGCCAAGCCGCTACTCCGGCCGCGGTGGGATGGG
>CAZMOL010000040.1:8448-15272 GCA_964568045.1 uncultured Thermotogae bacterium
GCTTCAACGACCTCAAAGGACGGCCAAGCCGCTACTCCGGCCGCGGTGGGATGGGAGCGGTACTCGGAAGCAAGGGCGTCAAATTCGTCGTGGTAGACGATTCCGATGCCCCTGGTGTGGAAATCGCCGACAGCAAGCTATTGGACCAAGGTCGCAAGAAGCTTGCGGACGCCCTCCAAGAGCACGCTATTACCAAACCCAAGGGCGCACTCAATTCCTATGGGACAGCGGTGCTGATCAACATCATCAACGAGGCCGGCGCCCTACCGACGCGCAATTTCTCTAACGGCCGGTTTGAGGGCGCGGCAAAGATCGCCGGTGAGGCGATATTCGAGGGGAACAAGGAGCGACTGGGCAAGGAACTCTACAACCACGCCTGTAGCCCCGGCTGCATCATCCAGTGCTCCAACACGTGGCATCGCCCCGACGGCACCGAGCACACGTCGTGCGTCGAGTACGAATCGGACTGGGCCCTCGGTGCCAACTGCGGCATCGACAACCTCGATGAGATCGCCGAGCTAAATCAACTGTGCAACGATTACGGTTTGGACACGATCGAGATCGGCGGAGCCCTCGCCGTGGCGATGGAAGGTGGCGTGGCCCCGTTCGGCGACGGGAAGAAAGCGATCGAGCTGTTGCACGAGATCGGGAAAGGAACGCCGCTCGGACGGATTCTCGGAAATGGCGCGCTTGCCACCGGCAAAGCGTTTGGCGTGGTGCGGGTCCCGCACGTGAAGGGCCAGAACATGCCGGCCTACGAACCGCGAGCGATCAAGGGCATCGGCATGACCTACGCCATCAGCACGATGGGCGCCGATCACACCTCCGGCTATACCATCTGCCCGGAGATCCTCGGCGTGAGCGGCGAGGTCGACCAGTTTGAGGTGAACAAGGTGGACTTGGTGCGAACCTTCCAGCACGCCACCGCGTTCATCGACACAACCGGCCACTGCCTGTTCATCGCCTTTGCCATCCTCGACATCTCCGAGGGCTTCGAAGGCGTGGTGGAGGAATGCAACGGCGTGCTCGGTACCAAGTGGACAATGGACGACATCGGCAAGATCGGTGAGAAGGTCATCAACATTGAGCGGTCGTTCAACAAGGCCGCCGGGTTTACTGAGGCACACGATCGTCTACCGGAGTTCATGCGATATGAGCCGCTCCCACCGCACAACGCCGTGTGGGACGTGTCCGACGAGCAGCTGGACAAGGTGTACACCTAGATTCAAGGCAATAGGCAGGTTTCGGTTTCGAGGGATATCGAGACCTGCCTCGGCGTTTTCCTTGGACAAAAGCGATAGCAGAGACAGGGATTTTGATGATCGAGGTTCACCTCTACGGGAAGCTACGCCGGTTTGCCGAGGATCCCGATCCGACATCGGATACGATCGTGCGGGTTCCCGTTACAGAGGGAGACACAATCGGCCGGGCTTTGGCGCGGATCGGGATTCCGTCAGAGGAAATCGGGAGTAACGTTTTCCTCAACGGCGAGTACTCGGGACTGAACCGCCCGGTGAACCCGGGCGATCGGCTGGGAGTCTTTCCCGACGACATGCAGCTTCTCTACAAGTGGTACTTTCGCAAACGCGAGGAGAGCGATGAGCCAGAAGATGCGCGTTGAGGTCAGGCTCTACGCGTCATTGGAGAAGGCGCGGCCGGGGCTGAAGGCCGGTGAGCCCTTTTCCGTGGAACTCGAAGCAGCAACAACCATCAAACAGCTCGTGGAAACCCTTGGAATCGCCCCCAAATCGGTTCAATTGACCTTCGTCAGTGGCGTGGTGCAAACCCTTGATCATATCCTCGCAAGCGGTGATCGCGTCGCCCTGTTCCCGCCGATCGGCGGGGGGTAGAAGGCTTGGATCTGCACGCTTGCGATCTGCCAGGCTGTAGTTACAGTTCTATCTCTATGCCAATTCCAGCCTGCCTCGCCCTGTCATAGACCAACTTGGCGGCTGCGACGTCCTGAATGGCAAGACCAATTGACTTGAACAGCGTGATCTCCTCGTCGTTCTCGCGGGCCGACTTGCTGCCGGTGACGATTTCGCCAAGTTCAGCGTGAATGTGTGCCTCGGTAACCGCCCCTTCCTGAATCGGAATGATGAGGTCTCCTGCTTCTTTCAGGCAGGCCTCGGTAGAGTCGGCGATGAACTTCGCCCGTTTGAGGATCGCAGTATCCAACTCCCGCGTGGTGGGCGTGTGGCTTCCGATGCCGTTTAAGTGCGTGCCCGGCCGGACCTTGTCCCCATCGAACACAGGCGTGGGAGACGAGGTGGCCGTACAGATGATATCGGCGTGCTCAAGAATCGATTCCGGAGAATCGGCTACGATAATCTCCAGATCGAGCTTCCTACTCATCTCGTCGGTGAAACGGTCGGCCGCTTCCGCTACCGCATCGTAGACGTGGGCTCTGCTCAGGTCGCGGGCAACCGTAATCGCCCAAAGTTGCGCCCTTGCCTGCGCCCCAGCACCGAAGATCCCGGCAACCTGGCCCTTGTCGTCGCGGGCGAGATGCTTGGTGGCAACGCCGCTCGCGGCACCGGTCCTCACCGCGGTGAGATAACCGCCGTCCATGATGCAGACGACATCCCCCGTCTCGGGGTCCTGCAGCAACACCTTGCCGATCGTGGTCGGAAGGTTGTGCTTGGACGGGTTGTTCTTGTACACGGTCACCACCTTGCAGGCCAAGGCGCCCAGTCCCTCGAGGTAGGCCGGCATGTAGGACGCCCAGCCGTTAGGCGGTGTAAGCGCTATGCGTACGGGCAGCTCCGCAGTACCGGAAGCCAGCTCGACAAAAGCCTTTTCAACAACATCGATGCAGTCTGCCATATCAAGCACGTGGGTGACATCGCTTCGAGACAGCAACAGAGGCATGGATTTCCTCCCGGTGTTAGACGATCGCTGTGCCAGTATATCGGCCGCATCCGCAGATTGGCAAGAGAACAAATGACGGCTGAAGATCATCCAGACATGCCCAATTGCGCCGACTTGACCGAGCAATCTGACGATGTCCTCGGCCTTTGATGCGAGAAAGCGGCACTCGATCCGTGCGTCTTCTGAGTTGTCCCAGTCCGGGATTCGCTAGATTCCGGCGAGGCCACGGATCTTGATACTGCCGTTACCCGTTTGCAGGATCAGCTTCGATGTCGGCGCATTGAGGACCGCGGACCACTGCTTGCCTTGTGTATCGCCGACAAGCGGCAGGGTCGTGCTGATCGAACCGTTGTCGACACGGGCTTCTATCGCCAGTTCGGAATCGGAGAGAACCTCGACGATGAGGCTGCCGTTGCCGCTTTCTATTCGGTGTCGCGGGCCGACCAGCTGCCCAGAGAAGTGAATGTCCCCGTTGTCGGTTTCGGCGTCCAAACTGCATTGGGATTGTGACACGGTGATCTTTCCATTGTCGGTTATCAGCGCAAGGTGAGCCTGCGCCTGCTCGATGTCGATGCTACCGTTGTCAGTCTGGATAACCGCGGCACCTCTGAGGTTGACGACATCGATGCTGCCGTTGTCCGTATCGGCGGACAGCGTGCCGGTAACGTCGGCCACTCCGATGCTGCCGTTTTCGATGACCACCGCGACGTCAGCCACGGTGGGAACGGCAACCTCGAAATCCACTTGCGGGCTCTTGCCCCAGCCCTGATACGAACTACTGGAACGGAATCGCAGCTGCACGCGATCGGCTTCCTGGCTCATCTCGACCACCAGCTGCTCCAGGCGGTCTTGCGCTTGTTCCTGCGTGTCGCCCCACGCGTGGAGAACCGCCGTGACTTCCACCTCCTCGAGGCCGTCCACACCCCAAACCTGAACCTTCCCGTTCGTGGTTTCAACCACGAGAGTAAGATAATCGAGCACAGCGAACGTTTGGTCTTCTTCTTCAACCGCCTCGATGAGAGGAACGGCGGAATCGCATCCGACAATGAGCAAAACCAATACGGCAAGCAGCCCGGCGCCCCACAAGCCTTTCAGATATTGTCTGCGCAACCTATCTCCTCTCGTGCGGGCAATCCTTGTTGTGATCCCTCGGCGCTATTTCCACACCTGCCAGAACTTCCGCGCCACAAGGTCAGCCTCGATGGTCCCGTCTTCGAGCGTCAGGTGGAAGTCCATGACGTGTTCTCTACCCGTCTGCAGATCGACCAGGGTGCAGACGGCAGTGACCCTGCCACGGATTGAGCCCTCCTGGATGAGGACTTCGATTCGACCCACTTCGATCTCCTTTATCGCCAGGATCGCGTCGGCTTCGGCGGCGGTCCCCACGATGGTGATGTTCTTCTCGCCCAACGTCACCTCGAGTCCATCGATGAACGGCCCCTGAATGATCTCCCCTTGCGGTTCCTCTCCCCAATTGGGCGATTGGATCGCCACCGTCTCCACTCCGGCCAGCGGATCACCGGTCGGCCAGAACACGATGACCAACACGGCAATCGCGATGACCACCACGACGCTTCCGGTGATCGTCCACTTCCTGCCCATGAGTGTCCCTCCTTAAATCACTTGTCGATTATTCACTCAATCGCTCGTCTGAATCCGATCTCGATACCTACCGCCGCGAAGGCTGTATGATACGCCCTAATCGATGGGAATAACAACAGAGGCCGCAGTCTGCTCGCCTTGCGCCGGTTTGCAGGCGACAACCGGAGCCTGTAGACTGCTATCTCAACATGTCGAGGATACGATTCATCTTTTACTCCTGCTTCCTTGGAGTCGGAGCAGCGCTCGTCGGCCTGGTCATCGGCTTTCTGATCAAGTCGACCTCCGCAACGGTCGCCTCGATCCTGATCGTCATCGGCATCGGCTTTGTAGCTCTGGCGGTGTTTGTAGCAAAGCGCTTCGACAGGAATCGATCTCCTGAGCCCCCTGCACCGGTCGTAAGAAGAAAACTCCCGTCGTAGGCTGCCCGATACTGCCGCAGATCTAGTTGAAGTATTGAGACCCATCGAGCGGCGGCTGCATCCACAGCTCGTAGGCGTCTTCGGGAAGCCGCTGCAGGTTGTCCAACCGATGCTGTTCGCGGTTGTGATCGTAGGTGTCGTAGAATCCGTTTTCGAAATCATACACCTTGCCGGTGTCCGGGTCGTAGAGCCTCTCCACCCCGAGGATGGTGTCGCTCCACTTCTCGGAGAGGATGTCGTGGGTCTGGTTGCGCTCTTCCCATCCCTGCGCGATGATGTCCGACGCCTCGGAGAGGGTCTTTCCCGCTTTCATGATTCCAGCGTAGGCTTGCTCCTGCTGGGCGATGCAATTCTTCACGTAGGATTCGCTGATGCTGTAGCTGGCGATGCACTTCGCCAGGCAGTCCAACAGGCCTGCGAATTCCTCCTTCGGCGCGGTGATTCCTGTAACGAGAAACCCCATCCCGATCCCGCCCCCCGGCGACCCAGTGAATGGGAGCAGCGGCACCACGGTGATGTGAAACAGGCCCTCGCCCAGAATCCCTTCCTGCAGGAACAACGCACGGATCAGTTCACACTGCCCACCGGCGATCGGAGAAGCCTGGGGCACTGTCGCAATAACCTGAACCTGCTCCATCCGCGGACCGTTCGGCATGAACGACTGCCCGATGCTGCTCTTGATCACGAGGTGAAACTGAGCGAGGAAATTCGACGGAGTCAGTGGATTCACCAGCGGCATGTCCGCCCATGGCGTAGGGTAACCTCCCATCGCCGTGTATCCCTGATCGATCGCTTGTTGAAACGGATTCACATACACCGGCCCGACCTCACCGAAGAAGAAGACCTGCCGCAGGGGATCGCCGGGATCTCGGAGGAGAAATGAAAAGGCCGCACAGGACCCCGCTGTGATCACATCCCAGCCGCGGGGATACTGGATCGAGAAGAAGCCCCCGTTATAGTCCGCGAGCTTGAGATTCTCCTTTGGCAGCTCCTTTTCCCCGCCGCTGCAGAAAGTGACTGTGAATGCAAGAAGAAGAACCGTACCCGCGAGAATCAGTCTTTGCACGCGCCTTACTGGATGAATCACAACGAATCCCTCCTTTGATCGACCACGCTTCGATTCTGCCTTGCAAGACGCGGTTATGGACTCTCCGCGCGACGCCGTTGTTCTCTCGGACACTTCCCGCAAGCACTCTCTCGCATTTTCATCGCAGGGCGAATAAGATGCAGGCCAATCGGCCTCTCGATTATCGTGTCCGCTGCAGCACTTGTTAGACAGTGCCCGGCACAATCACCTCACAGAACACGCTCGAACCGTCCACCTCGGCAATCTCGCAAGCCAGCCCCAGGCCAACACAGAGTGACCGCAGAGCCTTGGGCGTTAGCAGCCCAACCCTGAAGCCGTCACCGCACACAATGACTCCGTCCCCGGTTGCGGTGTAGTCGATTTCTCCGACGAGCCCAGCCTTTGCCTGGGCCTCGAACCAGGAAAGCCGGTGCGGCCAGAACTCCTCCGAGTAGCTGGAGAACAGCAGTCGCCCTCCCGGACGTGTCACGCGCAACGCTTCGCGAATCAGCCGTGCCTGGTCCATGCCGAACGCACAGATGCCGTTTTGCACGCACACGACGGCATCGAACTCACCGGCCGGAAATGCGAGGTCAACCGCGTTCATCTCCAAGAACTCACAGCAGGAATCCGGACCGGCAATCCGTTGCGCGAGATCCAAGCTCTCACAGGACGTGTCGATCCCAACGACTCGTTTGGCGATCTTCGCCAGGCGGACGGCCACACGCCCGTACCCACAACCAAGCTCCAGCACGACATCCGTGCGGCGCAGCCGACTCAGAACAAACTGGATCTCGGCCTCAAGGTACTGCTGCACCCGCGGCGGGGCTATCTCGTAGCACTGTCGTAGGCCCTCCCCCGAGAGC
>CAZMOL010000041.1:0-15052 GCA_964568045.1 uncultured Thermotogae bacterium
CTGGCTTCTGCTGTTCTTCGCGGCTCTGCGCCTGCCTGTGCCAGTGAGGCAGACAGGCCTTTGCGAGAGGAAGGGGTTTCCCCGTCTGACTATTCAGGCAGGCCAGATAGCGAAAAACCATTGCTTTGTCGCTATTCGGATTTGCGGAACAGAAGCGCAGCATTCTGACCGCCAAAGCCAAACGAATTGGACAGTGCCACCTCTATCGGCATTTCCGCGGACTCCGGAGTGTAATCCAGATCACACTCTGGATCGGGATGCTCATAGTTCACCGTTGCCGGGATGAAACCGTATTCCATGGATAGAACGGTGGCAATCGCTCCCACGCTGCCAGCAGCACCGAGAAGGTGGCCGATTTGTGATTTGGTGGCACTAATCTTGACCTGGTAAGCCGCGTCTCCGAGAGCTGCCTTGATCGCTGCGGTTTCCGCGCTGTCGTTTAGTGGGGTCGAAGTCCCGTGGGCATTGATATAGTCAACTGCTCGGGCGGGCAGACCCGCCTGGTCAAGCGCCACACGGATCGCCCGGGCAGCTCCTGCACCGTCCTTAGCCGGCGCGGTAATGTGCTCTGCATCAGCGCTCATCCCGAATCCGACCAGCTCAGCATAGATGTGTGCCCCCCGTGCCTGCGCGTGCGCAAGTTCCTCTAGGATGAGCATCCCAGCCCCTTCGCCCATGACAAAACCGTCCCGATCCCGATCGAACGGCCGCGACGCACACTCCGGCCGATCGTTCCTCTTGGATAACGCGCCCATTTGGGCAAAGCCGGCGTAGGCAATCCGCAGGAGGACCGCCTCAGCACCACCGGCAACTGCACAATCCAGCGACCCCGCACGGACGAGCTCACCGGCCATCCCAATCGCGTGCGCCCCGCTGGCACAGGCAGAGACCACACCAAAGTTCGGTCCACGCAGGCCGTATTCAATCGCAATCTGCCCTGCAAGAGCGTTTGGCATCAATCGAGGAACAAAGAAAGGGCTCACTCGCCGCGGCCCGGACTCCATCAGAATGGAAAAAGTGGCCTCGATCGTCTCCAACCCGCCAATCCCGGTTCCAGCAATCACGCCGGAACGTTCCGGATCAAGGTCGCTCGGAGAAAGCCCCGCGTCAACAAAAGCAAGATGTGTTGCTGCCAAAGCGAACTGGGTGGCACGGTCGATCCGCCGTGCTCGCCGTCGGTCCATATAGACAAGGGGATCGAAATCGACGATCGGAGCACCAATCAATACATCGATTCCGGACAGATCGATTTGATCGTCCACGCGCCGTATCCCGCTTTGACCGGCTCGAAGAGCCTTCCAGAATGCCTGCTTTCCAGTTCCAATCGGGGTGACTGGCCCGATCCCGGTTACCACTACCCGTCTAGGCAAGTCGCTCTCCCACTCGTTCCTGGGCCAGCAGACAAGCAAGCTGCTGGCGAAGCGTTTCCATCTCCGGATTTGAGGAAAGCGCTTCTTCAACCCCCTCCCGCCGCTTCTGCACGGCAGGAAGGTCAATCTCCGTTGCCGGGATTGCCTCCCTGGCGAGAATCGCCACCCCCTGTTCGGTGACACGGAGAAGGCCGGTGAGAACAGCAAAGGTATGCTCTTCCGCATCAGTCTTTATCCGCAACGGGCCAGCGTCGAGCTCGGCAAGGAATGGAGCGTGGTCCGCCATGATGGCGAACTCTCCGCTCGGAGAGTGCGCGACCACCATCGTGGCGTCGCCCTCAAACAACAACTTCTCAGCCGATCGCAATTGGCAATACATCGTTAGGTGATGCTGAAAACTATAGGGACGAACCGAGTGCACGTCAAGGGCCCAATGCGAGGTAACGCACATAGCCATCCACCACCTCAGCTGCCAGATGTTCCTCCTCTAGGGTCAGGTGGATCACTCCGACGCGCTCAAGCGGAAGGCGAAGAAGAAAGTCAAGAGTCAGGGCAAGTCCACGACTGATCTGGGTCCCCTCGCCATGTGAGCACTTATGGCAAAGCACCCCGCCGCGTCGACTCACGAACACGAACGGTCCCTCCTTCTCCTCGCATCGAATACAGGCACCAAACCGGGGTCGGTGGCCCAACAGCGTAAGAAGTTTCAACATGACGGAAAAACGCAGACAACCCGCTGGCAGCCCGTCCTCCAGCAGTCTAAGAAAAGAACCGAATAGAGCATAGGCCTGTCCCTCCGGCTGATGAGGCGAAAGTAGACGATCGAGCAGGGACGCCACGGAGAGAGCGGCTGACACGGTATCCATGTCGCTCTTCAGTTTCAAAAACCCTTCCAGAAGGGTCCCCTGGCTTACGAGATCCAAACGGGACCGCTGATAGAAGATCACCTCAACCTGGTTGAGTAGATCGAACACCCCTCCAAGTCGCGAATCAAGGCGCCGTGCTCCCTTGGCGATTGCAGTGCGCTTGCCCAACCGCTCTGCAAACAGGGTGACAATCAAATCAGACTCTGCGAAGTCGCGGATCCGCAGGACGAATCCGTTTCCCCGAACGAGCCCCAACCTACTCCGGCGCCCCTTCGAGAATGGAGACACTGCTGCTGGCACCGATCCGAGTGGCTCCAGCTTCGATCATCGCCAACGCTGTTTCGTAATCACGGATTCCACCGGCTGCCTTCACCCCCATACTCTCTCCTACGGTCTGGTGCAACAGCATGACATCCTCTACGGTAGCGCCGCTAGGGCCAAAGCCCGTAGACGTCTTGACAAAGTCCGCCCCTCCTGCCTTAGCAAGGATCGAACCTGCCACCTTCTCTGTGGTTTCCAGCAGGGCTGTCTCCAGAATAACCTTGACCAAAATCGACTTGGGCGCCTTTTGGGCGGCGGCACAAACCCCTTTGATGTCCTCAAGAACTGTAACGTAATCGCCCTCCTTCAACGCGGCAACATTAATGACCATGTCCAATTCGTCAGCCCCAGCCGCAATGGCCTTTTGCGCCTCAAACGCCTTAACCTCGCTCGTGCTCATTCCATGTGGAAAGCCGATGACTGTAC
Organism: uncultured Thermotogae bacterium; assembly: GCA_964568045.1. Classification (GTDB taxonomy): domain Bacteria; phylum Bipolaricaulota; class Bipolaricaulia; order UBA7950; family UBA9294; genus CAZDDA01. Next base: position 2,984 of record CAZMOL010000041.1, read on the forward strand.
ACACCTTGACCGATGAATCCTTGAGGAAATCACTGGCAAGATGGACATGACAGGGGTTGAGCACCACCGATACGAATCCATACTTCTTCGCCTCCCGGCACAACTCCACGGCCTTCTTTGCCGAAGCCGTGGGGCCAAGAAGCGTGTGGTCGATCATCTTAGCCAGTTCTGCTTTGCTCATCGTCCCTCCAATCCTGTTTTTCCAGTTCCCGTTAGAATGCACTTCTCACTTTCGGGTTGTCCGCCTCAGGAGTGAGGCCTTCTCTGCCCGCTCGAACAGGTGAAAGCTGCGGCCGGCCTCGTGCACAAACCCAGACAGAACATATCCGCCCGCAAAGAACACTTCAAAAGCGTCCCTCGTCTTGACGCGCCAGTCCCGAGCAAGATCCGGATCACGCTCCCGCACACGGTCAAGGTCAACCGGAATCTCAAAGAGCAGGACATCACTGCGGAAGTCGGTTTCGACCTTTTGCAGACGCCGCACGCCACTCTCTGCCACCCCCGTCTTTGCCACCACCTCCATCCGATCAAACCCGTAACCATAATGATACGGCAACCTGCCCTGATCGACGATCTCCAATACGCGAGGACACGTAATCCACCACTCAATCGCCAGCCGGTCAGTGACTAACCCCACATTGGCAGAATCGGACAACTCGCCGTAGGCGTCCCGTTCATACGAGGTGGCAATCGCTCCAAGCTTATTGAACGCAAAATGGGCCTCTGCCCCGCGCAACGGATCGATCATCCACGTAATGAGTTCTGCGTTATCCTTCCTGCATACCTCCCGCTCTTTTTCTCGCAACTGATAACCGATCCCACAGTTGCGCGCCGATTCTTCTACGTAGTGCAACAACGTCAGCCGGCAAGGGTGTCCGTACCGATGAGCGAGCAGGTCAATGAGACACCCACAAAGGCGAGCGGGGACGACGTCAGTGTCATAGGCACCAAGCACGAGTCCCCCGGCACGGACAACCGCTGCCAGGAGCTGCCTGGGGAGAACTTGGCCTCCCTCTCTTCCAAAAATCTCCTGTTGTAGGCGCTCGAAGGCAGAAAACGCTTCTGGAGAGGTCAAGGGCTCAATAACGATTGCCATCTATCATTCTCCTGATTGTCCCATCGAGTCTCCGTCGGCCAACTGCTTGATCTGCTCGAGGTCCTTGCTCCACCCTTTTTGTACCTTGACCACCAGCTCGAGAAAGACACGCGTGCCGAGCAGGGACTCAATCTCGGCACGGGCCAGCGTTCCGATCCGTTTGATCATCCTTCCACCCTTACCGATGATGATTCCCTTCTGGGATTCTCTTTCCACGAGAATTTCCGCCTTGATCTCGAGCACCCCGTCCTCTCCTTCGCGCAACCACTTCACCCGCGTCGCAGTAGTATAGGGAATCTCCTGGTACGCCAGGTGGATGATCTTCTCTCGAATAAGTTCGCTGATCAGGAATTCCTCGGGCTGGTCGATCCTAACCTCAGAAGGGAAGTACGCCTTCCTCTCCGGAAGGTAGGAGATGATGGTGCGCAATGCCTCATCGAGGTTGATCGCCTTGAGGGCAGAGATCGGAATGAGTTCTGAAAATTGTCCTGTCGCCTCGTAAGCGATCAGCGTTTCTTCCAGATCGTTTCCTCTGGCCAGATCGATCTTGTTCACCAGAAGAAGAATCGGAAGGTCCTGTCTTGTCAACCTTCTGAGGAGCGTCGAATCGTAATCACTCACCCTTCGCCACGGCTCGACCACATACACCAGCACGTCCAACCCACGAACGGCGCGAAAGGCCTGCCGTAGGATATATCGGCCGAGCTTGTTTTGCGGTCTATGGAGACCGGGGGTATCAACAAAGACAATCTGTGCTCCCTCGGTTGTCAAGACACAGCGCACACGGTTACGGGTCGTCTGCGGCTTCGGAGAGGTAATGAGAAGTTTTTGACCCATCACGGCATTTAAGAACGTCGATTTCCCGACGTTAGTCTGGCCCAACACCCCGACGTAACCAGACTTGTAATGTATCCCCAATCAGCACCTCCGAAACCACAGCATGGGCCGACTTTCCGCACCCAGCGCATGCGGCTGGGTGGATCCTGCGAGGCCAATTCTACGTGAAATCAGCCGCGGCGGTATTGACAATGTTAACTGAACCGCCCGCCGTAACGATCCGCATCGCCGCCTGCTGCAGCAGCCCGACATGATTTCGGATGACATCGCACGTCAATACCCCCTCCTTCCTGTGGAGAGCCGGGCCTTCCTTGTACCAAGTCCATGTGTTCCCGTTTGGGTCTGACATTGTCACCTCGTCACTGGGAGTATACAAGGGGTACAGATCCGTTGTAAAGACGCCTCTACGTCACTATACTAGTGATCTCTGGAGCACGCATGAAGACACTCATCACGAACATCGGACAGCTGGCTACATCTAGTGGGAGTGGTCCCGTAGAAGGTAAGGCGATGAGTGACCTCACAATCCATGAAGGAGTCGATCTCCTGATCGACGGAGACAGGGTGGCGAAAATCTCCACCGGGATCAATCAAAGCGAAGCGGACCGATTGATCGATGCTGACGGTGGAGTTGTACTCCCTGGGCTAGTTGACCCGCATACCCACGCCGTCTTTGCTGGGACCCGGGAAGAGGAATTCCTTGCCCGTGCGCAAGGGATCCCCTACGACGGTGGGGGGATTTTGGCCAGCGCACACGCTGTCGCACAGACAGACGAGGAGGGATTGCTGGAGCACTGCCTTCCTCACTTGCAGCGGATGCTGGAAAGTGGGACCACAACAATTGAGATCAAAAGCGGCTATGGCCTAAGCTTAGACGGAGAAGTCAAACTGCTCATCGCAATCCGCCGGGTGAAGAAGGCTTTGCCTATGCGAGTGATCGCAACGTTTCTTGGAGCGCACGCGTTTCCAGAAAAGGTGCGTCGCGATGACTACATTTCCACCATCATCACCCAAATGATCCCCACAGTACGCCGACGGCGGCTGGCTTCATTCTGTGACGTCTTTTGCGACAGGGGCTTCTACACCCTGGCCGAGACACGGACCATCCTCCGCGCAGCTCGCGGTGCCGGTCTACGCTTGAAAATGCACGCTGACGAACTTTCGAGCACCGGGGGGGCAGAACTCGCCGCCGAACTCGAAGTGACCTCTGCCGACCACCTCCTCAAGGCAAGCGAAAAGGGAATGAAACTGCTGGGACAAGCAGGCGTCATCCCAGTCTTGCTCCCGGGAACCGCTTTCACTCTAGGCTCCACGTACGCTCCTGCCCGGAGGATGATCGAACTCGATCTGCCCATTGCCTTGGCCACTGATTTCAACCCCGGCACCTGTCTCATTCATTCAATGCTGACCATCATCGGTCTTGCCGTCATGAAGATGGGCCTATCCGTGGAAGAGGCAATCACCGCCGCGACGATGAACGCGGCCTGTGCACTGGAACTCTCTGAAGAGATTGGATCGCTGGAGAAAGGAAAAGCGGCTGACCTCATCCTTCTTGACCTCGACACCTATCGACAAATCCCGTATTACTTCGGACACAACCCGGTTTGCATGGTCATAAAGGGCGGACAAGTCGTCTACGAATCGCCGTGATCAGACTCTTGGCCTACGCGAAATTGAACCTGTCCCTACGGATTCTCGGCCGCTGTCCGGATGGCTTTCACGAGATTGATTCCCTTGTTCAGACAATCAGCCTTGCGGATAGGATTTCTGTCGATGTGACACAAGCAGGAGTGCAAGTAGAAAACGACGCCGGCATTCCCCCAGAGAAGGATCTGACAGGGCGGGCAGCGCGACTCCTTCTGGCGGAGAAGCATGACCCAAGAGGAATGAGGATCAAAACGGAGAAGCGAATCCCGATCGGCGCCGGCCTCGGCGGCGGGTCGAGCGATGCTGCGGCAGTTCTGTGGAGCGTGAATCGCCTCACCTCCCCGCTTTTGCCAGAGCAGGATTTGCTCCACCTTGCCGCACGTCTCGGCGCTGACGTCCCGCTCTTTCTCACCGGTGGCCGGATGCAGGTGTGCGGAATGGGTGAGAAGATCACACCGCTTCCAATCACATCCCGCGAACGCTTTCTGCTCCTCATTCCACCGGTTCATTGCCAAACCGCCTGCGTCTACGACCATTTCGACGAACTTGCCTCTTGCAGTACACAGACATTGGTAGGAGACCTTCTAGGAAACAACGATCTTGAACCTGCTGCGCTTGATCTCTATTCTGCTCTCGCACCCTACCGCAACGCGGTCGCTGCTCTTCCCAGCCTCTACTCCGGGATGAGTGGGAGCGGTTCCGCGTTCTTTGCCGCCTTCTCTAGCCCAGAGACGGCCGAAGCTTCAAGAAAGAAGCTGTCCCTCTCCTTCCCGGAAGCCAAGATTCACCTCTGCTATCCGACACGAACAGGGTATCATGTGGAAGGGAGACACTGATGCAAATAGCCATCGACGGCCCGGCTGGCTCGGGGAAGACTTCGCTGGGCCGAGAACTTGCACGTCACTTCGGGGGCCTGTTCGTGGAGACGGGAAAGATGTACCGAGCGGTTGCCCTCGGGTTTGAACGCAGTCTCAGCCTTGACGAGATGGAAATCACGATGAACGATGAGGGTCGCTTCTTTTTAAACGGCGAGGACGTCACTGAGTTGCTTCACATTCCGAACCTTGACCAGAGTTCCTCGAAGGTCGCAACGCAGCCAAAGGTGCGTGAGAAGCTTGTGCAGTTACAGCGGCGAATTGCCACCGACCGCGATGTCGTAATGGAGGGACGCGACATCGGCACAGTAGTTCTCCCTGCCGCCGACGCGAAGATCTTTCTACAGGCCAGCCCACAAGAGCGGGCAGAGCGCCGAGCAAGAGAGCGAATAGAAACGGACCTTTCCGCCACCTTGAACGAAATTCTCACGCGTGACGAGCGGGACCGTACTCGCAGCATTTCCCCCTTGAACCCCGCTTGTGATGCAATTATAATCGACACCAATCACAAAAGCCTCGCAGAGGTTATTTCTGAGGCGATAGACCTCATCAAGGAGCGGTTGGGAGGACCTTGACACGCCGGTTGAAGGCTCTCTTCAAAGACGGGTTCTACGTATTGTTGTGCGTTTTCCTCACCCTCATAGCAAAGACGCTATTCCGGCTGCGAGTCACTGGGAGAGATATGGTTGAGAAAGGCAGTGGGTACATTGCCATTGCGCGTCACCGTAGTTATTGGGACATACCGTTCTTGGCAGTGGCTCTCGGCTGGCAAAACCGCGTGCACTTCATTGCCCGCAAAGGCCTGTTGCGCAACCCAATCTTTGGCCCGCTAATAAAGCTCTACGCTACAGCAATTGACCGAGAGCGCTTCAACAAGACGAATCTCCGACACACACTCAGAGCGCTTAAACAGGAGCGATTGATCGGTATCTTTCCGGAGGGGACGACGCGACGCCGCGTCGACCCCAAGGCCGGGGCAATTCACTTTGCACGACTAACAGGCAAAGAACTACTTCCAGTGAACATCCAGGCAAACGGGCCGTACCCACCACGCTACCCTTTTCGTTTCCCACAGGTTACGATTTCGATTGGTCGACCGTTTGTCATCGCTGAGCTGGAAGATGAAACCGTGAAGGCAGACACCCGCGCGGAGCACTATCGCCTGCTGAGTAGGCGGCTGATGGAGCGGGTAGATGCATCGTAAGGCGAAAGGAGGCGACACAAAGCAAACCTCTGTGGTAAGGGGCCTGACCCTCAAAACGTAACGAAAGGGGAAGGGTAAATTCTACAGCAGGTGGCATCAGACATGGAAAAGAAGATCAAGATGGAAGACGCTTTCTCTGAAAGCGATGTTAAGATGTACAGCCGCGGAGACACGATCACTGGAACGGTCGTCCAGGTGAATGAATCGGAGATCCTCGTCGACATTGGTTACAAGTCGGAAGGGGTCCTTCCTGTAACTGAACTGTCTCCCTTTCGCGACGAGGCGCAAGTTGAGGAAGGGGAAGAGATTGAGGTTCTCGTCACCTATATCGATGAGGAGAAAGGGACGGTCTACGCCTCGGAGAAGCAGGCTGAATACGAGAAGCGAATCGAGTCGCTGGAGACAGCCTACCGTGAAGGAACTGCAGTAGAAGGTGAGATCACAAACGAAGTAAAGAACGCAGGTTATCACATAAATCTCAACGGAATTCGAGCCTTCCTCCCTGGCTCTCACCTCGGGAACGATCTACCAAGTACCATTGAGGAGCTGAAGGACAGGCAGATTCTAGTAAAGATACTCGAACTCTCACGTAGAGAGAAGAACCTCGTTGTCTCACACAAGGCCTACCTCAAAGAAGAAGAAGAGAAGCTCCGTTTGGCTCTATTCGAGTCCCTTGAGAAGGAGCAGGAAATCGAAGGGGTCATCCGCAGTATCGTCGACTTCGGTCTGTTTGTGGACATCGGGGGGTTCGAAGGTCTCGTCCATCGGTCGGAGATCACCTGGAAGGACCTTCCGGTTCCACCAGCTGAATACAATGTGGGAGACACAGTCAAGGTTAAGATCATTGACTTCGACAAAGAGAAAGGGAAGGTTTCCCTATCGATAAAGCGTCTGCGACCGAATCCATGGGAAGGTATTGCAGAGCGTTATCCCGGAGGGGCACGCGTAACCGGGAAGGTCGTGAGTGTCACTGACTTCGGCGCCTTCGTCGAGTTGGAGCAAGACATAGAGGGATTGGTACACGTCTCTGAACTCTCATGGGGATATCCAGAGAGCCCCAAAGAGGTAGTGAGTGAAGGAGACGAAGTCGAAGTGGTGGTGCTTAACTGCGATGAAGGAGCCCACAGAATCAGTCTTTCGCTACGGCGCATGCAGCAGGACCCGTGGGAGGACGTGGAAGCAAAATACCCCCGTGGTCAGCGGGTCACCGGTACGGTCACCAAGATCACCGACTTCGGAGCCTTCATCAAACTAGAAGAGGGAATCGAAGGGCTAGCACATGTCTCCGAACTCGACTGGGGCCACGTGACGCATCCGCGAGACGTTCTCGAAGAGGGACAGACCCTTGAGGTCAAGGTCCTAAACGTAGACCCGAATGAGCGACGGATCAGCTTGAGCGTTCGCGAGCTGAAGCCCAACCCGTGGCGGCAGTTCCTCGAACAGTGGTCCATCGACGAAATCGTAGAAGGGGAAATCACCGAAATCAAGGACTTCGGCGCGTTCATGAAGATCACCGACGAGGTTGATGGATTGATCCATGTCTCGGAGATCAGCGACCAACGGATCTCAACGCCAAGTGAAGTCCTAACCATCGGTGACAAGGTGCAGGCGAAGATCATCGGCATCAACGAAGAGAAGAAACAGGTTCGCCTCAGCATGCGAAATCTTCTATTGGGACCACCGCCAGTTCCGGACTCTCGGGCTCCCCGCAAGCGCTCGCGAAAACGAGACCGGATAGAACCGCCTCTCCTTGACAACGGCGGGCACGAGGCCGTGAGCATGCGCGATCTTCTTGGGGACACGGGCCTTGAGACTGAGGAGGAGGCAGAGGAATAACACCCCGCTCACAACATAGCACAGGAGGAGGATGCCATGAACAAAGGAGAATTCATCGATCGATTGGCTGATACAACAGAGCTGACCAAGAAAGAAGCGCACACGCTGCTTGACTCAGTCCTCAATCTCATTCAGGACACCCTGCTCCGCGGAGAGGCCGTCAAGTTCGTCGGTTTCGGGAAGTTCGCCGTACGCGCTCGCAAAGCAAGCAGCAGGATCAACCCACAGACGAAAAGACCGATTCAGGTTGAGGCAAAGGTTGTCCCCCTGTTCAAGCCAGGCAGAGAATTGAAGCAGCAAATTGCGAAGAGACTTAAGACTACTGCACAGGGCGTGGCGAGGAAGTAGCCTCCTCCAATAAGACACAGGCGAAGGCCAGGCTCTTCGTATGAGAAAGGCTGATTTCGATGTTGCCCTCAATCAAGGAACAGGAAACGATCGGACGGCCACTTGGAGTCTGGCTCACCTCGATTGCAGTGAATGGCAGTGAACGGCCGGCCGCTTTCACCAATGCTTCCTTAGCGGCAAAACGGGCCGAAAGCCGTTCGAAGCACCGATCTCCCCGTGCGGCACGGGCATAGGCAATCTCGTTCGGTGTGAACAATCGCCGCAAGAACTGCTCTCCGTAGCGTTGACAAAGGTTCCTGATTCGCGACACTTCAACCGCATCAATTCCCACTCTAACCATTGGCTTTGAACACACGGCTCCTCTCGGCGACGATGATCGAGCGCAGCTGGTCCACAGCGGCTTCGATGTCGTTGTTTAATACAAGGTAGTCAAAGCAAGAAAGGGCCTCCATCTCTTCTCGTGCCACCTCAAGCCGAGCGCTGATCTGTTTGTCACTTTCCGTTGCCCGGGCCCTCAGACGCTCCTCCAGGAGATCCAACGAGGAAGGCGCAAGGAAAACGTATACGACAGCACAGCTGAGCAGTCCCCCCTGTTGGAGTGTCTTTGCTCCTTCCACGTCGATGTTCAGGATCACGTCCTCTCCCCGTGCGAAGACCTCTTCGATCTGAGCCCGGGATGTCCCGTACTGATCACCGAGGTAGGTCACGTGCTCGACCAGCTCACCACTGGCGACAAGCTGATCGAACTCCTGAGGGGAGACGTAGTGATAGTCTGCGCCGTCCACCTCCCCTGAACGTTGCGGTCGAGTGGTATAGGACACTGAGAACGAGAGTCCGGGCAGGATCTTCATGACCCGTTCAATCACCGAGTTCTTTCCCGCCCCTGAGGGACCGCACACGACCACTGCAAGGCCACCCCCGGTTCCTCTTCTTCGATCAGCAATGGATTCACTCAACGTTCTGTACCTGTTCTTTGAAGCGCTCGATCGCAACCTTCATATCGACCACAAAGGAGCTGATGACGAGGTCGCGGGACTTCGCACCGAGGGTATTCACTTCGCGGAGCAACTCCTGCGAAACGAATTCGAGTTCCTTGCCGATGGGACTATCTGCCTGAAGCAGCTCTTCGGCTCGATGAAGGTGGGACCCAAGCCGGGTTACTTCCTCGCGTACGTCAAACCGCTCTGCAAGAAGGGCTATTTCAGTCTCTAGGCGATCGGAATCGACCACGATGCTAAGCGACGCAACCTTCTCCTGTAGTCGGTTGCGAAGCTCCTCGGAGACAGCGGGAAGCCGCTGCTTCACCTGGGCAAGGAGCCCGGAAAGCTGATCGAGGATTTCCTTTAGTTCCTCAGCTAGGTGTGCTCCTTCCTTCGACCGGGCAAGGAGCGTGGCCTCAATGGCCTGCTTCACGGCCGGTTCAACAACCGGCCACGGATCCGCCTCAAGCGGTTTTGCCACCTGAAAGGCCCCCACCTGGATCAGATCGCTGAGCGTAGGCGGCTCCGAGAGCGACAGCTCCTGCACAATACCACGGAGTTCTTTTAGGTGATCGTCAATGACTGCCCGATCGAAGAGAGGAGACTCTTGTTGTGCCTCCCGATCGCGAGCAAGACCAATCCACACGCCAACCTCTCCACGGGAAAACGCTCGCCTCACCGCTTCCTCCAAACAGACCTGAAGCCGTGGTTGATCGTGCGGAGCACGAACACGGACCGACAGGTAGCGATGGTTCAGCGTGCGAATCGTGACATCGACACGCCAGCCGGCCGCGGTGACTGTTCCAGTACCAAACCCGGTCATGCTGTTAACCATGTTCTCCTCCGGCAAAACAGATCGCTGCATACCCGACCACCGCGCTACGGTCACCGCCGACATCCCCGGAGGTGGCATACGACAACAGCCGCGTTTGATTCCATCCGAGTGTTTCCGCAATGCTCATCAACACAACAATCGCCCCACCTCCACAGATGGACAGGTGCTCCCCAACCAAGCGTTGGTAGAAGCCCTCCACATCGAGGGAGAGAATCTGCTCGATCGCCTTGTGGTCGAGTTGTTGAGCCACCTCATGGGGTTCATAGTGAGTGAAATCGCTGCTGACAATCACAACACCCGGTTCGTCGCGAATCGCCCCTACGATGGCCTCACCAGCTCTCGTCAACTCGGGCAGAGAGGGGGTCATCACGCAAACGGGTACAAACGGCAACCCCTCGCCGTACAAGAACTGCAGAAAGGGAAGCTGAACCTCGATCGAGTGCTCGCGGAGGAAGGCGCTCTCGGAGACCTCCAATCCCGCCTCAACGAAGCGTCCTGCAAGCTCGGTAGCGATTCGGACCTCACCGAGAGGAGTCCGCCAGGTTCCCTCTTGCGCAAGTGAGATCGGTCGCCCCATCCCCGTGTGGTTGGCGCCGAGGATCAGCGCCCACGCAGGCCGACCCAGCGTGGCCAGCCATCGATACCCCACCGCTGCAGTAGGGCCGGAGTAGACATACCCGGCGTGTGGGGCGATCAGACCGACTGGCGACGCAAGAGCATCCTCAGAAGCCGTGACAGGTTCTCCAAACAGCCGAGTGAGGGAATCCTCAAGAGCGGAGGCGCTTCCCGGGTAAAAGGCCTCGGCAACCACTGGCTCGCGAATCGAAGTCATAACACCTCCATTCTAGCGCCAATGCGGACTTGAACGCAACTGTATGCTTGACAGTCGTTGCTTCGTTGCCTACCATTGAGTGAATTCTTGGGAGATCGTCTAATGGCAGGACGACAGGCCCTGGCCCTGTTAGTGGAGGTTCGAATCCTCCTCTCCCAACACGCACCGGAAATGCTTTTCTGTTGGCGCTTCTAGCACTTGTTTGCACATTCGCTTCAGCTTGGTGTTCGAGTCCCCGAGGCTCCAGAGAAACACCGTGAAGTTCGCCAAAGATACCTGCTCCCTCATAGAATACTGAGGAGCATGAGAAATGCCTGTTTGAACCGGAAACTGAAAGCGAGCGTGGTAATTCCTGCGCTGGATGAAGGGCAACACATCGGCCGGTGTCTCCAAAGCCTAGCCCATCAGACCTTTAGAGACTTTGAGGTCATTGTGGTGGACAATGGCTCCAAAGACGCTACGGCCTCAATTGCACGGGATTGTGGCGCTTCCACAATCTACGAGCCTAGACACGGCATTCCCTACGCAAGAGAGACTGGTTTTCAAGCAGCGAGGTCGGACATCATTGCATCTACTGACGCGGATACGGAGGTTCCGGCAAACTGGCTACAGCGGATCTCCCAGACCTTCTTGGAGGACCCGCAGGTCGTAGCCGTGTTTGGTCCATATTGCTACAAACCATTGTCGAGACGCAGGAGCTTAGGCACCCTGCTCATCCCTTATTTGTCCACGGCGCTCATGTTCAGCCAGCGGATAGCTTGGAGGTTTGGGCATCCCTATTTCTCCGGGGCCAACTTTGCCGTCCGGCAGGAAGCTTTCCTTGAAGCACAAGGATTTCGCTCGCCCAAGGATACCCAAATCTACTCGGTTTGGGAGGACGTCCAACTAGGGATGAAGCTCCATCAACTAGGCAAGGTTTGCTATCTGTCGGATCTCGTCGTCTTGACCTCTGCCCGCAAGCTCAGGTCAGCGAATGCTCGAACCATACTTATCGGTACTCCGAAGAAGGCGTTTCGCGTACAGGTTATGCGAAAAGATCTGTAAGCTGAGCGCTTTCTTAGAACGCAACGGGGTGACCTGATTAAGCCAGAACGAGAAACCGGTACGGTCAAGTGGTTTAGCGCCATTAAGGGGTATGGCTTTATCGTACGTGACAAAGGAGGCGACCTCTGCGTGCACTTCACGGGCATTCGGGGTGAGCGACGCAGCCTGTTAAAAGAAGGATTGCGAGTGGAATTCACAGTCGTTCAAGCGGACAAAGGCCCCCGAGCACAAGACGTAGAGGTTGTAGATTGAACCCCCATAGTCGCGCATCGCCTTTCGCAACGGAAGGTTCCTTTGGTTGCTAGTGACAAGGAAATAGAGGACGCCCTCAAATCCTTCCGCCGAATAGAGGTAATAACACGATAACCAGAGTTCACAACTAGATCCTAAATCCGCGAGGGGCAGTGCGCGAAAACCGTTGGGGAGCGGCTCTCTAAACTACCACCGCATCTGACAAAAAAGAACATCGGGCGACGCAATCTCACCCATTCGTCGCCCGATGGCCCGCAACTGCGACTAACTACGGGCAAAATTA
>CAZMOL010000042.1:0-11756 GCA_964568045.1 uncultured Thermotogae bacterium
TAAGACGAAGGACTTGGAAGCCGCAACGAGATACGGCTTTTCGCGTGCCCTTGACACACCCTCGCCGATATCGTATATTTATCGTTGCCTGGTACGCCAGGTTTTTCTTTTGCATTACGACACTACGGAATCGCAAGAACACAGCCTAATCTTTACACAATAGAGTTACACAGAGCCTTTTCGGCCAAGCGGAGGCATTCTGTAGGATAGGTAGCTTGCTGGCCGTGGCTTTCACCGCACTGCGTCAGTCGATCTTCATCTCCGGCAGTGGTGCGATGTGGCCCTCGCGCATCAGGATCGTTGTCTCTTGTTGCGCACGGCGGATCTTCGTCTCGGCCTCGTCGCGGAGTTGCTGTTCCGTTAGAGTTCGTCGTGCCAGTCCCTGCTCGATCGCCTTCATTCCCACAGCAACGGCTTCATTGATGAACACATCAGTCTCCAGCATCGTGGGGACGATGTACTCCTCGTGCAATCCTTTATCCTCCGCGGTCTTGGCGATGGCATAAGCTGCAGCAATCGCCATCTCGTCGGTGATCGTCCTGGCAAACACGTCCAGGGTTCCGCGGAAGATCCCGGGAAAGCCGATCGAGTTATTGACCTGGTTGGGAAAATCGGAACGGCCGGTTCCCACAATGCGCACGCCGACCTCCTTGGCTTCCCACGGCCAGATCTCGGGAATCGGATTGGCCATGAGAAAAGCGATCGCGTCCTTGTTCATCGCGGCAAGCCACTCCTTGTCAATCGTGTCCGGCCCCGGCTTCGACGCAGCGACGAGCACGTCGGTCCCTTCGATCGCCACTGACATGTCACCGGTGCGTCCCTCCGCGTTCGTCTCGCGGGCGTACTTCCACTTGTACGGATTGTCGCCCTTGTTCGCCTCCAGATCCTCACGCCCCTTGTGGAGGATGCCGCGGCTGTCAACAAGGATCACGTTCCCGGCCGGCACACCAGCGTGCAGGAGGACGCGTACGAAGGCGATGTTCGCCGCACCGGAGCCGATCACGGCGTAGGTCACTTCGTTCATCTTCTTGCCAACAAGCTTCAGCGCGTTGATCACCGCGGCCAGCGTGATCGCGGCGGTTCCCTGTTGGTCGTCGTGCCACACCGGAATGTCCAGCTCATCTCGGAGTCGGTCAAGGATGGTGAAGCACTTCGGATTGGCGAAGTCCTCGAGGTTGATCCCGCCAAAGCCGGGGGCGATCCACTTGATTGCCTGGATGATCTCCTCGGTGTCCTGGGTGTCAAGCATGATCGGGAATGCACCCACACCGCCGAGGTACTTAAACAGCAGAGCTTTCCCCTCCATGACCGGGAGCCCCGCACAGGGGCCGATGTTACCGAGGCCGAGGACGCGTGAGCCGTCGGAGACAACGGCGATGGTGTTCGCCTTGTTCGTGTACTCGAAGACTTTGCCTGGATCGGCGTGGATCTCGCTGCAGGGAGCGGCAACACCCGGGGTGTACCAGACGCCGAAATCGTCGACGCTGGTCACAGCGCACTTGAGCGCGGTCTCGACCTTCCCCCGATAGAAAGCATGCCACGCAGGCGCCTTCTTACCCGGAATCTTCGCTTGCGCTATCCTCTCCTCTGCTGAGAGCCTCTTTCCCTCACCCATCTAAACGTCCTCCTTCACCTGCTATCTTTGCGTGGATCACTTGTTGGTTTTTGGCAACGTTTTTGGCTAAGTCGGTGTACAGATTCCCTCCGGCACTGTCCATGGTCACGTAGAGCGGCCCGAATCGCCGCACCTGAAAGATCCAGACCGCCTCAGCCATTCCCAGCTCCACCAGCCAGAAGACGTCGGTCACCCGCTCGATCGCCTTTGCGGCAAGGGCTCCGGCTCCGCCGGTGTAGTGTGCATACACGGCCCCGTGCCTCACCAGGGCGGCTTGCGTTCCTGCTCCCATCCCACCCTTGCCGATGACGATCTTGGTACCGAAGGCGTCGAGAAAGCGATCCTCGTGCGGCTCCATGCGAATGCTCGTTGTCGGTCCGGCCGCGATAACCTCCCAATCGCCGTCCGTCTTCCTCACCAGCGGCCCGCAGTGAAACAGAGCCATCGAAGCGGGGTCAAACGGCATTGCCTCGCGTTTCTCGTGGCACGTGAGCATCAATCGATGTGCCTCGTCTCGGGCGGTAAACAGCTCACCGGTAACGTAGAGAATGTCGCCAACACGCACGTCTCTCGCGTCCTCTGAAGGAATGGGAAGAGTTATCCGTCGTTCCAAGTCAGCTCACCCCGATCGTGCCGTCTGCGGCAAGGTGCACCTTGGCTCTTCGGGCGGCCCAACACTGAATCACAATCCCCAGTGGTAGGGATGCGGGGTGGCGAAAGGCATACTCCACGTGCACCGCGAGTGCCGTTGTCACTCCTCCGAGGCCCATCGGACCGACGCCGCTCATGTTGACAAGCTCCAGAAGTTCCTCCTCGAGCTCGGCAACGGTCTCCTCCGGATGACGACTTCCGATATCGCGAAGCACGGCCCGCTTGCCCAACTTCATCGCTACGTCCGCCCCGCCGCCGATGCCTACCCCGACGATCGTTGGAGGACACGGCTTACCCCCACACGCGATGACGTGGTCGACCACCGCCTTCTTGATCCCACCGATTCCCACACCGGGAGAAAGCATCTTGAGGGTGCTCATGTTCTCGCTGCCACCGCCCTTGGGAAGGACAGCAATTGTGACCGTGTCGCCGTCGACCAGCTCCCAATCGATCGGTGGCATGAACCGGCCCAGGTTATTTCCGGGGTTCTCGCCGGTGAACGGTTGAACCGTGTTCGGACGCAAAGGAATCGCCGCGGTCGCCTCGGCGACGGCGTCCGTGATGGCCGACCGAAGCATCGCAAGGTGCGGGCTGTCCACTCCCGCCTCCACAAAGAAGCTCGGGATGCCGGTGTCCTGACACAGCGGAATCGACTCCACGCGGGCGATTTCGATGTTGGAGAGAATTGCTTCAAGTTGGGCCTTTGCGGGTTCCAAACTCTCAACTGACTGTGCTCGCTTCAAGGCATCAACAACGTCCGCGGGGAGGCACGTCTCTGCTTGGGCTAACGCTGCATGAAGTGCCTGTTTCAGTCTGTTTTCCTCAATCATGCTACCAACCCTGAAGTAGAAAGCTTTCTCGATCATCCGCTTTTGCGGGCGGTGAAGCAACCCTAGCCGGCAATGCAATCAGGAAAGGGTTCCCGTCTTGACTTTCTCGCTTTGTCCGGCTAAGTTACCTGGATAGTAGGTGGAATTGTGAAAGCCATTCTGATTATTGCCGACGGCCTCGGTGGCCGTCCGACCGACAACAATGGAAAGACCTGTTTGGAGACAGCCCTCACTCCGCATCTCGACGAGCTAGCGAGCCGTGGGGCGCTCGGCTTGATGGACCCCATCGGCCCGGGGATCCGACCGGGGAGCGACACAGGGCACCTGTCCCTGTTGGGTTACGATCCTTATAAGATGTACACCGGCCGTGGAGTGTACGAGTGTCTCGGTATCGGGATGGATGTACAGCCCGGAGATGTCTGCTTTCGCGCCAATTTCGCCACCGTGGAACCCAGCGGTGAGGGATTCATCGTCAAGGATCGACGCGCCGGCAGGATCGCGGAAGGACAGGCTCAGTTGGCGGAGACCGTAAACGACATTTGCCTGAACAAGGAATTGGGAATCCAGTTTGAATTCCGTCCGAGCACACAGCACCGCGGGGCCCTTTTGCTCAGAGGAGGGGCGCTCTCCCGGCACGTGACCGAGAATGACCCCCACGCTCTCGATGTGGCCGTGGACGCGTTCCGGCCGGAGATGGGTTGCGACGATGAGGCCGCCCGGCGCACCGCCGCAGCGTTGAACGATCTGACGAAGAGTAGCTACAAGGCTCTAAACGGACACTCTGTGAACCTGCAACGAGAACGTGCCGGCAAGAAGCCGGCGAATTACCTGCTCATCAGGGGGGCGGCCGAACTTCCCCATCTTGATTCGATAAAGACAATCTACGGCGTGCGCGGAGCGGTTATTGCAGGCGGCGCGCTCTACCGCGGGGTCGGTCTCGCCTGCGGCATGAAACGGATCGATGCACCCGGTGCGACCGGTGGCCTGGATACCGATCTTGCCTCGAAGGCACATACGGCTATTGAAGCGTTGAAAACCCTTGACTACGTGTTCATCCACGTCAAGGGAACGGACAACGCTGGCCACGATCAAGACGCAGCGGCGAAGACCGCGTTCATCGAGCGGATCGACGCAGAATTGATCGGGACTCTCGCAAGTAAGCTTGACTGGGAAAAGACGCATCTCGCCTTCACCGGTGATCACACCACCCCGATCGACTACGGCGATCACACCCCAGATCCTGTTCCGGTGTTGTTCGTGGGACAAAACGTCTGTCGCGACGCCACGATCAGCTTTGGGGAGCGAGAAGCAGGCCGGGGCGGACTGGGGCGGTTCAGCGGAATGGTCCTGCCGATTCTGTTCGGCTACAACAATTGGAATCCCAAGTTCGGGTCTTAATGATGCGCTTAACAGTGCGAGGACATAAGACGTAGAAAGGACCTGTTGTTAGAAAGCCGCGCTTGTTGTAGGGAAGAAGCGCGCTTCAACATCGGGAGGTGCAGGTGGAACAAGACCTAGAAAACCAGGTTGCCGAACTTGTAGACCCATTCGTCGGACAGCCGCACGAGCTCATCCAGGCCCTTCATCGGGTGCAACATGCCCTAGGCTATGTCCCAAAAGACGCACAACGGGTGGTCGCCCGAGCCTTGGAGATTACGTTAGCCCAGGTGTACGGCGTCGTGACGTTCTATAACTTTTTCACAATGCACCCGCAGGGGGACCACACGATCAAGGCATGTTTGGGAACGGCGTGCTACGTGCGGGGAGCACGCAAGAAGGTGTTGGATACGATCCGCGAGACGCTGGGAATCGGCCCGAAGGAAACGACTCCCGATCGAAAGTTCAGTCTGAGCATCGTCCGCTGTTTAGGAGCGTGTGGGCTTTCACCTGCGGTGATGATCGATGACGACGTGTTCGGCCGACTGACACCGGTGCGACTGAAGGAGATTCTGTCACGATACGACAAAGAGCCGATGGACGAGCGAGTAACTTGATGGACAGCTCTCAAAGAAGAGAACAACTTTACTCATAGTTCGCACAGGAGCTTCGATGCGATGTGATGAATTAGAAGCGCTGCAAGCGACAGTCCGAGAGGATATCAAACTGCGATGGGGCGTAGCAGACGGTTCATCGCGGCGCGACATCCTGGTGTGCATGGGTGGAGGTTGCATATCATCCGGCGCTCCCCGCGTCCGAGAAGCCCTTACAGGAGACATCGCCAAGCGTGGCTTGAACGCGAAGCACCGGGTGGTCGAGGTCGGCTGTATGGGGTTGTGCGGTCTTGGCCCCCTGGTTGTCATTCGCCCCGAGGGGACTTGCTACTGTCAGGTCGCCCCCGAGGATGCCGCTCGCATTGTGGAGGAGGACCTGATTAACGGTGGGGTGGTGGAGGATCTGTTGGTGCAGATTGGCCCGACCGGAGAGGTGGCTAGAACCTGCGAGGAGATTCCTTTCCTAAACCGGCAAGTGCGGGTGGTGTCGCGGAATATGGGTTTGATCAACCCAATGTCCATCGAGGAGTACATTGCGCGGGATGGGTACGCAGCATTGGCCAAAGCACTCACTTCGATGTCCGCTGAGGACGTCATCGCAGAGGTGAAGCATTCCGGGCTTCGGGGACGCGGCGGGGGTGGTTTCCCCACCGGCACCAAATGGGAATACACCCAAAAAGCACAGAGTAAGATCAAGTATGTGGTGTGCAACGCGGACGAGGGGGACCCGGGCGCGTTTATGGATCGAAGTCTCTTGGAAGGCGATCCACACAGCATCATTGAAGGCATGGCGATCGCAGGCTACGCAGTGGGAGCACGTCAGGGATACGTGTACGTGCGGGCGGAGTACCCACTAGCGATAGAGCGGTTGGAACAGGCCATTGAGCAGGCACGCCAGTTGGGATTGTTGGGAAAAGGAATCCTCGGTACGCCATTTAATTTCGATTTGGAGATCCGAATCGGAGCCGGAGCATTCGTGTGCGGAGAGGAGACCGCGCTGATTGCTTCCATTGAAGGACAGCGAGGAATGCCCAGACCCAGGCCGCCGTTTCCTGCCCAACATGGGCTGTGGGGAAAGCCCACGTTGGTTAACAATGTAGAGACCTATGCCAACATCAGCCCGATCATCCTCGACGGCGCAGACGCATTTGCCAAGTTGGGAACGCAGCAAAGCAAGGGAACAAAGGTATTCGCGTTGGCCGGGGACATCCGTCTTACGGGATTGGTCGAGGTCCCAATGGGGACGCCGCTGGGAGAGATCATCTACGACATCGGAGGAGGAATTCGGGAAGGACGAGCGTTCAAGGCCGCGCAAGTGGGAGGACCGTCGGGGGGATGCATTCCCCGAAGCCATTTGAATGTGCCCGTGGATTACGAATCACTAAAGGAGCTGGACGCGATCATGGGATCGGGTGGGTTGGTTGTAATGGACGAGCACACCTGCATGGTCAACCTGACCCGATTCTTCATGGAATTCCTGGTGGATGAATCCTGCGGGAAATGCGTGCCCTGTCGAGTGGGGACGCCGCACATGCTTGATCTTTTAACAAAGATCACGGAGGGGCGAGGTGATGAAGAAGACCTCGAGCGCTTGGTGCAACTTGGTCGGCTGGTGAAAACGACCTCGCTTTGTGGCCTGGGGCAGACCGCCCCCAATGCGTTGCTTTCGACAATTCGTTTCTTCCGAGAGGAATACGAAGCTCATATAAGAAATAAAGAATGCCCAGCAGGCGTGTGCCCAGACCTGGTGTTGGCTCCGTGCGAGCATGCGTG
This sequence comes from uncultured Thermotogae bacterium, assembly GCA_964568045.1. Taxonomy (GTDB): domain Bacteria; phylum Bipolaricaulota; class Bipolaricaulia; order UBA7950; family UBA9294; genus CAZDDA01. The sequence goes on from CAZMOL010000042.1 coordinate 6,861, forward strand.
TCCGGCACACGTGGACGTACCGGGCTACGTAGCCCTCATCGGGGAAGGACGGTTCGCCGAAGCGCTGGCACTACATCGTCAGAGAAACCCGTTCCCGGGCGTCTGCGGCCGCGTGTGCACCCATCCGTGCGAAGAGGTGTGCCGGCGAGTGGACACGGACGCGGCCATCGCCATCCGGCAGTTGAAACGTTTCATGGCCGATGTCGAACTCGCCCATCCGCCAGCACCTACTCTGGCCCCACCAAAGCCAACAAAGGACCGAGTAGCAATTGTGGGGTCAGGCCCAGCCGGACTGACCGCAGCGTATTTCTTGGCGCCGTTGGGATACGACGTCACCGTCTTCGAAGCGCTTCCCGAAGCGGGGGGCGCGCTGCTCTCTATCCCAGACTATCGGCTGCCAAATGACGCCGTGCGGCGAGAGATCGCTCTGATTCGAGATCGAGGAGTCAAGATTCGAACACACATACGGCTTGGCGAGGATTTCTCAATAGACGATCTGTTCAAACGCGGATGTAGGGCCATCTTCTTGGCCGTGGGGACGCACGCAACCCATCGGTTGGGGATCCGCGGGGAGGATCTCCAAGGAGTAATCCAGGGTCTTCCTTTCATCTGGGACGTGAACTGGGGACAGGCAGGCAATCTTAGAGGAAAAAAGGTAGGGGTCGTCGGTGGGGGAAACGTGGCGGTGGACGCGGCCCGGTCCGCAGTGCGGCTGGGAGCCGCAGCCACACACATCATCTATCGGCGACGTCGGGAAGACATGCCTGCCGAGGAATTGGACGTGAAGGAGGCGGAGCGTGAAGGGGTGCAAATCCACTGTTTGCTGGCTCCAGCAGAGGTTGGCGGGAACGGCCAAGTGGAGTGGCTCCGATGCGCACGAATGGCGTTGGGAGAGTTTGATGCAAGCGGCCGACGACGCCCCATTCCAACCCAGGAAGAAGCGGTGTTTGAGATAGACGTAGTGATTGTCGCCATAGGACAATGGCCTGATCTGTCTTTCCTTGACGATCAAAGGATCGAGGTAGGTCAAGGTGGGCGTATTGTGGTTGATCCAGAGACGCTGATGACCAGTTGGGAAGGCGTTTTTGCGGGCGGTGACGTCGTGAGCGGCCCCGCAACGGTCGTGGAAGCGATTGCAGCGGGCCAGGGGGCGGCCGCCAACATCGATCGTTTCCTGGGCGGTCCGGGGATCATCTGGCCCGAGCACCGAGAGGTTGTCCGCACAAGCTACGACGAGGAAGCCTACGCCGGGGTGCGAAAACGTGAGGTACCGCCCCATTTGTCGCCGGAAGACCCTTTCTGGAAATTTGACGAGGTAGAGCGCTCCTTCAACCTGGATCAGGCGATTGAGGAGGCGAAGCGCTGCCTCCACTGCGACAGGAGAGATTGACCGGGTTGAGTGTCGAGCCAGCAACAACAGAGGAGAGACTCATGGAGACGGTGAGGCTAACCATAGATGGGTGCCAGGTCGAGGTCAAAACGGGAACGACGATCCTGCAGGCGGCTTTGGCTGCCGGTATTCCAATTCCCCATCTGTGTTACCACGAACGCCTTAGTCTCACCGGTGGATGCCGCCTGTGTCTGGTAAAGATCGAAGGAAGATCAGATTTAGTGGCCTCGTGCGCCGCGCCAGTAGCCGAGGGGATGATTGTCACCGCCTTCGATGAGGAGCTGGAATCGACGCGACGAATGCTGATCGACCTTCTTCTTTCGGAGCACAATTGCGACTGTCTTGTGTGTGAATCTGCCGGTGATTGCGAACTCCAGGATCTCGCGTACCGCTACAGGTTGGACAACCATACACGCATCTTCCAGACGCGAGCGTGTGCACTTCCCCCAAAGGATGAGACCTCTCCAGTGCTGACCTACGATCCGTCCAAGTGCATCGTGTGCGAGCGATGTGTTAAAGGATGCGATGAGATTCAGGGAAAAGGCGTACTGAGCTACGCCAATCGCGGTTTGGAGACACTAATCGTGGCTGGCTTGGGCGAGTGGGGCTCCTCGGAGTGTGACGGCTGCGGCGAGTGTGTGCAGCTTTGCCCGACCGGCGCCATTCTCGAGAAACTCCCAGCTTCGCCCCCACGCATCTGGAAGGTTGACACGGTCCAGACGACCTGCTCGTACTGCGGTGTAGGATGCCAGCTAGAGATGTGGGTGTCCGACAACGAGATCACCAAAGTACGGGGTGCGGATGCTGTGCCAAACTACGGCTCCACGTGCGTCAAGGGTCGCTTCGGACACACCTACATCAATAAGCAAGACCGTCTGACTCAGCCCCTTGTGCGCCGGAACGGGACGCTCGTGCCGGTGAGCTGGAAGGAGGCCCTGACTGTCGTCGCAAAACAGTTGGCGAAGACCAAGGATGAAAACGGCCCAAACGCCATCGCCGGCCTGGCCTCGGCAACGTGCACCAACGAGGAGAATTACCTGTTTCAGAAGTTCATGCGCACGTGTATTGGGACAAACAATGTCGACCACTGTGCCCGCCTATGCCACGCCTCGACCGTGGCCGGGTTGGCAGCGGCGTTCGGCTCCGGCGCGATGACGAATTCCATCGAAGAATTAGAATATGCTGATTGTATCCTTGTCACCGGGTCCAACACTACAGAGACGCATCCGGTCATCGCCGGCCTCATCAAGCGGGCCGTACGCTATCACGATGCAAAGCTGATCGTCGTGGACCCACGCCGAATTGACCTCGTCAAGCACGCCACCTCGTGGTTGCGACAGAAAAACGGCACCGATGTTTCATGGATCAACGGAATGATGAACGTGATCCTGGGCGAGGGACTCGAGGATCGAGCGTTCATCGCTGAGCGCACCGAAGGATTCGACGAATTCAAACAAGTTGCCAAACAGTATCCTCCAGCAAGGGCGGCCGAGATCTCCGGGATTCCCGCCGAGGATCTCATCGAAGCGGCACGTATCTACGGCCAGGCCGAAGTCGCTTCAATCGTCTATGCAATGGGAATCACCCAGCACACGACCGGCACGGACAACGTGCTCTCACTAGCGAACCTCGCCATGTCGACCGGCAACATCGGCAAGCCCTCCTCCGGAGTGAACCCACTGCGCGGCCAGAACAACGTCCAGGGCGCGTGTGATCTGGGCGCCTTACCCAATGTGTACTCGGGGTATCAAAAAGTGGCCGAGCCTGCCACAAGAGAGAAGTTCAAGAAGGCGTGGGGGGTGGCCTTACCCGCAGAGTCGGGATTGACCGTCGTGGAGATGATGCACGCCGCCGCTGAGGGAAGGCTGAAGGCAATGGTGATCATGGGCGAAAACCCAATGATCTCCGATCCAAACCTAAACCACGTAGAACAGGCGTTGAAGAGCCTCGACTTCCTCGTGGTGCAAGATATCTTCCTAACCGAAACTGCACAATTGGCTGACGTGGTTCTGCCCGCGGCGTCTTTTGCCGAGACGCAAGGGACGTTCACGAACACCGAGAGACGAGTCCTCCTTGTGAACAAGGCGATCGAGCCTCCGGGCCAGGCGCGGCCGGACTGGCAGATCGTCTGCGATTTGGCAACCCGGATGGGATACCCGATGTCGTATCCCAGCCCGGCCGAAATCATGGACGAGATTGCGTCAGTGACGCCGATCTACGGAGGAATCCACCACCATCGACTTAAACCTAAAGGACTGCAATGGCCCTGCCCGGATGACGATCATCCCGGCACCAAGTTCCTCCATCAGGGGAAATTCAGTCGCGGGTTGGGAAGATTTCACCCTGTCGACTACATCCCCCCGGCAGAACTTCCCGATGAGCAGTATCCGTTCGTCCTCTCCACCGGAAGGATCCTCTACCACTATCACACTGGATCGATGAGCCGGCGGTCCGAACAGCTGAACGCGTACGTCAACGAGGGCTACGTCGAGATCCACCCCAATGACGTCGCCCGCCTCGACCTGAGTGACGGGGAGACCGTGCGGGTGAGCACGCGCCGCGGCGAGATCGAGACGAAAGTCATGGCCACGCAGCGGGTGGCAGAGGGATCGGTGTTCATCCCCTTCCATTTCGCGGAAGGACCGGCAAACAGGCTGACGAATGACGCGTTGGATCCCAAAGCAAAGATCCCTGAACTCAAGGTAGCGGCCTGTCAGATTCAAAAGATAGGAAATCCGTGTAGGTAGAAGTCGTTGGTGGGTTTTCCGGGCAGATCTTCTTTCATATAGCGAGAGGGAAATGAATGAAGGAGACTGGAAGGCGTCTGGTAACCCGCATCGTCGCCAGCAAAACAGAAGAAATCAGGGAAAGCCTTGTTACTGAGCACGAGATTTCCATTGTCCTTGCCGGACAGGCGCTGGTTCACGCCACTTGTTCGCCTTCCTTCTTAAAGGAACTGGTCTACGGGTATCTTGTGTCCGAAGGCCTTATCCAATCGTATCGCGACGTGTCCTCATTCACCGTGCAAGGCAAAGTCGCTGAGATTAAGCTAAACAATAAGTTTCCTCCTCCGCAGCGAGCCATCTTGCCGCGTCCGATTGAGAGTTCATTCACAGTTCCTGCAGACGCGCTTCTTGCTGCCGCAGAAGAATGCCTGAGCCGTGGTACCGTCTTTCGGGAAACCGGCGGGACCCATGCTGCAGCACTGGGAGATCGATCAGGACTCATCAGCTTCTTCGAGGACATCAGTCGTACGTGTGCATTGGAAAAGGTCTTGGGTGATGCTCTGTTGCGCGCCGTCACTCCTGATGAAACTTTCGTGTTCCTCTCCTCACGGGTCCCAAAACGGATGCTTCAAAAGATTGCACGCTGTGGAATTCCGGTTGTCGCAGCGGTCTCTGCACCTACACTCAATGCGGTAAAGGCTGCTGACCAACTGGGCGTTTGCGTGTGTGGCTTCGCTCGCGGACATCGACTAAACGTCTACTCCCACCGGTGGCGAGTGG
>CAZMOL010000042.1:11856-14957 GCA_964568045.1 uncultured Thermotogae bacterium
GCTGTATTCTGCCGCGTTTTGGATGGTCGCTTGACGGAAACCTAGAGTGTTGATAATATCAATTCGATCTGAGCGCCGCTCCTGCCTGTGATGCGACAGAATGGAGCTTCTTCTTGCTTCGGAAAGAGGATAATGGCTGCAGCAGCGAACAAGAAAACCGGGGCAGTGCTTGTGGTTGGCGGAGGCATTGGCGGTATGCAGGCCTCCCTGGACCTCGCCAATGCGGGGTTCAAAGTCTACCTCGTTGAGAAGGGCCCCGCGATCGGCGGGGTAATGTCCCAGCTCGACAAGACTTTTCCCACCAACGACTGCGCGATGTGCACCCTTGCTCCCCGGATGGTGGAGTGCGGCAATCACATCAACGTGGAGAAACTGACCTACTCCGAAGTAGAGAGCATTGAGGGGAAGCCTGGATCCTTTAAGGTCCGCGTAAGAAAAAAGGCCCGCTCCGTGGATCCTGACAAGTGCACCGGTTGTGGAGAGTGCATGGAGAGCTGCCTGGTGCGCAATTACGCCTATCTTGAACCGTTAACGCCGGAGTTGGTGGAGCTTGCCCCTGACGAACAGGCTGAGGTGAACCGCATTCTGCAAGAGCATGGGAAAGAGAAAGCGTCCTTACTTCCCGTACTCCAGGCCATTAACGCACGGTATAACTGGCTTCCACCGGCCGCAGTCAGCAAGGTGTCGGAGGCTTTGGGGATCCCTCTTTCCAGGGTTCTGCGCATTGCCACCTTTTACAACATGTTCAGTTTCGAACCCCGGGGAGAGCTGATGGTCCGGGTTTGCTTAGGGACTGCCTGTTACGTCAAGGGGGGCGGGAGAATCCTCGAGGCCGTTCAGAGAGAATTGAATATCGACGTTGGAGGAACAACAGAAGATTTGAAATTCAGTCTGGAAACTGTCTCGTGTGTCGGTTGCTGCGGACAATCGCCGGTCATGACCGTCAACGACGATATCTTTGGATATCTCACTCAAGACAAGATACCCGATATTCTCGCGTCATATACTTAAGACAAGAAGGTCGGATTGCGCCGGGCACCACTGAATCGGAGGTAACGTGACAAAACTGAAGCCCGAAGACTTGAGCGGGATTGCAGAGAGAGTGAAGCGGACCACGCTCTTACGGGAAGGGGAAGGCCGCATGCGGGTCATGGTCCACATGGGGACCTGCGGCATTGCAGCCGGGGCACGGGCCATCATGAAAACGCTTCTGGACGAGATTGAGGCAAACGATGTCAAAGACATCCTGGTGACGGCCACTAGCTGTGCCGGCTTGTGCAGCCGCGAGCCGATGATCACCATAGAAGTTCCCGATCAGCCGCCCGTGAAGTACGTCGATTTAACCCCCGATAAAGTTAAGGAGATATTCTCGAAACATATTATAGGTGGAGAATTAGCCGCCGAGTATGCTCTGGCCCAAGGAAGCGAAAGGATGTTGTAGGAGGCAAACGGGATGGCCCACCGCACTCATGCGATGATCTGCACGTGCACCAACTGCGTCTCTAATGGTTCATTGCAGGTTAAGGAGGCATTGGAGACGGAGATCAAAAAGCAGCATCTCGAGGACGACGTTAAAGTCGTTCCTACAGGAGCCAGCGGGCTCTGCGTGAACGGGCCGATTCTTGTTGTCCAGCCCGAGGGAATCTTCTATCGGCGGGTCACCGTGAAGGAGGTGCCCCATCTGGTGGAAGAGCATTTCTTGAAAGGGCGCCCGGTGAAGTCGTTGATGTATGTGCGGCCCGGAGAAGAGACCCCCATCCCCAACATCCGCGACATTCCGTTCTTCAAGAATCAGCGACTTATCGCCCTGAGGAACCGCGGCCTGATCGATCCCGACGCAATCGATGAATACATCGCCCGCGACGGATACAAGGCGTTGGCCAAGGCGCTAACGTCGATGACTCCAGAAGAGGTCATCGCAGAGATCAAGGCGTCCGGTCTTCGCGGCCGTGGCGGCGGCGGATTCCCCACTGGCCGGAAATGGGAACTGTGTCGCGCGTCTTCCGAGACGCCGAAGTACATCATCTGTAACGCCGACGAAGGAGATCCCGGCGCGTTCATGGACCGCAGCGTCCTGGAAGCCGATCCGCACTCCGTCATCGAAGGGATGTGCATCGGGGCCTACGCCATGGGAGGCTCCCACGGATACATTTACGCCAGGGTCGAGTATCCGTTGGCCATCAAGCGTATGAAGACGGCCGTTGAACAAGCGCGTGAATACGGACTCGTTGGAAAAGACATCTTTGGGACGGGATTCGACTTCGACCTCGAACTCTTCCAGGGCGCGGGAGCGTTTGTCTGCGGTGAAGAGACCTCCCTGATTGCCTCAATTGAGGGCAGACCTCCCGAACCGAGGATGCGACCCCCTTATCCCGCTGAGTCGGGACTGTGGGGAAAGCCAACCAACATCAACAACGTGGAAACCTGGGCCAACGTGCCGGTGATCATCAACTGGGGCGCAAAATGGTTCTCCGATATCGGAACGGACACCTGCAAAGGGACAAAGGTCTTTTCTCTGGCCGGAAACGTCAACAACGCGGGCTTGGTGGAGGTTCCGATGGGAATCACGCTGCGAGAGATCGTGTACGACATCGGCGGCGGAATCCCCTACGGAAAGACGCTCAAGGCTGTCCAGACGGGCGGCCCTTCCGGAGGGTTCATACCCGGTGACTTGCTGGATCTCTCGGTGGACTACGATCGCCTGCAGGAGGCAGGAGCGATCATGGGTTCAGGTGGAATGATCGTCGTCGATGAAGAGACGTGCATGGTCGATATGGCCAAGTACTTCCTCGAGTTCACCACCTCCGAGTCCTGTGGCCGGTGCAACGCATGCCGCGAGGGGCTCCAGGCGATGTACCAGATTCTCACCGACATCTGCGCTGGAAACGGAAAAGAGGGAGACATCGAGCTTCTCGAAGAATTGGCGCCGGCTGTGAAAGACGGCTCGTTGTGTGCCTTAGGCCGTACGGCTCCCAATCCCGTCCTAACGACGCTACGCTACTTCAAGGATGAATACGTGGCCCACATCAATGAGCGGCGTTGCCCGGCCGGCGTGTGCAAGGCCCTTATTGAATACTCCATCGATCCCGACAAGTGCAAGG
>CAZMOL010000043.1:0-14275 GCA_964568045.1 uncultured Thermotogae bacterium
CCCTGAGGGGAGGGACCTTAAGTTCCCAGAAGATCTTCTCCATCCTCACTGTTTTTTCATAAAAAGCCTTCGCCGGATACCCTAAAGCTTGCTGGGGGAGAAAAGCCCTGCCTGCAGCAGGCAGGGGAGATTCGTCGCGGGCGAAATCTGCCATTTGCTGGTATGGGGTAGAGGAGCTCTGCCGGGGATGCTCGGTTCCGACGTTGGGTAAAGGCAACAATTGCTACGGAACCTGGATGGGGAAGCGCCTCCTTAACGTCGGGGACAAGCCCCGACGCTACAACTGTTCCCTTGTAGCGTCGCACCTTGCCTGCCTGTCACATTGGTAGGGCAGACAGGTGTGCGACGTTATCTCCTCTTAATGCCCCGCAGCTTGCTGCGGGATTCTTTACTAGCCTAACAGAGGCCGAAGTTCCTAAGAGGTCCGAAAGAATCGAAACCGGCACTGCGGATCGTGTAGAATGTGAGTGTAATCGATATCACCAAGGAAGATGACGATGGTACGAGTGAGATTTGCCCCAAGCCCGACCGGCTATCTACACGTAGGAGGAGCAAGAACCGCCCTGTTTAATTGGCTGTTTGCGCGCCATCATCACGGCACGTTTATCTTGCGGATCGAGGACACCGATCGAAGTCGGTCGACCGAGGAATCGATCGAGCAAATCCTCGAAGCGATGCGTTGGCTCAAGCTTGATTGGGATAAGTACAGTCGTCAGACAGAGCGAAGCGACGCTCATCAGCAGGCGGCACAACTGCTGCTTGAGCAAGGTTCCGCCTACGAGCACGAGGGAGCGTGGTGGTTTCGTGTTCCGCAACAAGGACAGACGGTGGTCCACGACGTGCTGGCCGGAGACGTCACTTTTCAGAATGAGCAGCTGAAGGATTTCGTCATCCGCCGCTCCGACGGCGGCTTCGTGTACAACTTCGCCGTCGTTGTCGACGACGCTGACATGGAGATCACCCACGTCATTCGCGGAGACGACCATCTGAACAACACTCCCAGGCAGATCCTGCTCTACGAGGCACTGCGCCGGCCGCTCCCCCACTTCGTCCATCTGCCGATGATCCTTGGGCCGGATCACACTCGCCTCTCCAAACGGCACGGAGTGACCTCGGTCCTGGAGTACCGTCGTCGGGGATTCCTTCCGGAGACGATGGTCAACTTCCTCGCCCGACTGGGCTGGTCACACGGAGATCAGGAGTTCTTCACTCGTGATGAGCTGATTTCTCTGTTCTCGCTCAAGAGTATCGGCAGTTCGGCAGCCATCTTCGACGAGAAGAAGCTGCGATGGCTGAACCAACAGCACCTCAAGGCGGCCGATCCCGACGATATCCTACCCTTGGTCAAGCCGTTCGTCCTGGAGGGCAATCTGATTGATGAACGAATGTGGGTGAAGGCCGGTCGCAAGCGGCTCGTTGTCGGGGTGAGCCTGCTTCGCCATCGGGCCAAGACCCTTCCCGATCTGGCCGAGATGATGGCGCTTCTGTTCCCAGCACCTCTGCCACTAGAGGAGCCGATCACACTCACCGATCAGCAGAAGCCGCTGCTTGACGCCGTGATAGACACTCTGGCGGAAGTACCCGATTTCACAGCAGAAGCGGTAGAGAAGGCCATATACGCGGGGCTGAGTGATTGCGGGGCCAAGCTGAAGGACATCGCTCATGTCGTACGGTTGATCACCACCGGGCGCAAGGTCGGGCCGGGCTTGTTCGAATTGCTTGCGCTTGTCGGCCGCGAACTCGTCCTTTCCCGACTGCGAAGACTGATCGAAGAGGGTAGGGCATGAGGTCGGCACGTTTCGCGGTGGCGATTCTCCTGGCCGCACTTTCTACGGCTTCCTTGCACGCGGAGATTACCGAACTTGAATACATCGATCCGATCACCGACCTAGCCGAATCCTGTTTCCCACAGGGGATTCCGCTTCGCGGCGACGCTACAAGCAATCTGATTGAACCCGAATACGACGGCGCCCCTCTCTACGGTTCGCTACCCCTGGCCGGAGTGTCGTTTGCGGTCGTCATCGACATTGGGCCGAGCGGAGCGTTCTTGTACGCGGATACGGACCAGAGCGGCGTGTTGCAGGAGGCAGCCTGGGAGGGGGTGTTGCCTGATGGTCGGTTCCTGGCAAAGCTGTTGTTCCACATCCCCTACGAACAGGGTGAACCGACCCCGTATCGACTTCTCCTCATTTGGGAACCCTATTATCCCACAGTGTTGATCTACTGCCGTGGGGCGTACTACGGCGGGTCGATCACCCTTGGTGAGGCCACGTACCGTCTGGCTGTGTTCGACGAGGACACGGACGGCCGCTACGACGATTTGGAATCGGGGATCCTGCTGATCGATGTGGATCAGGACGACGCCCTTCTGGCTACGGTTGACTCACACGAACAGTACAAGCTTGATGAACCATTCAACGTTGATGGAACGGTCTATCGGGTCGTCACCGTCGCTGCAGACGGATCTTGGATCGAGATAGAACAAAGCGACGAGTGGGTGGAGGAGAAGCCGGCCCTCGAAGTCGGACATCCTGCGCCGGTGTTCACTGCAACGGACACGGGTGGACGCGAAGTGGCCCTGCACTCTCTCAAAGGACAGACCGTAGTTCTCGATTTCTGGGCGAGCTGGTGCGCTCCCTGCATGATAGAGCTGCCCACAATGAAGACAATCGCGGAACGATTCCTCGACTCCGACGTCACTGTGCTGGGGATCAATCTCGATCGCAGCCAGACGGTTTTTGAGCAAGCACGGAGCAGCTACGGAATTGACTATCCGCAAGTCTACGACGGAGAAGACCGAGCGATCGCCTCGCTCTATCGGATCGCCGGGATCCCCATGACTTACGTGATCGATCCGGACGGGACAATCCAAGCAAAAGGGCTCCACGGCACGGAATTGATCGAGTTGATCGAGTCGCTGTCGATTCACAAGGATTGAAGAACGCTCATGATCGAAACAAGAAAAGGCGCGCACGCTCTCGCTGGTCTTCTTCTGCTTCTTATCGCCCTGGCATCGACCGTTTACGCCCAGGAATCGATTCTCCGCTTCACTTTTGACCCCGCCGAGCCGATCGTCGAAGCGGGGGGGAGTGCAGCCGTGGCGCTTCGCGTCCACAATGCATCGGTCTACGAGGCCGACGATGTGGCCGTGTACGGAGTTGCCGAAGAGACCGGTTTTTCGCTCCAATCGACTCCGGTTTCGCTCAAGCTGGTACCCCCATTTAGCGAGGCAAAGCTCGACCTGATTCTGTTCGCACCGGACCAGCTTCACGACGAAGTGGTCGAGGTTGCAGTGGAGGTCATCTACACCTACTGCGTCGACGTTGTGTGCTTTCAGATCGTCGAAGAGCTCGCACTCAGCGTTCACGTAGTAGAAGAAGGTCTTCCCCCGTCTTCGTCTTTGAAGGCTCAACCCGCGGTTTGGAGATGGCTCATCCCGACGCTCGGCGTGGGACTCCTTGTCGGAGGCATCCTGCTTTGGCGATTGGTCGGCTTAACCGGTCCCCTGTACGTTGTGCTTCTCCTTATCATCGGCGGTGGAATCGCCTACGGAGTAGTTGCTCTTCAGCACCAGCAGGCGCAAAGCATCGGCGCGGTATTGTGCACTTCCTGCGTGGGAATCGAAGAGGCGCGACATGAGAGCCCGCTGCCATCCACCGAGGCGCTCACAGCGCTTGCCACACTCCAAAGCGACGTAGAACTGGTCGTCTTTTATGCACCGTGGTGTCATTCCTGCCCGTTCGCCGAGGCGATGGTCGAACAGCTTGCGGCTGCCAGCGACCGCCTGGCCTGGCAGCTGATCAACGTCGATGCACAGCGCGATATTGCGCTGTCCCACGGAGTGATTCGATCCGGCCGCACGATTGTGCCCGCGATTCTGCGCGTTGACACAGGCGAGGTGATCTTCGGGGTGGAGCGGTTGGAGGTCCGTCTGTTGGATCTACTGGGGCTGAGGCAATGAGGATTTGGCAGATGCGTCGAATCAGCCAAGGCTTCGGGGTTCTCCTCGGCGTTTTTGGAATTACCGGCATCGGGATGACGCATCTCATCTTTCCGGGCCTGCACTGCTACGCCTGCCCACTGGCGGTGACGATCTGCCCGATCGGGTTGATGCAGAACTTGGTCGTCTTCGGCGTCGTCCCTTACTTCTGGTTGGGGATCATTGTCGCGTACGGCCTTGTTGCCGGCCGCGGGTTCTGCGGGTGGTTCTGTCCCTTCGGTACGTTGAACGATCTTCTGGCCTTCCGCAAGGTCCGTATCCATAGGCTGGCGTCGTATTCCAAGTTCGTCGTACTACTTCTGACCATCGTCTTCGCATGGGTCTTCGCCGATACGATGTTCTGCAAGGTCTGCCCGGCTGCGTCGATTGAGGCATCCATCCCATACCTCTTCCTTAAGGTCGCTACGGTGAATCGTCCGTTTCTCATCCACATGGGTACCCTCGGGGCCACCCTGATCGGGATGATCTTGATCGCACGGTTCTGGTGCCGATATCTCTGCCCAATGGGAGCACTCCTTGGATTGTTCAACCGAGTGAGCCTTCTCCATCTAGCGCTCGACAAGGACCGCTGCACAGGCTGTTCAATCTGTGCTGCATCCTGCCCGATGGGTCTTGAGCCGCACCAAGAATACGATGATCACAACTGCATCAAGTGCGGTGCATGTGCGGAATCGTGCGACCTTGATGCGTTGAGCCTGACGTTCTCCCCAAAGAGGCGACCGTGATTCGCTATCTCATCTTGGGCGTTGTACAAGGGTTGACCGAGTTTCTTCCCGTCTCAAGCTCCGGTCATCTCGTCCTCGCACAGCGGGTGTTGCATCTTGATCCGCCGGGGACGCTGGTGGAAGCGACTCTCCACTTGGGAACACTGATTGCGGTTCTGTTTCTGTTCCGCCGCGATGTTGTTCGGCTGCTTAGCGCCCTGTTCACCCGTGGAGAGGAACAAATGGAAGTCGGTCGGCTTGCGATTGCCACTGTTCCCATTGCTCTTGTCGGCTTCTTGCTGCGGGCTCGGATCGAACAGGCCTTCTCCTCGGTGTTGCTTGTTGGCATCTGCCTCCTTGTCACCGCCGGCATCCTTTTTCTCGCCGACCGCGCCTCCAGGAGCACACGGCGGAGCAGCGTCCGTCTTTTCGATGCGCTGTTGATCGGTTTTGCCCAGGCAGCGGCGCTGTTGCCGGGGATCTCGCGCAGTGGCGCCACAATCGGAACGGGGCTACTCCTCGGGGTACGCGGAAGCCAGGCGGCGCGGTTTTCCTTCCTGCTTGCCATACCGGCAATCCTCGGCGCGGGCGGCTTCAAACTGTACGTGGCGCTCGGAGAGCCGGCCGTCACTGAAGCGGCGTGGGGAGGACTGCTCCTCGGCGCCGTAGCGGCAGCGCTTGTCGGCGTCTTGGCGATCAAGGGTCTCTTGGCCGTCATCGCCCGTGGAAGGCTCAAGGCTTTTGGAATCTATTGTGCGGCCGTCGGTGTAGCTGCGATCGTCGTCTCCACCATTACCTAGTAGCGGAATGGGTGCGCTTGCCGGCTATCCACTGCCTCTGGACATCACAACAAAATAGATCACGGTCGTTACGCCAAGCAGGAGTCCTACGGCAAGACCGATGGCAAGAATCTCGTGCGGTGAAAAACCACTCCCCACAGAGCTTCCGGGGACGACCGCGTATGAAGCGACGGTGTAGGCCAGAGGTTCTCCGGGACAATCGGGATCCTCGGCCCAGGCTTCCCAAGTGTAGGTTCCCGGTATCACCTCAGCAAGCACCGTGCGCTGCCACTCGTGCGGCCCGTCGCTGAATCGGCGGGGGTTCGGGTAGAGGCTACGCTTCTCCGCAGAGGTGACTACGGCGCTGCTTGGGGCTGCGCTGGACGAAACATGGGACACGTACTGGATCCGTCCTACAGGACCGGTCACGCGAACATAGAGGTAGATCGACGAGTCGTTGCCGGTGATGTGAAGCAGTCGTCGCTGTCGATCCCGTTCGCGAAAGGATCCGCTGTTGGGCTCAAACGACAACCGAAGTGTAAGGGGCTGGGATTCCGCAGGAGCCGGGCTGACAACAACAAATCGATCGACGATGTAGCGACCGTGCGCTCCCTCCGCGAGGGTGGTCGTCACACCTTTGCTGCTTGTCGTCACCGGATTGTAGGGGTCGATGATCGCGTAGGTGCTGCCGCGCTTGCCGGTGATCACCACCCAGTGGCAATCTTCGGTCTGGGAGCTATTGCCGCGACAATGGCTTGCCCAGTGGACGCCGGCAATCACCGGATGGCCGGCCCGGAGGGCCTGGTCGATGATCCGCTGTGAAACCGAATCCAACCCGAGCTCAGAGTTGTTCTCGTGCGTAGCTATGGATATTTGCTGCGGGAGATTGGTCCACTCCAGACAGCAACTGCCAAATGCATCGCCCACGCAAGGACCGTACCCACTGTGGCTCTTCAGCCAATCGTTGAGAATCCCCGGATCCATTCCGATGCGCGGCTTTCCGGTGAAGGAAGACACCGCAGGGACGGCCAACTGCACCCCATAGTAGTCAAGGACCATCGCAAAAGCGGTGATGAGACAGCCGGCCGTGGCGACCGTATCAGGACAGCCGTCGGTCCCCATTCGACAGTCACTCCAGTTGCCGGATGCGTCCCTAAACACTTGGTTGAAGCTCGCCGGCAGCACCGGAAGGGTTGGTGCCGCGTGGCCAATGGACAGATGGAAAAACAGGACAAGACAGCCCGCGAAGAGACCGACACTGAAACGTCGGAGGACCGGTTGAACCTGACGCCTCATTTCAAGGGCCGACCTAGACCCCTTCGCGCTCACGGATTGCTTCGGCCGCGATGAGGCCGGTCAGCGCCGAGTAGACAATCCCGCGGCAATGTCCTGATGCATCCCCGGCGACGAACAAGGCGGGGATCGCCGTCTCCATCGAGCCATTCACTGGGTAGCGAGTATCGTAGAACTTGATCTCCGGGGCGTACAGGAACGTGTTGTCGGCAGTCAGCCCCGGCATGACGTTCGACAACTGATCCAAGCCTTCGAGAAGATTCACCACAACGCGGTTGGGAAGGGCCATCGCGATGTCTCCGGGGGTCGCCTCCTTGAGGGTGGGGAAAATCGTCGCCCGCTGCAGCCGATCGGTGGTAGACCGCCGCCCCTGCTTGAGATCCTTCAGGCGTTGGACGATCGGCCTTCCGCCGCCGATCGTCGTCGCTAATTTGGCAATCGCCCTTCCGTACTCGGTCGTGTCCTCTACGGGATCGGTCAGCTCGATGTGCGAGAGCAAGGCGAGGTTCGTATTGCCGGTTTTTTCCTCATTCTCGGCATGACCATTTACCAGGCAGAACTCCTCGTAGGTCTCCTTCACCACAAACCCACGCGGATTGGTGCAAAAGGTGCGCACCATGTCGTCGTGGGTAGGGGTGCGAACACGCAACTTGGCATCGTACATCACACGCTCGATCGGTGCGTAGATCTCGGCCGGAAACTCCACCCGCACGCCCACGTCGATCGGTCCGTACTCCGTATCGATTCCCAGTCTGGCTGCCTCTTCTCGCAGCCAGTACGCCCCGGCTCGGCCCGGCGCAGCAATCAGATAGCGGGTCTCGACCGTCTCTGCTCCGTGCAGGCGAAAACAATCGTCCGCACGTTCGATCTGCTGTACCCGGTTCTCCAACGACAAAACTGTTCCCTGCTCGACCAAATGATGGTAGAAGCGATCGATAATCTGCCGCACGGATGCAGTGCCCAGATGTCGTTGTCTACCACTGATAAACTCTATTCCGTAGCTGCTCGCCGTCTTCTTGAGCTCCGCCAGTGCAGCCTCGTCCTCTCCGGAGTATTTCTCCGGGGCTCCGAAGCGGGTGAAGGTAGCATCGACGCGGTCGATGTATTGTTGTATCTCCACGCCGTCTCGACCAAGGCTCGCCGGATCGCCGCCGATCTTCGGCGTCAGGTTGAGTTTCCCGTCTGAGTAGGCGCCGGCGCCGCCCACCCCAAAACTGAGGTGCGTTCGCTTGGAGGGCTCCTCTCCTCGGTCGATGAGGATCACCTCCAGCCCACTTCCCAACAGCGCCTCCGCGGCGAAAAGACCCGCCGGGCCGGCCCCTAGAATGGCTACGTCCGCCATTCTCACAGCAACGCCTCCCTCAACGCTGTGATGCTTTCAATCTGGATATCCGCTGCGCCATTGCCTGTCTGGTCAGCGTCTGCTTCCCTTATCCACGCCGACAACATTCCGACGCCCTTTGCCCCCACGATGTCCATCCGGTAGGAGTTGCCGACATAGAGTACTTCCTTCGCCATCACACCGAGCCGGCTGAGGAACTGTTCAAAAATGAGCCTATTCGGCTTGTGGATGCCGACATCCCCCGAAACGAGAACCACATTGAATAATGACTGGATTTCTAGATGCTCGATCTTCGGCCATTGCATGTCGCTGGGGCCGTTCGTCAGTAGACCGAGCCGGTAGGAGTTGCGCAAGTCGAACAAAAGCTCACGAGCGCCTTTGTACAAACGAACGCTGGGAACACGTACTTGCGCGTAGGTCTCCGCCAGCTCACGTGCCAAGCCCAGCTGTTCGGCCTCGCGCTCGACAAGGAGGCGCTGCCAGATGCGCTCACGCAGGGACGCCGCTGAGGATCCATTCTGCTCCATCTCCGACCACAACTCGTTATAGCGGACCGCCGCCTCATCGAGATCCCCTACCAGATCGATTGAACGGCCGGCTCGTCGAAGCGCTTCGACGATCGCCTCCTGAGTACTCACTGTGTAGTAGCACAGAGTTCCATCGAGATCGAAAGCGATCACACGCACACCCAGGAATCTCATCGGTTGACTGTCTCCTTTGCGCACGGTACCCTCACTGCTAATCCGCTTACCATGCAGACGAACGAAGATCATAGGCCGCGTACTTCCTGAAGTCAAGGAGAGGTGCATGCGAATCACCGGCGGGATCAGGCGAGGACAGAAGCTCGTTTCGTGGGAGGAGACCGGAATCCGGCCGATGCGCGACTTCGTACGCACGGCACTATTCAACATCCTCGGAGATCTGCTTCCGGGGGCTTGTTTCCTCGATCTGTTCTGTGGAACAGGCAGCGTCGGCCTGGAAGCACTTTCCCGTGGCGCAGAAGCGTGCGTTTTCATCGATAGTTCCGCTGGGGCCTGTTCCATCACCCGCCGCAATCTCGACGCCCTCGGCTTTCTCGATCGAGGCAAGGTCATCCAGGCTGACTTTGCAAAAGGGATCGACCACCTCAATCGTCGAGGAAGAACGTTTGATCTCGTCTTTGCGGGCCCCCCCTACGGAAAAGGACTCGCCGAGGCGTCCCTGCCACTCCTCGGTGAAGGTCGGCTCGTTGCTGCGGATGCGCTCGTAGTAACAGAGGTGTACAAGAAAGAGAAAGTGGCGCCCGTATACGGTAGACTGATTCGCACAGAGGAGCGTACCTACGGAGACAATATGCTGGTGTTCTACCGCGCGGAAGGCGACAACCAGTCGGTGAATCAGCCGAGCAAAACTGAATGAGCAACATCAAAAAGAGGTCGCAATGAGCAGTCCAATAATCCTGATCACAAATGACGACGGAGTGAGTGCAGCCGGATTGATGGCGCTGAAAGAGGAGCTCGATCGGGTAGGCCGGGTGGAGGTCTACGCGCCGGATCACAACTGGTCGGCGGCCGGCCGAACACGAACGTTTCACAAGCCTCTGCGCGTAAACCGGGTCCGGCTCCTCGACGGGACGGTGGGCCACGCAACAAGTGGTACGCCATCCGACTGCATCTCCCTCGCCCTCCTCGGCCTGTTGAA
The DNA here is from genome assembly GCA_964568045.1 of uncultured Thermotogae bacterium. Lineage (GTDB taxonomy): Bacteria > Bipolaricaulota > Bipolaricaulia > UBA7950 > UBA9294 > CAZDDA01. The sequence continues at coordinate 9,799 of CAZMOL010000043.1, forward strand.
GCAGCCGCCGCAGCTGATCGTTTCGGGGATCAATCCCGGTCTCAATGTCGGAAGGGACATCACCTACTCGGGTACCGTTGCCGCGGCGATGGAAGGCGTTCGAGAAGGGATCCCCGCTGTCGCAGTCTCTCTCGACGCTGGTACAGAGCCCTCGGAAAGCCCGGAGTACGCGCTGGCCGCCGATTTCACAGCGAAGCTGGCCTCCTTCCTTCTCGATGAGAAACCATTGCCACAAGGGATACTGCTGAACGTGAACGTCCCTCGCCTTCCAGCAGGGAGAATACCGGAGGTGAAGTTGACTCGATTGGGAGGCCACGCCTACAGCAATTACCTTGTCAAGGGAGAGGATCCACGTGGACGAAGCTATTACTGGATCACCGGCGATCCGCTGACCAAGATACCTCCTGAGGAGGAAGGGACCGACATCTGGGCGATTGCGAACGGTTTCATTTCGATTACCCCGATCCATCTCGACATGACCGAGTACTCCCTGGTGGAGTCACTACAGGAATGGGGACAACACACCTGGTTCGAGGAGGAATAGCAGGTCAGGCCTTCCAGATCGTCCAAATCCCTGCGAGAATAAACAGAACACCGGCGCCATAGTGGACTGGTTTTATCCACCCAGTCGGGACTGCGCGCGACAGGAAGTACCCAAGTCCCACCGCGAGGAAAGTAGAAAAGACAAGGGCGCTGCCTGCCCCAATGAGAACGGGCCACGGCGAGTGAGTCCTGGTGGTAAGGGCAAAGACGGCGAGTTGGGTTTTGTCGCCCAACTCGGCAAGAAAGACCATCACGAATGCCGAGAGCGCGATCCTAAACATCGATCATTCCCCCCTTTTGCGACTGCATTCTATTCCCCACGATGAAGCGACGCAATTGGCCCAGGTGCACACCTCTTGGCAGACAGCAGTGCGCCGTCGTACACTTCCCGTCGGAGGAGACCACATGCGGCGAAGAACCTATTATCAGTACTACACCAACGTAACCTACAGCACCTGCCCCGCCTGCCTCGCCTGGCACGGGAAGATCGGCAAATCGCCGACCGCCTTTCCCGACAGACAAGACGGCTGTGAACGGCGAATCCTCTCCTTCAACAAGAAGAAACTGGACTATCATCGGGAACAGGAGCGGCTGATGCGCCAGTTGGCCAAGGACGAATTGACGCGCCGAGCTTTGTTCGCCGAGGCCACGGATACCGTTGAAATCGATAATGAAAAGGCCGTAGAACTATTCAGCCAGGCAGCGCAGATCGACCTGTACATCCCCGATGTGGTACGCCTGGTCGAAGAGAAGGAATCGGTCTTGAAGCAAGACGACACCCTGAGAGAGAGGCTTCGCAAGTTGTTTACCCGCGCCTATTCCGACAAGTTCGGCAAGCCACGCTACGAGCGTCTTGCAGAGCCGATGCGAATAGCGCGCGAGCAGGCCGGAATCAGCCGGATCAGAGAGCTGCTTTCATGAACGTGCACCTTTCATCGGCTCAGCAACGGGGATTGATCATCATCGTCGCTGTTGGATTGGTGGCAAGTGGTCTTGCTCTGTTTCTTCCTGAAACCAGAACCCCTTCCCCGGCGCTTCCTGACCCAATCGAGATCACCGGGGTCCGCATCCTACTCCCCTCTTTCTCCGATCGTCAAGACAAGGTGAACCTGAACACCGCGTCCGCACAGGAACTCACTGCCCTTACCGGGATCGGAGACGTACTGGCTGCACGAATCGTCACCTACAGAGAAGAACACGGCCCCTTTCAAACACTGGACACCCTGAAGCAGGTCAGCGGGATTGGTGAAAAACTGCTAGAGAAGATCCAGGGGCTCATCGAGCTTGAAAACTGACTACTGACAAAGCGGCAGAGTGCAAAATAAGCACTCTGCCTAGCAAGGGAGGATACCAGAGATCTCAGATGCCCGTCGTGTACACCACGGTCAATCCGTAGTCGCCGTCCCTGTGGGTCCCCTTCTCCGTGTCTACCTTGTAGTCGACGACTAGAGTGTGCTCACCGGTATCGCTACTGGCCAGTGTTTGATCAGATCCGGTAATGGAGGAATACGGACCTCCGTTGCCGCAAAGGGAGAAATCTGTAAGAGGTTTTGCGTACGTCCCGTCGTCGCTTGTCCCCGAGTCAGATTCAAGGGCGCGGACCTTGACCGTCCACGGGATATCGCTCGCCGCCTTCAGAGTCATTGCGCTCCGCTCTTCGATGTATCCGACCGCAAAATCGGCTTCGCTCGACTGACGAAGATCAAAACGGGAACATACCGTCGCATCATCGCTGTCATCTCCTGCGATGAAAAGCGATTGAAAAGGCAGAACAGTAAACGAAACCTTGACCGTAGCGGTTGTGCCCGTTGCGAATGCGCTACTAGAGATTGCCGCAAGCAGGAGGATGAGTAGAGAAACAGTCATCTGCCATCTCGTCATTTTCGTCTTCGGGAGCCCGGCTGCCGTCTCAGGCCCGTGGCTTTGCGTCCCTCACTTCTTGGGAAGCTGTTCGTGAGGTTTGCCGTTATCGGTCCGAAGTCTCACCTCCTGGTTCGTCCACTGATGGACGTCTAATACGATTGTGCCTGGGAACAACGGCAATCAGACACGGCCGCGCGGGTGAAAAGCCTTACGTAAATCCCGAATTCAGTGCACCAAGACCACCATAGAAACGGTCTTCTCCGGGGGCACGGTTTCCCAGGATCGGCGGTAGACAAACGTCAATTCGCCTTGCCCAGCAACAACCGCTGCGTAGCGAAAGTAGAACGTCCCTCCTGCGCCAATGAGCGAGGACGAGGAGCTGTACGCCGGTCCTTCAATCCGTTGAAGCAATCCGCCGGCCGGCTCGCTCTTGACTTCCCATTGGAATCCAGTGGTAGGATTCCCCTCTAGAGCGATCATCAGTTTTTCGCCCTCTCGCAGAGAGACAGTCTGATCATGAGCCGTCTCGTCCACCAATCGATAGACAGATAGGCCAATTCCACAAACGGAAGCCTCCGAGGAAACACGTCCCATCCGCTCTACCGCCCCTGCGGTAACAACTTCGATGCATGCACGAAACTCACCGATCGTCGTCTCCACCACCACACTATAGAAGCCCTCCGGAACCGTTTCCCCAAGCTGATCGACGAGGTTCCATCGCCCGATCCACTCCCTGTAAGGAGCAGGCAATCCTGCCGGGTCCTGTTGTTCTGTTACAAAGATGGGATTGTCCTGTTCGTCGAGGACGCGCATTCCGGTGACCAACAGCGGATCGCAAAGGCAGGGACACGGCTCCCGGCGTTCTATCTCCAGGCCGACGCTGCTCCCTTGCTCAAACACAAACGTCCCAACCACAGAGCGAATCGGCTCTTCGGAAGAGGCAAAGGCAGAGGCGCTGCTCTCCAGTTGCGCAGCACACGCAGCCCCAACAAAGAGCATTATCAGCCCAACAACAACCAAACTGACCGCAGTACCAGCACGCATGTGCATCACCTCGCTTGACCTACACACTGACGGGATTCCGGTTTCATGGTAGCAGAAAAAAGACGCGCACACAGCCGAAAGATTGGGCAGTGGGGAAGGTCTTTCGCAAAGTGCGCTGGGGCACACCGATTTGACTTTTGCACCGGCAATCATGGTACAATGACCGAATCATCTACAGGAGGTGTGTGTGAAATGCGTCTATTCACAAAGCTCATCAGCGGAGGAGGCATTGCTGCGTTCTTCTTCTTCAGCTGGGTGATTATGCGACTGTGGAACCACATTCTGGTCTGGCATCTGGGGTTGGTCAAACCACTCACCTACCTGCAGGCTGCCGGCCTGTGGTTCCTCGTAATCCTAGTCTTTGCCTGGGTAGGAATCGGTACGAGCCGCGGTTTGTTCATCTGGCGGCGAAAGAAGCACGATTGGGATGAGGTCGGTGAAAAGATTGAGACGAAGATAAAGGATGGGTTCTCCCGCTGGGTCGGCGCGGACAGCGACATGGATTGGAACGACCTGGGCCAGAAGATCGAGGAGAAGATCAAGCGCAAGGTTCGCGACTGGGCGAAAGAAGAGTAGAGTTATAAGCGGTCCACGTCGGGACAGACGATGGCGTTCTCCTTGGCCATTCGGTGTTAAGCCGGGTTGTCACGACGCTGGAAACGGAGCCGTTTTCTCGAAGTAACCCATAGTACCCGGGGCTTATACTCGAGGTGCATTGCCCGCGCACCTCTTGTGCTGCGTGCCCAGAAGCGGCGTTTCTAGCAACGGTTTGCATCATCGACGCGCTTCAAAGTCTCCAGGCTAGATACTGGCTGGCACGACGATACCACACCACCCTTAGCGAGTTTTAATAAGAGACCTCCGTTGGATACCCCACAGCTTTCTGTGGGGAGGAACAAGCTGATTCGCCTCCGGCGAATCAGCTTGTTGTTCTTACTAGCCATATGTTCTCTTACAAGGATAACCCCTCAGCGTCGGAGACGAGCTCCGACGCTCGTATACTGGTAGTGAGGGAATTCAAGACAGG
>CAZMOL010000044.1:0-14040 GCA_964568045.1 uncultured Thermotogae bacterium
CCCCGGAAGAGGCCAAAAAGCGGTTTAAGGCCAAGTTGGCCGGCCTGAAGAGGAGGCGAAAGTTCATCGACTGGCGCGCCGCCCCTGATTTCGCCCGCAAGCTGGAGCTGATCCTCGCTACCCTGCATGAAGGGGTGGATGACCCAAAGACCGGGTTGGAGCTGGTGGGGGAGTTCTTTTCATGTGATCGTGCGATCTTCGAACGGAGTGACGACTCAAGCGGGCTGATCGGCGACGTTTTTCGCTACGACGCACGAAACCTGTTTGTCACCTACGCGGCGAGGTGCACGGACAAGAGCTTTGTCTGCGATCTCCTTTTGCGGCTCTACGAGCATGACGACTACGGGGTGAGGACGGAGCTCGTGGCGAAGGCTTCGGAGTTCTTGCCTGCAGAGGAGATGCGCGCCCTTGCCGCCGAGCTCTGGGAGCGGGCAAAGGGCGAACTCCCGGACTCTTGCCAGGCGGGCAAGTGGTGGATCGGGGTGGAACTCCTCGCCCGCCAGATGGGAGACCCAGGCCTGTTCGAGAAGGCGAAGCTGACCGCAACCCCCGAGCTTTCCTCTCCGACGTGCATGGAGATCGCGGAAGTGTACTTGGAGAACGACGACCCCGAGATGGCTCTGTTCTGGATGGAACGGATTCCTCCCACGGATCGATTCCGCGCCGATGCGCAGGATCGGCTCCTCTATTCGATCTATGAGCGGCTTGGGGACCGCGAGAAGATGACAGAGACGGCGTGGCGCTTGTTCCGCAACTGCCGTAGTCGCAGCACACTGGATATGCTCCTGCAGGCCCTCGGAGAGTCCGAGCGGGAGCGGGTGATCGAGGAGCAGGTGGAACCGATCATGGGAAGCGCGACTCTCTCCTACGGCGATGCGGCCTTTCTGGTGGACATGGGGCGGCTGGATGACGCTTCGGAGTATCTCTTTCGGTATCGCGATCAGCTGGACGGCAACCTGTATCAGTTCCTCCTTCCACTGGCAAAGGCGCTAGAGGAAGGGGGACGCTTTCTGGGGGCAACTCTGGTCTACCGCTCGTTGCTTGAATCGATCCTTGAGCGTGCTCAGTCGCGCTACTACCACCACGGGGTCCGTTACCTGAAGAAGCTGGACGCCCTCTCTCCTGCGCTAGAAGACTGGCGCGGTCTGCCTCCGCATGAGGAGTACAGGGAGAGCCTCCTTGAAGCCCACGGCCGCAAGCGGAGCTTCTGGTCGAAGTACGGTCTGTAATTCGTGCGGGAAATGGGGCTTTCCTACCAGGCTGCAGAGGCGGTAGCGAGCGATTCCGGTATCTTGGACTTGTGGCTGATAGCTTCTTTGGGGGTTAGAACTGTTGGATAAAGCGCAGGTCGTTGGCGAGGAAAATACGGATGTCGGGGATGCCATGGCGAAGCATGGCCATGCGCTCGATTCCAAGCCCGAAGGCAAAACCGCTCACTTGTTCCGGATCGTATCCCACCTCGGCCAGGACAATGGGATCGACCATTCCCGCCCCCATGATTTCAAGCCACTCTGAGGAGCTTGGTGCACGCATGTGGACCTGAACGGATGGCTCGGTAAATGGGAAGAAGTCTCCTGAGAGACGCATTTCGTACGCCTCTCCGAAAAACTCGTGCACGAACAACTCAATCACATATTTCAGATTGGCGAGAGACAGTCCTTCCTCCACCCACAGGAGTTCCACTTGGTGAAAGACAGGGGAATGAGTCGCATCCTGGGCGTCGCGTCGGTAGCATCGCCCGGGACAGATGATTCGCACTGGGGGCGAGCTCTCCTGCATCACCCGGATCTGCACCGGCGAGGTGTGGGGACGTAGCAGATGTGTATCGTCGATGTAAAACGAGTCCCACTCTTCGCGCGCAGGGTGGTCGGCTGGGATGTTCAGCGCGTCGAAGTTATGATACTCGGTCTCGATCTCTGGACCGGTGGCAACATCAAAACCCATACGCAGGAAGATCGATTCGATCTCGTGCTGGACCTGAGTGAGGAGGTGAAGATGACCCAGGGGATGGTAGCTTCCCGGAAGGGTGAGGTCGGCCTTCTCCTGCGAAAGTCTCTTTTCTACAGTTGTCTGCTCAAGCTCGCTTTGGCGTCCAGCAAGGGCGGCAGTGGCGCGCTTCTTTAGGGCGTTCAACAGCCTACCGACTTCGGCCCGCTCCGTTGGCTCAATCTCCGCAAGGGTCTTGAACAGCTGTGCGATTCGCCCTTTCCGGCCAAGGAATTCCACTCGGAATGCCTCCAACGCCTGTTGGTCGGTGAGCGTTTGAAGGCGTTGTTCAAGGTCGGTTTCTACAAGGCCTACTTGCTGTTTTGCGTCGTCCATCTGCCTCACAAGTAGGTGAGTATAGCGATCCCATCTTGCATTGACAAGAGTCGTTCACTACCCGTAGTATTGCGTTTGGGCGTTGACAATACGTCAATGCTATAAAGGAAATATACTGCATCATGATCTCTTCAGTGAAGGAGTATACTAATCGATTACGATAGACGTTGCTGCGCATTACTCGGTGGCCTCGATGCCGACGCGTTTCTCCTCGTCAATCTGGAAGACTCAGACAGGGTGAGTCAGTTCTACCTCACCGGATTTACTGGCGAGGGAGTGCTGCTGTTGTCAAATGAGGGGCTCTTGTTGCTGACTGACTCTCGCTATACTGAGCAGGCCGGCCGTGAGGTTCCAACGCTGACGCTCAAGGAGGTAAAAGGTAACTACGTGGATGAAGTAGCGACTGAGATCAGCGCGCTTGGGGTAAGGCGAGTCGCATTTGCCGCCAAGCGAATGAGCCACTACTGGGTGAAGAGGCTCGGTGAGGAGATTGATGCGGAGCTGATCTCCCTGGAGGATCCAGTGGGGAGTCTGAGGCGCGTCAAGGAATCCGGAGAGATCGACCGGATTCGCGAAGCCACTAGGATTACGGAGGCAGCACTCACCGAGTTGGCGAGCAAGATCAAAGCGGGGATGAGCGAACGAGATCTTGCCGTTGAGCTTGAGATTCTCATCCGAAACAATGGAGCAGAGAAGGTCGCTTTTGATCTCATTGTGGCCGCTGGAGAGAACAGTGCACTCCCGCACTACCGCCCTGGAATGCGAAGACTGCGAACAGGCGACCTACTGTTGTTTGATGTTGGTGCGCAGGTTGGGGGCTACTGTAGCGACATGACGCGTGTCTTTGTGGTGGGAACCGCGCCGGCACGTGCGCGGAAGATCTACGACCTTGTTCTGAGTGCCAACCGGGCTGGGGTAGCGGCGATACAGGCCGGTGCAGACGGTAAAGCGGTCGACGCTGTGGCCAGAGGCATGATCGATGAGGCTGGTCACAAAGAACACTTCGGGCATGGACTCGGCCACGGTGTTGGACTGGAAGTTCACGAGGGTCCTCGTCTTTCTTCATTGAGCGAGGACACGCTAGAAGTTGGAATGGTGGTTACCGTAGAGCCGGGTGTCTATCTTCCTGGGTTCGGAGGGGTCAGGATCGAGGATCTTGTCGTTGTGGGTAACGATGGCTGTGAAGTTCTGACGAGCTTTCAGCGCGACAGATTGATTGAGGTTGGGTGATCGGATGAGAAAACGAAAAGGCAAGTTCTTTCGGCTGTTTCTGACAGGAGTGGTGGTCCTCTTTCTTTGCGGTTGTGCGATGCTGCGCTTTGACCCGGAGGCGCGCTTTGAGGTTTCTCCGGTGGTGATCTACGTTGGGGAGACAGTGATGTTAGATGGTTCGTCGTCCTACAGCCAAGACGCGATTGTTTCCTATAGTTGGGAGTTTGGAGACGGAGAGTCCACCTACGGCCAACAGACAACCCACACATACGCCGAGCCGGGGCGATATCCGATAACGCTGGAGGTCAGAGACGCTGTCGGCCGCACTGGCCAGGTAAGCGAAGAGATCGTCGTCTACCTTCGAAGCGGAAGCGAGGTCTTCTTCGAGGATTTTTCAAACGGGACTCAAGCGCTGGAGGAGTGGTCTCTCGATCCGACCTGGGCCAGCGCGCAGGAAGGCACGATTGTGAACCTCGGTGGCGCACACGGGTTTGTACTGTACATAGATAGTGGAATCGACCGCTGGCATCGCCGCACCGTGACGGTGAAGGTGCCGCCGCTTCACACCGGGCAGCGGTTGGCCTTCTCCTGCCAAGTGTTGACCGCCCATACCCAAGACGCCCATACGTTCTTTGTTTTCCCAGCACGGAAATCACTCGATTCACTCACGGAATCTCTGCCGTACTTTGTCTTCACGAGTGAAGGAGGAGGCTCATTTGTCCGGGAGCCGGACGATGTTGGCGGTGAGGTTGGACATCTCCTTCCATTCAAACCCAGTGTCTACCTATGGTATACCTACACGTTTGTCTACTCCTCGGAGGAGTATTCCTTCTTTGTCAACGATGATCTTCAAGGCTCAGCGATGATGTCCGCACCGCTTTTCGAAGGAGGCGAGTGGTTGATCCTCTTGGGTGATGAGAGTCACGAGGAGGCGTGCCGCGCCTACTTCGATGACATTCGGATGTGGATTGAGGAGTGAAGCGAAGGTGTCTGCATCTTCCGTAGTGCTATCGGGTCGATTCGCCATTCGATAGCTTCCTACGCTGCCGACTGCCTCCCAGCATCCTACAATCTACTCAAGCTTTAGGTGATGCTTCGCGGAATGGACTCTTCTCCTCGTTGGAAGCCTTGGATAGTCGTCGCTGTTCTCCACATGCCTCGGAGGTATGGTCTTTGATCGCCCGGGATTAGTGTCCTTGCCTGGACGATGACAGGGCGGGATCATGTAAGGGCAGGAGGGAGGCAGATGATTCTTAGTGTCCTTGCGCTTCTTGGTTGTTGGTTGGCGTTGTCCCGAGGTGTCGATCTTCCGCGTCTTCTTGCTGGTGGCTTGGCCGCGGCGATCGTGGTTCTCGTGCAGCGCCGTCTCTTTCCTTCGTTTGCGTCGCTTCCCTCCTTGCTGCTGCGCCGACCGCATTGGCTCCTCGCCTTTCTCGTGGTATTCGTCTACCGCTTTGTTTCCTCGACACTCAGTACGTGTCGGCTGATTCTCTTCGGTGGGGAAGAGGGCCGCATTGTTGCCCTTCCCACCGAGATCGAGCATCCAATCGGCCAGTTCATTCTTTTAAATGCGATCACGCTCACTCCATCGACCATCTCCCTCTTGATCGAAGGCGATCTGCTATACATCCACTGGCTGAAAGCAAAGGGGAGTCGTGGGGATTGGAAAGCGATCAAGGAATCGCTTGAATCGAGACTATATCCGGTTTTTTCGAGGAGCCGCGATGCGCGTCGCTGAGTCTGTTCTCCTGCTTCTCACGCTTGTCGCCGTCCTGTACAGACTGTTTGTTGGTCCGACGGCGTGGGATCGGCTCCTTGCATACAACTCCGCATCAAACCGCGTCGTCATCCTCCTTGCTGGGGCCGGGGTGTTCCTTGATCAGTCCGTCTATTTGGATGTTGCTATTGTCTACGCGGCGTTGAGCTTCCTTGGCGTGGTCATTCTCGCCCGATTTATGGAGAGAGCGGAGGGCCATCGATGATCTCAACTATTCTCATGGGCCTTGGCCTTCTGTTTCTGGCAATCGGAACGGTAGGGATTCTGCGTTTTCGCGACATCTATTCCCGACTTCAGGCAAGTAGCGTCTCTGATAACGCAGGGCTTGGTCTGCTTCTGTTGGCTCTGATCGTCATTGGAGGGCTTGAGTGGCGTGACTTGAGTCTGGGGCTCCTTCTGGTTCTCCTATTGGTGACAAATCCCATCGCCACACACAGCATCGCCAAGAGCGCGTTTACGCAAAGGCATACAGGTTCGGAGGAAGGTTAGGGATGGTCCAAACAGCTCTTCTGGCTCTTTTGCCACTGATCGCCGTGTTTGCACTAAGCCAGCGCAGGCGCCTTGCGGCGATCATTGGAATGGGATTGCTGAGTCTGGTGCTGGCAGGTGTCTACCTTCTTTCGCACGCGCCGGATGTCGCGATAACCGAGGTGGCAATCGGTGCTGCACTGGTTACTTTCGTCTATGTACTCGCTATCCGCAAGACTGGAAGACTGGTGGTTGTCAGCGATGAGGTTCCCGGGCTCCTCTGCCGGGAAGGGGCGAGCCTCATTGGTCTCGAGCACGAAATCCTCACTGGATTTGCACGCCATCTTGGTCTCGACCTTGCCATTCGCTTTCTCCCGAGTACGGAGGTGAAAGGGGCTCTCACACGTGGAGAGGCCGATATCGGCGCTGGTGGAATCGTTGGAACAGACGATGACCGCTTTCTCGCAACTCCGGGGCACCTTCCCACTGCTCTATTTCACATCTTGCCGGCAGATGTCGGGGTTTCGCCGTCCTCCAAGCAAAGGCAGGAAGGCTACTTCTCGGACGTACTGGAAGCGGTGAGGGCAGGCGAGAGGAGGGCGTACACTCTTGATCTGGCTCGCTTCGTTGCACTGTCGCGACTCGATCTATCGGAATACACGGTGACTCGCCTGGAAGGGTCCCCATCGTACACTTTCCTTCTTGCGCCGGATAGAGACACGCTTCACCACCAGTTTGTCTCATACTTGGATCGACTAAAGGAGAGCAAGGAATTGGCCCGGATGATTCAGAGGCACTTCCCATGAGAAAGCTTTCCATCGGAATCGTTCTTACCGCAGCACTCCTTGTTGGCTGCTTTTGCGGGATTCTCCTGTTCTTCTTCGGTTACGCCGGACCAGCAATGGACGCAGCAGGGAGGTATGCATCGCGGGCAGTGGCGGAAACGGGCGCCGTGAACCTCGTCTCTGCCATATACCTCAACTACCGTCTCTTCGATACGCTGTTTGAGATTCTCGTTTTCTCCGTGGCCGTCTTGGGGGTGCGCTTCTATCTCGTCGGTCGGGGCAAAGAGGAAGCTGTTGAGAAAATTCCTGAATCCCAGGTCGTTCGCACCTCCGCAGATTTGCTCTTTCCCCTCATTCTCCTTCTTGGAATCTATCTCTCTTCGTTCGGGCATCTCTCTCCTGGGGGAGGCTTCAGTGGTGGAGTGGTCGCAGGAAGTGGCCTTTTGCTGTGTGCAGTTGCCCTAGGCACACAAGCCATTGCGCGCAGGTTCCATGAAGCTGCTTTGGAGCGGCTCGAGTGGGTCATTCTCCTCGCCATTCTTCTCTTGGCCGTGTTTCCTATCGTCTTTGGGCGGCTTCCTCTCAGCGACCTTCTGCCGCGCGGGCGAATGGGCAGCATGCTAAGTGGCGGTTCGATCTTGATCTACAACCTATTGATCGGTTTCAAGGTATTCATCGGGACGTGGGTGATCATCTACTATTTCCTCCGCCATCGAGGGGAGATCTGATGGGAAGCATCAATGGAGTAACGATAGCGATTGTCCTTTTCGGAATTGGTCTTCTTGGATTGATCATCCGTCGTGATCTGGTTATAAAGCTCCTTGCACTGGGGCTGTTGAATGGAAGCACGATTCTCTGTCTGGTCTCTCTCAACTCCCTGCCCGGTGGTGTGCCTCCGATTGTTCGGGGGCCGAGCACAGTCCTCTACGTTGATCCACTCCCCCAAGCACTCGTGCTTGCCGCGATCGTGATCAACTTCGCCATCCTTGCCCTAGCGCTTGTATTCGTGATGCTGCTTGTCGAACGTTATCACACGACTGACCCACAGCGCCTCGAGTACGAAATCGAGCGGGAGGAGACATCTTGATCGTTGTGCTGCTTCCGCTCTGCCACTTCCTGCTTGCCGGGCTTAGCCTCGCTTGGGAGCGTGGAACACGCGGGGTAATGCTTCTCTCTTTGCTCTTCGATGCCACGCTGGTGGGTGTGCTGTTCGGGCAGCTTGCTGGCGGACAGGCGGTCTCAGTTGTCCTCGGTGGCTGGGGAAAGGAGGTGGGGATTGTACTTGCTGATGACCGGTACAGTCTTGTCTTCGCCCTTCTTGCTCTTCTTCTGGGCGGTGCGGTGGTTGCCTATCTGTGGCGCAAACGGCTCCGTCCATACTTCTACATGCTGTTGCACCTTCTCTTCGGTTCCGTATTTGCGCTTCTGTTTGCGCGGGACCTGTTCAACATCTATGTCATCATGGAGCTTCTTACCCTCACGAGCTTCCTTCTTGTTGGCTACGAAAAAAGGGCCGATCAGATCTGGGCAAGCCTGAAGTACCTCATCCTTGCCTCATTGGGGATGGGAATCTATCTGCTGGGGGTGGCGATTGTCTACTACCACACCGGTACGCTCAATCTCGATCTTCTATCGGCGGTGATTTCCAGCAGTGGAGACGTGCCACAATGGGTTTTCTTGGCTTCTTCTCTCCTTGTCACAGGGGTGGCGGTGAAATCGGGAATCTTCCTCTTCTCACTCTGGCTGCCGGCCGCACACGCGACTGCCTCCCCGGCGATCTCGGCCCTGCTGTCCGGTTTAGTCATCAAGATGGGGGTTGTTGTCCTGCTAAGGCTAGCGTTGGTGTTTCCTCTCTCCCTTTCACTCGAGGTCCTCAGCGCGGTTACCGGCCTGTTAGGGGTCATCTATGCTATCTACACCTACGATCTGAAGAAAATGCTCGCTTTTCACACCCTGTCGCAGATCGGTTACCTCGTGCTCGGGATTGGGATCGGCTCCGAGATTGAGATCGCGGGAAGTATCGAGTATGCCGTTGGTCATGGCCTGTTCAAGGGGCTCCTCTTCCTCGCTGCTGGCGCAGCGGTGCAGGCGACCGGGAGGGAGGATATCCCGGGCCTTATTGCCAGGCGGTCGCGAATTCCCTTGGCGACACGAGTCGGGCTCCTTGTCGGGACCATGGGGATCATGGGCATGCCGCCGTTCGCTGGCTTCTGCGGGAAGACCCTGCTTAGCAACGGAACGGAATCGTTGGTGATACAGACGATCCTCGTTCTACTGTCAATTGGAACCGTAATCTCTTTCGCCAAGCTAGTCCCTCTCTTTCGCCCGGAACGCGGGTCCTCGTCCCCTTGGCCGGAGAAAACGGCCTACCTCATCCTCGGGGTTCCTATTCTTCTGTTTTATCCCTTTTCCCGACTCTTTCTTTCGGCAAGCCAGTGGCACCAGAGCTTTGGTGTATTTTCACTTGTTGAGAGTCTGCTCGTGGTTGGCGCCGGACTTCTTATCCACCGGTTCCTTCGCAAATATCCACTGCGTTTGCCGAAGAGAGTCTTTCATCTCGAAGGAGCAATCCTCATCATTCTCGTCGGTTTCTTTCTTGTTTTTGTGCTCGTCTGGCTCGGATAGAACGTTGAACTTGCTACGAATTGAAACTAAAATGAATGAAAGTTCACATGGAGGGGGCACGAAGCATGGGTAAGGAAGAAGTGCTGGAAAGCACACTGAAGCAGATTCGGAAGGCCTACGGTGATGGGGCGATCATGTGGCTTGGGGACGAGGCGCACGTAATGCAAGTGGAGACCGTTTCCACCGGCTCACTCGCCCTCGATATCGCCCTCGGCGTCGGTGGGATTCCGCGCGGGAGGATCGTCGAGGTCTTCGGGTCGGAGTCAAGCGGAAAAACAACGCTTGCGCTGCACATGATCGCTGAGGTGCAGAAAAGGGATGGGACCGCGGCTTTCATCGACGCGGAGCATGCGCTTGACCCAACCTACACCCGCGCCTTGGGCGTCGATCTTGATCACATCCTCCTCTCACAGCCGAATTCCGGGGAACAGGCGCTCGAGATCACCGAGCAACTAACACGGAGCGGGGCGATTGACATCATCGTGATTGATTCCGTTGCTGCGCTTGTCCCCATGGCGGAGATCGAAGGACAGATGGGGGACTCTCAAGTGGGTCTGCAGGCGCGACTGATGAGCCAGGCGATGCGCAAGCTGTCCGGCGCGATCTCGCAATCAAAAACGATCGTTGTCTTTACAAACCAACTTCGCTCGGTAATCAGCGGAACGCGTTTCGGTCCCTCGACCACGACGTCGGGTGGTCGAGCGCTGAAGTTTTACGCCTCCGTGCGGCTGAGCCTATGGAATTCCGGGAAGATTGAGGAGGGTTCCGACCAGGTAGGAACGCGGGTTAGCGCGCGCGTAGTGAAGAACAAAGTCGCTCCGCCGTTTAAAGAAGTGAGTTTTGACTTGATCTACGGAAAAGGCATCGTCCGCTCGCGTGACCTGCTGAACACCGGCGAGGAGCTCGGAGTGATTTCACGCAGTGGTTCGTGGTATTCGTTTGGAGATACGCGTCTCGGGCAGGGGCTGGGTAACAGCGCTCGCGCCCTGGAAGAGGATTCTCAGTTGGCGAACGAGATCGAGCGAGCCATTCGCGAGAAAGCCGGACTGGCTACTGCTCCAACGCCGGTAGAGGAGGCTGCAAACGCCAGCTGATCCCTGGCAGAGCCTGATCCGCCTCCTGCGTTATCGACCGCGCAGTGTCGCCGAGGCAAGAGAAAGACTGCGAAGGCTGGGGTTCAGCGACGACGCTGTCGAGAAGGTCTTGCGAAAAGCCGAGGCGGAACGGCTGCTCGATGACAGTCTGTTTGCCCGACTGTGGGTGGAGGACCGGCTTTTATACCACCCCATCTCTCGTCGTGCAGTGCAGCGGGAACTTGCGGAAAAAGGTATCGCAGCGGAAACGATAGGGCAGGTGCTCGAAGCTCTGTATCCTATCGCAAAAGAAAAGCAGCTCGCCCTGCAATTGGCACAAACCCGCTATGAAAAAACTTCTGGGCTAACCCAGCTGCAGCGGACGCGCCGAACAATAGCCCATCTTACTCGCCGAGGATTTCCCGTTGCGCTGGCCAAGGGAATCGTTCGCATGCTGGAGAACAAGGCAAGCAAGGAGGACGGATGAGCACGACACGCGTTGGCATAGGGATTGACTTTCACCGGCTACAGGAAGGTCGCAAGCTCGTCCTTGGCGGGGTGAGGATCCCCTATGACAAAGGCCTTGCCGGCCATTCAGACGCCGATGTGCTCACGCACGCCGTCTGTGATGCTCTTCTCGGCGCGGCGGCACTCGGAGACATCGGGACTCACTTTCCGGATGACGATGACGCCTATCGTGGGATCTCCAGTCTCACACTGGTCGAGCGCGTTGTAGACCTCCTCGGCAAGGCAGGCTATCGCCCGACAAACATCGATGCCGTGGTCATTGCACAGGCACCGAAGCTTGGTCCTCACTTCCCGGCGATGCTAAAGAACTTGGCACCGATTCTCGGCCTGCCTTCGGAGGCGATCAGCCTTAAAGCAACGACATCGGAAGGGATGGGCGCCCTCGGACGCAGCGAGGGAATCGGCGCGATGTGCGTCTGTCTCATCGAAACAGCTTGAGGATGTCCTGATAGGTAACGAAAATCATCACACCGATGAGAATAAGAAAGCCGATGGCGTGTATCATTCCCTCCCTCTGTGGAGGAATCGGTTTTCTTCGTACAAGCTCGTACAGGGCAAAGGTAGCCCGGCTTCCGTCGAGTGCCGGAAAAGGAATGAGGTTGATGAAGCCCAGACTCAGGCTGAGATATGAGAACAGCTGCAGGAAGACGTTTAACCCCTGTCTTGCCCAGTCTCCCAGCATGCGAGCGATCCCTATGGGCCCGGCGATCGTTTCACTCGGAGCGATTTGGCCGGCGATCATGCCACGGATCCACTGGGCGATCAACCGCACATAGTCGGCGAACTGCCCCGCGCCGAGGGCGATCCCACGGGCAAACCCGGCCCGATGGTAGTGGAGACCTGTATTATCAAACGTCATCCCTGCTAGAGTTTGGTCAAGATCGAGGCCGGCCGTGGGAAGAGGCAACTGCATTCGCTCGTCGTCTCGCAGGATATCGAGTGTGATGGTGTCGGTGGGCAGCAGGTCGTTGATGCGAACCACGAGACCGATTCCAGCATGCACTGGGGTTCCCGCAACTGCTTCGATGACATCTCCTGTCCGGAGGCCACCGGTTGAGAAGGTCGAACCGGGCTCGACGGCCGCAAGCGTGGTCGTGAAGGTTACTCCACTTGGATAGATGCCGATCAGATACCGATTCTCCGTCGGCTCGAATTGCGGATTGAGATCGATTTGCTGCTGCCGAGCATCCCGCTCGACCAGAAGAGTGATGGAGCCGCCCTGTGATCGTTGAACCACGCGATCCAGATCCTCGGCAGAATAGACGCTCTCTCCATTGGCTGCCAACAAACGGTCGCCGGGGAGAAGCACGCCCTCTGCAGGCATTCCCGCCATCGTGTCGCCGACCTGCACGAACGGAACCCCGAACGCCCACATGGCGATAGTCAAGACTAGGAACGTCGTGAGTAGATTCGCCGCCGGCCCGGCCAAGCTGATCAGGATGCGAACAGCGGGAGGCTTGTTATACAGAATCCGATCGAACGGAATGTCCGTAGAGGTCTCCTCCCGGTCCTCGCCGGCGAGACGCACGTAGCCACCAACTGGGATCACCCGCAGCGAGTAGCGTGTTTCCCGTCCTTGACGACTGATCAACCTCGGCCCGAAGCCGATCGCAAATTCTTTGACCGTCACGCCCGCCAGCTTCGCGGCGAAGAAATGGCCGCCTTCGTGTGCCAAGACCAGCACGAGGAACGTGCCGAGGAAGATCAGAAGCGTGGTCAGCGCGGTCACTCGAGCGTCTCCGAATGCATGACAAGGACTCTTTCCGTCTGTTCCGTAATGCGAACAGCGTCCGAGAGTCTGACGCCGACGACCCACACAATCCGGCTCTGATCACACAGGAGCGGTAGCGTGGAACGGGCGTAGAACGGGACGCGATCGTCTATCAGGAGATCCTTCAGCCGCTTTTCCTGCCCCATTCCCAAGGGGCGGAATCGGTCGCCTTCTCGGCGGCTTCGTACATGAAGGGGGAAATGAACCTGATCGGCGTCAGCAAGCTCCACTGCCCCTCCTTCCCTGGGCAGGTCCCGGGGGCCGTTGTTTGGGTGGATCGACAGTTCGAGTGCAATCCCAAGGTGGGGAAGCTCTGTTCGCCCCAGCTCAATCGGGACATCGTACGGAGCGATTGTTGTCTTGCCGTGCGTTGCTAGAAGGAGTTCATTCCCTTGAGTCCGGGCGGTGAGCTCAGGTAGGTGGATCTCTCCGTGGGCACTGGGTGAGGCAACAAGATGGCGGAGGGCATCAATATGGATCTTCTCAATCCCCTGCAGATTCCCACGAGCACTGGCGATTCCCCGACGCAAAAGGAGGCCTTGAAGCTCTCTTGGCAAGCGGGCAAGCTGATCCCGTCGCAACGCCACACTCCCTGTCTCCTCGCGGGAAATGACGTCCTTCCAAGGCCGTTCAAGGAGGATATCCAAGGCATCGCTTTCTTCTAGAAGGAGGTCGGCGGCTCGTTGCAGCGCGTTCAGGAGGCGCGGATTCAGCTGCTGCAGGAGTGGCATGATCTGATGACGAATGCGATTGCGGCTGTAGATTGTATCCTGATTGGTCCGATCCTCGCGCCACGCCAGCCCTTCAGCGCGGGCAAAGGTGAGGACCTCCTCGCGGGTGGTCTCGATCAACGGCCGGATGTAGGGAGGGCTCACCGGTCGGATTCCAGCAAGGCCAGTGGGTCCGGCCCCCCGGATTAGGTTGAACAACAGCGTCTCCACCCGGTCGTTGAGAGTGTGGCCAACGACGATCCGGGTGGCGGAGACTTCTCTTGCTTTTTCCTCGAGGAATCGGCGTCGCACCAACCGACCCGCCTCTTCCAGACCGACCCGCTTTCCCTCGCTCACTGTGCGCACGTCAATCCGTTCGCGGATGACCGGGAGGCCTCTTTCTTCTGCCAACGAAACGACGAATTGGGCGTCCTGCCTAGAATCCTCTCCGCGCAGCCCGTGATCGAGGTGTGCGATGACAAGTTTCAGGGAGAATTCCCCGACCAGCCGACACAGGAGATCGAGGAGCACTACCGAATCCACACCACCGGATACGGCAACGAGGATTGTGTCGCCGTGGCTCAGCATCCCGTAGTGAGCAATCGTGGTTTTCAACTTCTCAAGCAGCATAAACAGATTGTGGCGCTAGGCTCTGGGGAAATCAACGCTTGGCAGCTTCGGCTTGGTGGCGCTATGCTCAAGGCATGAAGGCGTTGGCGGTCTCTATCTTGGTAGTTGGGTTTTCTACTGCTGCTATCGGCTATCCGCG
>CAZMOL010000045.1:0-14035 GCA_964568045.1 uncultured Thermotogae bacterium
CGACCGTCCCTGTCTTGAATTCCCTCACTACCAGTATACGAGCGTCGGGGCTTGTACCCGACGGGTGTTCCTGCCGTGTGGTAGCCTCAAATCCTCGGGTGTTCAGTCTGTTGGCAACGCACTTGGCAGCGAGAGCGAGGTGGCATCGCCTCGTCCAACAACCGTTGTCACCTCTTGTCTCTCATTGCCCGCGCTAAGTCATTCTCTTTGTGAATGCCAGGAATGAAGGTCTCACGTCCCTCGCGAAGTGGTTCATGATCGCCTCATTGCCGTCGTAGTCGGGAATGTTTCGCTTCGGCACCGTGCCCCCCCTACTCGTGTCCTCCTCGTTGTGAACAACGATCGTCAGGTACAGCGGGGGCAGGTTCTGGATATCGGACCCAAAGGCAAAGAACTCAATCGTGAGCACCGAGGTGAGGAAGAGCACACACAGGACGGCCAACGCGCACAGCATGGAACCTCTGCAAATCCACGGTTTCATTCGCACTCACCGCCAAGCAGTCTAGCGGGGTGTGCTCATTCAGCCAACCGGGGGGACCAGTCTACTCAACAGGGCGCTCCCCGCAGCTTTGGAATTCGATGGTAACCCCAAATGCCCCGCATGAGTTCAAAGTAGGTAACAAGCCCCCCGGACTATCCCGGCCAATTGGACACATGGCCGAGCAAGTAAGTATGGAAGACAAGAACCCAACTCTATTCCAACTTGAAAGCAATCTCCTCGACAATGTCTCGAATCTCAGAGGGCACACGGTTCAATATCGCTTCATCTCCAGTATCAAGGTACTCAATCGCTGCCTGGTACGGTCTTAGAAACTCCGAAAGTTCAGGCTTGTCGCTTTCTTCCACCACGCGGAGTGCTCTCTTGATAACCTCACGATCTTTGGTCTGCAAGAGCATTTTGACGTAGGAGCCGATCAAAGATAAGGATTCTTGAAGGGCGGTGGGGGGAAGGTATTGAAGGATCTCGCGAAGGTATTCGAAAGCTCGGTCATATTTCTTTCTGACGACATTCCATTCCAAAAGCGGAAGCCCTGAGTATAGTGTTCCAAGGGCGGCGCCCTGAAGTGCCTTTTCCCAGTTTCCCTTTTCGGCAATTGCGAACGCTCTTTTCACATCTGCATAAGCCAAGGCGTTCTTTCCATTTTGCGCGAGTGCGAATCCTCGGAAGATCAGGGAATAAGCTAGTTCCTCGCTGGGTTCTTTCTGCAAGTCCATTGCTTGCGAGAAAGCATCAATTGCCTCTTCATATAAACCTTCCTCGCGTAGGATTATCCCCAGGTTTAACCATGCGGGGCCATTGCCGCGGTCCAGAGCTATAGCTTGCTCAAAGAATTCACGTGCTTTGGCTGGCATATTGTTACTTCTGTAGGCAAGGGCAAGACTGTGCAGAAATTGTGGATCGCCAGGTTTGGCCTTCACCGCCTTTTCAAGCGTCATCGTTGCATCCTCATAAGCTTCTACACTCATAAGCAGTAGCCCCAATGCATAATTGGCTTCAGGAATATCGGGCATTGTCTTCTTGGCTTTCCCAAGCGACGAAGCAGCTTTTTCCCTTTCACCAACCTCTAAGTAGAGCGATCCAGCCATGAACCAAAACGCTGGATTGTCGCATTGGACTTCTTCAAATTGGTCCAATGCCTCAACGGCCTTCTGAGCATTTCCCTTCAAGTATTCCGCGTTTGAGATTTCCAACAGCGCTTGAGCGAGGCCTTCATCATCGCTTTCAGCCAAAGCTTCTGTTCTCAGAGCTTCAGTTTCTGCTGCGGCAGTTGAGAAATCACCTGACCTCGCCAAGAGAAGCACACGACTGAAGTGAGCCATTGCACGGATTATTGGCGAACCCGCTTCGCGTATGTAGAAGAGTCTTTCTGCTGCTTCTTTGCACGCCTCCATTCGATCAGTTTCCAGCAACTCTGATAGCGCTTGGAACGTCTGTTCGATTTCAGCAAATAGTTCTTCCTCCGTGTACCAAATCTCGATAAACTTGATGAGGAAACGAACTCTTTTTCGCCCAGCTTCGACCCTCATTTGACGCCAGAACCGGAACAGTCTCTCAGTGATGTCATAAAGGGCCTGCTTCTTGCCCTTTTGTTTTGCTGCAGCTATGAACTTTGACTGCTTCAGCCTGTTCAGTTGAGAGTTGACAATGGCAACGGAGAGTCTGGCAAAGCGAGCAATCTCGGTTGGAGTAGAGGGGCCATCCATCATTGCCAGAGCATCAAGGACCTTTCTCTGTTGTGCTGAAAGGTCCTTCATTCGATCTTGGAAGTAAGGGGTCATTTCATCGAGTAGCCTGACGAAATCACGTTCGGTCTCCAGGATCTTGGACTCAGCGAACATTGTGTAGAGGCTTAGGATGAGCCGAGGATTTCCACCTGTCAGATGCACAATAGCCTTCAGTCTTCCTTCAGATTCCGAGAGCCTTGGCAACAGCTCGTCTTTGCCGTCGAGACGGAGGCGTTTTGAGATCAGCTCCTTCACCTGGTTTTCATCCAGATCCTGAAGCCAGACGATCTCAAAGAAGTTGTAGAAAGGAGCTTGGTAATCCATTACACTTTCGAACAGTGTCGGGGCTGCTCCGATTATCATGAAGGTGTCTTTGCTCATAAGGACATCCCTCAGCCTTCCCTTATCCTCTTCCGTGAAACTGCCAAGGCTGTCCTGAGCGTTATCAAGTAGAAGGAGGCACCGCACATCTTCCTCTTGACGCCTTTGGAAGAACTCAAGAACAGCTTCCAACTCCTTCTCGCCTGGGGGGTGAACGGAGTTGACTCTTTGAAGAAGAGTGTGAATTCTCGCATCCCCATTCCTTTCAGCGAGTCGTGTAAGTACAGCTATAAGCAAATCCAAAAGAGAAGTAATCCCATATTCTTCTTCTGCAAAGACGATAGGAATCCATGAACTACGCACGGTCTCATCTACATCTGAGGAGTCAATGGCTCCCATTAGGCTGTGGTAGATGAGCAGCAACAGATGCGTTTTCCCGATTCCTCGTGGACCCACAAGCATGAAGTGCTTATGCCCACGGCTATGGGTAGCTTCATCGAGAGCCTGGAGGATTCTGTGCAACTGCTGTTCTCTGCCAACCGAGACCTGTTGCAGCGTCTCAGCGCTTTCCAATGCAGGAGTATACTTAAATAGATCACGCATGTGCGGCCTCCGAATCATATGGCGTGGTGCCTTCGCCACCAATCTTCTAACACCTTGGTGCCAAAGGTGTAGTTCCCGCTCGTGGGATCTTGCGCGACGTAGAAATCGTTCTCCAAATCCGCCAAAACGTAGTCGAAATCATCTTCTAGACCTTGGCCTTGCGATCTATTCTCATACATAGTCCAGAGCTCAGCCTTCGAGAGTTCCCCATGCCGAGCAAGTGCAGCAAGAAGCTCTCTTGCTTGACGTGCAATCTCGGGATCGTAGTATTGAGACAGACGTTCGTAGTAATGCTCGAAGTACGTCCGATTGTAGCCAGCAAGTACACCCTGCTCGTACGCCCGCTGGATTACTTTTTCTGACAGAACTTCATGTCCCTCTCTCTCCATCTCACTCAGGCTTTCGCGAACAAGTATCTGGATGAAGTACGGTATGGGGACACCTATGACATTCAGCATCTCCTCGACAACTTGGGATGGTGGCTCTTTCCCATTTAGCTCCTTTTCAATGAGGGCTTTGACGAACGACACCGCGTCTTCTTTGGTGAACTCACGGACTCGAATTGTCTGCAGATCATTAAGAATTTTCGATCCAGCGCCCACTTTCTGCAGCACCTTTCGTATCCCGATGGACCCTCCGAAGATCCATCGCACCTTGTCTCGCAGCTCGGGCATCTGGCGCAAGCCGCGCAGCCAGAAGAGGAAATCCTCCGCCTCGCCATTCCCCTTTGAACGCGCTATCTTAAGTACAAGCAGCGGTAGTTCATCGGCTATGATGATGTGCTTTTTCTCGGCTTTCTCCAGATTCGAAATCAGAGCCTTTCCTTTATCCTGCCACCCCTCTTTAAGAGATTCACGCAATGAGATTTTGAAATCTGCAAATCCTAGTTCATCGATCTTGGCAATAGCAGCTTCCAATGCGCCTGTTACCCCATCCAACAGTTTTCGAGGTCTTCGTTTCTGAGATAGCTCTGCAATGATCTCTGCGACAAAGTCTTCGGCTCCTTTGACCCATTCGACATCTAGGTAGTGGGCTTCCCATCCTGAGTTAGGGTCGTCAACGAGATTGAGCATGATACTCGTCTTCCCAAACCGTCTGGGAGAAGAGAGCAGCACGGAACTAGTTTCCAAAGCTTTCCAAGTATCCCGGATTTCCTTTTCCCTGTCCCAAAGGTTATGCCCGTGAACTGGTGGTCCAATGACAATGCTGGGAAGGGCCATTTGCGCCTCCTTTCTAACGAGCTCGTTATATAACAAGCTTGTTATACAACAAACTTGTTACGTTGTCAAGAGGAACTGTTCGTGAACTCTCAGAGGGCATCACCACTATTTGCGGGAATGTCGCGGTCAGATCCTCATTCTTGGTGTTGGAGCATCGGTTCAGACCTTGTGTCCCGATGTTCCTGTCAGCGCGTTGTTCCCCTTCGGAGGTGGACGGTTTCCTGGACTTCTTTGCACACTTGATGGCTGCCTAGAACCAGGAACGTGGCTCACTCCTGCGGACGATAGGAACTCCACATCTCGTGGGTGATTTTCCACCCGCCATCGGTCTGTTGCTTGAGGATCCGAATCCCGTGTCCTTCTGCCGTTTGGGGTTCACCGCCGGACTTCGCCGCTACTGTCCAGCGGTACGAGTAGTGATTGATCGCCAGCTTGCCGACGACCTCGATCTCCTCGTCGACGTAGCGATCGAAGTGCACGGTGAATTGATCGAGAAAGCTGCTCATGAAATCGCGCAGTTCCTCACCGCGCTTGGCCGGTTCGTTGGGCGGAAAGAAGACCGCGTCCTCGCTGACGACGTCAAAGAAAGCCTCGACGTCACCGCGGTTCATCGCATCGACAATGTGCTTGGTGAGAGATCGGATCGCCTCCACACTAGTCATTCAACCTATCATCTCCCAGTGAGCATTCGCCGTCCCGGTCAACGGGACGATCTTAAGGCATCTTGATCTCGACCGCGGTCGCGTCGTGATCGACCAGGTGCAGAATCGTGGTGCCACCGCAGAACTTCTCGATTGCCTCGCCAAGTTCGGCCGATATCCGTCCCACTTCTTCCGCGGAGACCGGTGGCAACCCCTCCACGACCAGGCACAGGTTCGACGAGTCGGCGGTCATCTTCGATTTGTCGCACTCCCGCCAGTTCCACCTTCGACACAGCACGTCCTCGTCGTCGCGGTAGATCACTTCGCCCGGCTTCGGTGCCATCGAATTGGTGTCGTTTAAGGGGACGAACCGCTCGTCGCCCTTGGCGAAGGTCAGCACGATATCGCCGACGACGTGGTCCAGATCGTCTCCACCCGCGGGGACGCAGTGCTTGAGGGAGATCGCGTTGTAGACGTCGACGGCCTTGTTGATCGAGGGAAACTGCGCACCGTTGAGGATCGCTCGGATCGCGTTCTCGACCGAGCAGCGGTGCTTGCTCGGCTTGGCCCCGAACGCGCGATACGCCTTGCGCCACGAGGCGATCCTGGGCTCGGTTTCGAGGCGGTCGGGGGACCAGGTACTGCGAACCGCGTCGACCTGCTGGCGAAGAAAGGAAGAGGATGGTTCACCGTCTCCGCGATTGTCGATGCCGATGGCGATCACGACGCCAATCGTCAACTCCGGGAACGTCTTAAACAAGGCCTGGTCCACTCGGAATCGCATCGTCCCGAGATTGTACGGATCGACCTCCCACGTCGCGAACGCAGCCAAGAGAAAGGGACGTTGAACTCTCTGGCCACACCCGCTCGGTTCAACGGAGATCCCACTGCGCGTTCATTGGGGCGATCAAGACCCGCGAATCGAACACCGTGGATCTTAGGGCTTCACCCACTGCTCTACGGGTCTCTCGAGGAAGTCTTTGATGGGGATCCCATCGCCTCCGACGAGCAGCTTGCGTGTCGGCCTGAACGCGTCACTGAACCTCGCCATCCCTGCTCGTGTTTGGCGGGCGCGGCCGCTCTTGACCTCCATTGCCACAAGCGATCGGCCTGCGCGGACGACGAAGTCGACCTCGCGGTTGCCTTGGCGCCAATAGAACACTTCGCAGACCCCCGTGCTTTGCGCGTTTGCCAGGTGCGCGCCCACTGCCGATTCGACCAACCGTCCCCAGAACGGACGATCGGTCTGCGCTTCGTCCAGCGAGAGCCCCGATGAAGCCGTCATGAGCGCGGTGTTCATCACCTGCAACTTGGGGCTCGACCCCCGTCGGCGCACGGTGCTCCCCGAGAATTTTGGGAGCCCACTGACCATTCCCGCCCCGGCGAGGAGTTCGAGGTAATGCGCAAGCGTGGTGGTGTTTCCTGCATCCTGCAGCTGGCCGAGCATCTTTGTGTACGACAGCACCTGCCCGGAATAGCTGCACCCCAACTCGAACAGCCTCCGTAGCAGCGCGGGTTTGTGCACTCGCGTAAGCAGGAGCACGTCTCTGGAGATGGTCGTCTCGATCAGCGAATCGACGATGTAGCGGGACCAGCGCTCCGGCTCGGCAATGAGTGGAGCGGCGCCGGGGTAGCCTCCGTAGAAAAGGTAACGGTCGAGGTCCCACCCAAACGCCGAACGCATCTCCGAGAAGGTCCAATGAGGAAGGTGTAGTACTTCGAAACGCCCGGCCAGGCTCTCTGCGAGACCGCGCTGAATGAGCAACGGAGCCGAACCAAGAAGGACGACCTTGAGCGGCCGGCCCGTCGCTGTGTCCTCGTCCCACAGGCGCTTCACCGTCTCCGACCAGCCTGCGATCTTCTGGATCTCGTCGAGAGCGAGGATGATCCCGCCCGTAGCCTCCCGTTTTCCCAGGACGCGCGCCGCGTCCCATTGCTCCTCGATCCATTCCCGGCCCCGCAGGGTGGGCTCGTCCGCGCTGGCATATCGGAAGGCGATGTCGCAAGCCATCAACACCTGCCGCACCAGCGTTGTCTTGCCGACTTGTCGAGGGCCTGTCAGGACTTGGATGAAACGACGCGACTCCGCGAGGCGTGCCGCGAGGAGTCGCGCACTCGGACGTGTGTAGGAAGGAGGAGACACTTTGCTCGACATATTGAGTAAATTTACTCGATATATTGAGTAAAATCAAGGAAGACACCGGAGTCGGGCCTCACCTCTTGACATTGTCTGGGCCCGCGAGGAAGCAGTCGCCGCCTGTTGGTCCCTACTAGGAAGCAGCAGCCGCTCAGACTCTTACATCCCCACGGCCTTCAGCCGCAAGCCCAGCTCCGAGCATCACCATCGAAAAGCCACAGGGTATGGTCGATCCGAGAATGCGGATGTCGGGCTTGAACAGCTTGACTGCCCCTCCCAACGCGAACAGCACCGCGCCGATGAACACAACGATGTCAACCACCCCCATCCTTAGCACCTCCTACCTCAACGTGCCGCACCCGTCACCAGATGCGGAGGGTTTCTCTTCACTGCGAGTTGGCCCCGCCCTGTGATGAAGACGGGCCGGTTCCATGAGATCCACCCTGGGATTCCAGCACCGATGCTAGCCAGTCCCGGTGCTGCCACAGCAGGCAACCCGGGCCGCGCTTCGGCAGCTTGCCCATATGTTGCCTGACTTCCTTCAGGAATGGTGATTGCAGCGCTTCGCGCAGCGACAGGGTCTTCAGACTTGCATCGGAGAGTGGGGTGAATGGGCAGGGCTCAACGTCGCCCTGTGGGTTTATGTGGACGAATCCGCGCCCGGCAGCGAGGCATCCTCCAAACGTGTACTCGTCGCGCGGAAAGGCGGAGAACAGCGCGGGAAGCTCGCTTCGGTACCTCTCGATCAGCACTCCCGCTTCTTCCTGTTGATCCTCGGTCAGCACGAGATTGTCGGTATCAGATTGAGCGGGGACGTATTCGATGAAGAAAAAGACCCGACAGCCTTTTGAGATGAGCTTTAATAGGTGCTCGCGATCCAAGACCGTGTCGACGTTTGCGCGGGTAAGGGTCAGTGACGTCCCGAAGAAGATGCGCCTGCGCCTCATCTCGGCCATGAGCCGCGCGAGTCGTTCGTAGGTATCAGGTCCGCGGCGCGCGTCGGTCTGCTCGGCATCGCCGTCCAAGCTGATGATCGGCACAACGTGACGCTGACGCCTCAGCTCCGCAACCATCGGATCGTCGATCAAAAGGCCGTTGGTGAACAGAAGGAACAGAAGCTCCGGCAGTTGCCGCGTCGTCTCCAGAAGCTCGGGCCGCATCAGCGGCTCTCCGCCGGCCAGCAGGATCGTTGAAACCCCGAGATCCCGGGCCTCGCCTAAAACGGTTCTTAGCTTGGAGGCGTCCATCTCCGGCTCCGGCGACTGGTGAAGCACCCACGCGTAGCACCCTTCACATCGCAGATTGCAGTCTCCGGTGACACTTACGATCAGTAGCAGGGGGACCTGCAGCCCTCGCGCCTTCCAGCCTCTACGAATCTTCTCCGCTCGCCGTTGACGTCGTGCCATTCGAACTGCGTAGAGGGCCAGCCACGGCTCTCTGATAGCGAGCCTCACTGAAGTCTGTATCACACCGCTGCGGATCGATTGGCTGAACGTGATCGTCTTTTCCGTCATTTGCCGTTTCTCCCTTCCCTGTGGCGGTCGATCCTCAGTCTGAGGTGTGGCCCGGCAGCCAACACCTGCGCTTCATCTGGCTTTGTCTGGTGGAGGTCACGCTGCTCTTCTTCTAGATGTTGTGACTATATAGGCAAAGGAAACCGTTTCGCAAGTCCTGTACGGGTCTGCCGATGAAATCGCGACGCCACAGGAAACATAATTCGGGGGACACACCCCCTGTTTCCAGATGCGGCGCGGCCGATGCTAGGGTGTGCGTCCTCGGGCTACTTCATCAGCTCCTCCAGCGCGGGCATGAGCAGGTCGACGTAGGCGGGCGCCAGATCGAAGAAGTTGCCCGATGCGACAATCGTAATGCCGTAGTCCGGGGCGTGATACATGACCGATCCGTATCCGACTGCTCCTCCGCCGTGGCCGATGACGATGATATCTTCGGGGAAGATGTATCGCTCCAATCCCAGGCCGTACCAGTACGGAAATCCTTGCTCGTCGGGTGCGTCGACGAAGGTCATCATCTCAGCCAGCGTCGCTGGATTCTGGAATAGCCCGCCAGCCAGCACCGCATCGAGGAAGCGAGCGAGATCTGCGGTCGTTGATACGATCGCGTTCCCGCCGGCGGCTCCGGCCATCGACGGGTCGGCATAGGTGACATCGACTACTCCGCTGCCGACATCCCCGTATCCGTGCGCGTGTCCGTCGGGCATCGAGGTGTCGCCGGGATCTCGCACGACCGTATTCTCAAGGTCTAACGGCTCGAGGATGCGCGACCGCACTTGCTCACGCCACGATTGGCCGGTGGCCTGCTCGATGATCATCCCGAGGAGCGTGTAGTCGGTGTTGGAGTACATGTACCCTTCACCGGGCGGGAAGTACGGCGCTTGTGCCGCGGCGAGATCGAGTACTGTCTCGATGTCCCAGATCATGCTCGGATCAGCAGCGGTGGCCTCGGCAGTCGTTTGGCTGACCCAGTCGGCGATTCCGCTCGTGTGGTTCAGCAGCATGCGGACCGTAATCCGATCGCTGTCGGGAAACCTCGCTGCGGTCTCGTCGGGCAGCACCTCGGGCAACGTGTCGTCGAGCGACAGGACGCCCTCCTCAACCAACTGGAGGACGACTACAGAGACGAAGGTCTTGGTGATGCTGCCGATCCCGAACTTGCTGTCGGGGTGCATGGCTTCACCTGTCTCGACGTCGGCCATCCCAGCGACGCCGGACCACACGCCAAGCTCCGGCGCGGTGACGTGGAGAAGTGCGCCGGGGTAGCCGGGCTTGTGCCGATCGACCGCCCTCTCAACGATGCGTTGCAGCCGTTCAGTGAGTGCTTCGGGCTCTTCCACGCCGATCCCGCCGAACACCAACGAGAACCCAACGAACGGGCCGGACAGACTGAGATCAGGCGAGTACAGCGCGATCTCCGCGTCGCCCCAGCTGATCTCGATCGGAGCCAGTAGGTAGCCGATGCGGATGCCAAGCCCCAACCAGTCGAGCAGCTGTACCTGCATGTCGACGTAGGGTTGAATCGCGGCAAACGCAGTGCTGTACTCCAGTTTTGTTGGTTCGACGATGATCCCCACCGACGTGCTTTCGGGCCCGTTCTCGGGCGCATACCCAAACAGCTCCAGGCTGGCGCCACCGCCACCCAATACCGTCCCGATCGTGAGGACGGATCGACTGTTCCCACCAATGGCATACCCGATATCGAACCCACCGAATCCGGTGCCGAGGCTGGCCGCCAACTCTTCGCGATTCGACTCGACCCACGCTCCCCATCCCATTCCACCAAACACCAGATCCCCAATCACACCACCGCGACCACTACCACCGGCCACGATGAGCATCTCATCGAGCGGGGAAAAGCCACTGTCGATGAGAAAGCCGTTCACTTCAGCGAGATCGGGCAAGAACAGGCCAACCATCGGCCCTCCCCCGCCAAAGCCCATCGCCGGCTCTTGAGCGCTACCACCGTACGCCATGCCAACAATCGCAACACCAATCAACAACACCACAGATACACAGAACCGACACCTTCTCTGCACAGCAACCGCCCCCTTCCTTTCTGTGAAGTCTCGCGGTAGCCAGGATTGAAGAACTGGCTGAGACTTGCTCTCTGCCGGCATCCTACTTGCCATCCCAACAAGAAGACAAACGAGAGACACCAGACACTTGCGGTGGACTGGCTGTCGAGCTGCGCATCGCCCCGGCTTCGGCCTACAGCGATTCTTCCGCGATCCTAAGGCATAATCTCGCGGGACAAGCAACGGAGTCCCGCGATGCCAAAGCTGTCGCCAACTAGTGAAGGGGTATGATAGGACAACTACGGGAAGCTAGGGTTGTTGGGTTCTAGGAGGGGGACAGTCTTCCTTCTACGCCCGTGTCTTCACGCATTACCTCAACAAGAAGCGCAAACCCATCGTCTCCTAGCTTTGAGGGCAGGTGTTGCTCAACATACGAACAAACGGCGTGGTTCAATTCCTGCACAACAGATCGACCGTTGGCGTGGGCGAGAACGGCTAGCGCGCGGAGTAGGTTGTGATCGATGACTTCACCGTCATGCGGTCTCCAGCGAGGATTCACGGACGCTGCCTCCTGCCCCAGAAAATGAGGAGCCCGGCGAGTATCTCGCCGGACTCATGTTCTTCAAAACTCAAATCTGGAAAGTGTTTTCATTATCTGCGACCAACCACCGTCAAGCCTACACCATTTGCCGTGCCCGTGTCAAGAGAAACACCGTAAGTCACTGCAAATCGCTTCGACCAGTATCAAGTGAAAATCCCTTGGGCAACAGCGCGCTTCCTACTGCAATTGCTTGGTTTCTGTAGGGCGTAAAAAAAGGCCCATTGAGATCTCGAGGGAACTTCGTCACCTCCCGTAAGCATCGCGTTTCACTTGCAGTTCTCAACGCAGTTTCCGCGACCAGCCCGCCATAACTCTGCCTGCTTATCCTGATCCTACAATATGCGACACTTGATTGGAAACTACCATCCACATCTCTATCGTCGGGCCTTCTGGGGACCACCCAACATTACACCCCGCTCACGACACTAACCTGCGCCACAGCAACCAGGATTCTCTCTCCAGTACTGACTGCAAGGTTGCCTGTTCGCTATTCCTCCAGTTCTTCCTCTTCCTCCTTCTCCACCAGCCGCTTGATCTTCCGCTTCTCCCAGCCAGTCGTAAACGTATTGAACCCGTGGAGGACAACAGCGATTCCCCATCCCATCAGCGGCCAGTAGAACCACCAATTTCCCCGATCGCGGGAATCGATGATGAACAGAACCACCATCACTACGACGTAGGTGATCACGTGGCTGTAGAAGGATTTCAGTTCCTTCACCCGCTGCTCCGCGCGCTCGCGCTTCTCATCTTGTTCCATTCCAGGTCTCCCTTCCTACATCGGCAACGCCACCACCCCTAACCAATCGAAACCGCTCCGCCAATCGCTTTTCTTGCTTCTGTATAACGGAAATGTACCAGCATATGTCCGTTCTCGCAGAAGAACAAATGGACCACGAAGCGGTTGCGCCTGGTATCAACGGGTCCGCGCGTGCCGCCCGGCATCCGCAAGTAGCGGTTTCACAACCACTCGCCGTTTGTTATAATGACTGCAGGGTATGGATGGACGGTCTATGCCAATCGTCATTCCTGGTTAGAAAACGTGGAGTAACGATAGCCAAAATCGATTGTACAGTGGACATTAGGAGGGGGAGTACGACGAACGTTCTGTTGATCTACCCGGAGGTTCCAGCCACGTTTTGGAGTTTCAAGCACGCACTGTCGTTCATCCACAAGAGGGCCTCTTCACCGCCGTTGGGTCTGCTCACCGTTGCAGCAATGCTGCCATCGGAGTGGCAAAAGAGGCTGGTGGACACCAACGTAACAAAGCTCAAGCAAAAACACCTCGCTTGGGCCGACTACGCACTGATCAGCGGTATGACCGTGCAGCGAGAGTCCGCGCGAGGAATCATCGACCGGTGCAAAGATGCCGGTATCAAGATCATTGCCGGAGGACCACTGTTCACCAGTGAGCCCGAACAATTCGAACGGGTCGACCATTTCGTGCTCAATGAAGCCGAGCTGACCCTTCCGCCATTCCTTGCGGATCTGAAGCGCGGGGACGCCCGGCAACTCTACATGACATCTGAGTTTGCGGATATGCACAGCAGTCCTGTGCCCTTGTGGGAGATAGCTGGTCTGGGTCGGTACGCCTCGATGAGCATCCAGTTCTCCCGCGGCTGTCCGTACAATTGCGAGTTCTGCAACGTGACGACGTTATTTGGCCACCGATTCCGAACCAAGACGCCAGAACAGATCATCGCTGAG
This sequence comes from uncultured Thermotogae bacterium, assembly GCA_964568045.1. Classification (GTDB taxonomy): domain Bacteria; phylum Bipolaricaulota; class Bipolaricaulia; order UBA7950; family UBA9294; genus CAZDDA01. Next base: position 12,983 of record CAZMOL010000045.1, read on the forward strand.
TTGGACAGTCTGTATGCTCTGGGATGGCACGGAAATGTCTTCTTCGTCGATGACAACTTCATCGGGAACAAGAGATGCCTCACCAGCGAATTGTTGCCCGCCCTCATCGAATGGCAGAAGGGCAAGGCCGGGATACCGTTCCAAACTCAGGTCTCGATCGACCTGGCCGACGACGAGCCGCTGATGCAGATGATGGTCGAGGCGGGGTTTCGCACCGTCTTTGTCGGGATTGAGACGCCGGATGAGGACAGCCTGACCGAATGCAACAAGCAACGCAACAAGAACCGCAATCTGGTTGAAGATGTGAAGCGAATCCAACGGGCCGGGCTGCAGGTGCAAGGGGGATTCATCGTGGGCTTTGACCACGACACACCCTCCATCTTTCAGCGGCAAATCGATTTCATCCAACAAAGCGGGATTGTGACGGCAATGGTCGGTCTGCTGCAAGCCCCACTCGGCACGCGGCTTTACGAACGTCTGAAGAAGGAAGACCGGCTGCTTGAGCAAGGGTCGGGAGACAACGTAGACGGGTCGACGAACATCATTCCTACTATGAGCCTTGACACGCTGCGTGAGGGTTACAAGACCATTCTGCGATACATCTACTCGCCGAAGCACTACTATCAGCGCGTCAAGACGTTCCTGCGGGAGTACAAAGCGCCGAGCACTCATGCTTCGCTCAGCTTCCAGTACATCCTGGCATTCTTCCGTTCCGTCTATCGGCTGGGCATCATCGGCAAAGAGCGGGTCCAGTACTGGAAGCTCCTGGTGTGGACTGCCGTTCGCCGTCCCAAGCTGTTTCCACTCGCTGTCACGTTTGCGATCTACGGCTACCATTTCCGCAAGACCTGCGAGCAGCACGTCGCCCTCGAAAAGTAGAGCCGCTCGGCCCGGATGACCCTAACCCAAGTGCGATCCGTGACGGCGATACGATAGTCGAGAAATATCGGCAGAACGCGCGGTATAGAACCTAGGCCCAAATCTCTATGAGTAGTTCATTAGGGCGGGAGGATTCGAACCTCCGATCACGGCTCCAAAGGCCGTTGCCTTGCC
>CAZMOL010000046.1:0-13835 GCA_964568045.1 uncultured Thermotogae bacterium
CGGCGGTGGGGCTGGTGGTGCTGTGCTTCATGATCGGCCGCATCCGCGGGGAGACAAGGCGCGGGCAGTACCAGATTCTGCTGCTCACCCCGCCGTCCGGGTACTCACACATCCTCGCGCGGGTGATCTTCGCGCTCGGTGTGGGCATCGTCTACTACGTGATCCTCGGCGGACTGATGTGGTGGGTGGCTGCAAGAGCGGGGATCCATCCGGGTACGGGAAGCATCCTGCAGCTTTTGTTCGCCGGGCCGTTCTACGGGATCGGCGCGATTATCGTGCCGTTCCTGTCCTGGACGTTGCTTCTGATGGTGTTTTCAAGCGCGTTTCGACTGTCCGGTCCGAGCTGGATCCCGGGAATTGTGATGGTGGCGGGGACGCCGTTTCTGTTCCGCTGGATCTCGGAAGGGATCTTCAGGCTCTCCTACTCGCTCCCCGCGTGGAGCATGTTCGGCGGGTTCACCCGACTGATCGATGAGGCGGAAATCGAGACCGAGATCATGATCACCACACAGGGTGCGCTGGTGCCGCAGGAGCCACTGTGGATCATGCTTGCCTTGAGTGTGGTAATGCTGACGATCGCCGGGAGAATCTGGCAGGAGGTGGAGGGATGACCCAAGCTTTCTTGATCGTACTGCGGTTGATGGCCCTGGCGCTTTTGGGGTACTTTGCGTATCGGTTGTGGTTGGGCACACGAAGCTGGAGCACGCGGGCGGTGGCTTTCGTGTTCACCGGCGCGCTGGCCTGGCAGTTCATCGCCGGCACGTGGTGACCGCAATTAGGAGGAAGCGATGAAGAAGATGGGGATTCGAATTGTCATCGGGCTAGTCGCCCTGGCTGCAGTGATGATGCTCGTCGGCTGCGACGAGGACGGAGGGCCAACCCCCGCGATAAGGGCGACAAGACAGGAGGAGGTGACGTTCCCGGTCGGCGAGGCGGCGGTGATCGACGCGGACACGTCAAACGGCGAGGTCATCGTGCGCGGGGTCGAGGGCACGCAGGAGGTGCACGTCGTGGCGACGCTTCGCACCCGCGGGGACACAGAAGAGGAGGCGGAGGAGAGACTCGATGAAATCGTGTATCACGTGACCCAGGACGGGCAGACGGTCCGCCTGCAATACAAGGCGAGCGAACAGGATAAAGACGTGCGTCGTTGGAGCGGGGTGGGCTTCGAGGTGACGGTTCCCGTGGCGACGCGGGTCAACGCCGACACGTCGAACGGCGCAATCACCGTCGAAACGGTTTCCGGACGCCTCGATCTCGATACGTCAAACGGCGCCATCTCAGTCCTTGAGGTCACCGGCGACGTGGTAGCGGACACGAGCAATGGTGCAATCTCGATGTGGGAGGTCACCGGCGACGTGCACGCCGACACCAGCAACGGCCGCGTCGAGCTTGAGACGATCGACGGTGAGGTTCGGGCAGATACGTCGAACGGCGACATCGAGCTTGAGACGATCGACGGTGAGGTGAACGCCGATACGAGCAACGGGAGCATTCACTACGAGGGGACGCCGTTCGGTACGAATAACACCTTGCGCACGAGCAACGGCTCGATCACGGTGCGGATCCCGGCCGACGCATCAGTCGATTTCGAGGTCGACGCGAAGGAGGGCGCCATCCGCTCGTCCCTACCACTCACCGGAGACACCCAGGGCGATCACTGGGAGGCGGCGCTCAATCCACCGGCGACGATCGGGATGTCGCTTCGTACCTCGAACGGCGCGATCCGCATCGACCGGTTGCCGTAGGTCGTTTCAGGCTCACCTTGAACGTCCTTGTGGCATCATCTCACTCTAACACGGTGAAGAGCCTGTCTTTCAAGGAGGTGCCATGCCCGAACTGCCGGAGATTACCTGCCGCGCCCGCGAGATGAGGCAAGGACTGATCAAGAAGACCATTACCAGGATCGAGGTGCTACAGCCCAAGTGCCTCAACGTGCCGCCGGAGGAGTTCGCCAAGAACTTGACCGGCGGGCAGGTCGAGGACGTCAGCCACCACGGCAAGTGGATCTTCGTCAAGACAACGAAAGGGTATCTGCTGCTCAACATGGGAATGGGCGGGGAGATCCTTCTTGCCACCCGTAAGAGCTTGCCGGAGAAGCGGCGCCTCGTCTTTGACTTCGACGACGGAACCTGCCTTTCGATCAACTTCTGGTGGTTCGGGCACGCGCATCACACTCCGCTTGACGGACTCGATACCCACGCGATGACCGCAAAGCAAGGCCCAAACGCACTCGACGTCAGCGCAGAAGAGCTGGCAAACATGCTGAACGGCCGCCGCGGCCGGATCAAATCGTTCCTCCTCGATCAGTCGAAGATCGCGGGGATCGGCAACGCCTATATCCACGACATCCTGTTTCTTGCCCGCCTGCATCCCCTGCGGCAGATCAACACGATGAGCGATGCTGAAATTGAGGCTCTCGCAAAGGCAATCCAGCAGGGCCTTCAACCAAGCATCGAGGCGGGCGGGGCGTTCTACGAGGTAAACCTGTACGGAAAGCCGGGCGGGTTCACTGCGGACAAGCTTCTCGTCGGCTATCGCGAGGGAAAACCGTGCCCGGTCTGTGGCACGACAGTCGAGAAGCTGAAGACCGGAAGCACGGCCAGTTTTGTCTGCCCGCAGTGCCAGCCGTTGGAAACAAAGTAGACGAACATGTGCGCCCTCTGGAAGATGTAGGGCAGCAACCAGCCCAAAGGAGTGAGAAGCGTGGACCTGGGACTGAAAGGAATAGCGACCCTAGTGGTCTTTTTGGCCTCGGAGCGGGCGGCCTACATCACCGGCACAACGATTCAGATCGACGGTGGCTACGTGAGAAGCCTGCTGTAGCGAAGTACCAGCGAGGAAGATCTCTTAGGAAGCCAGGAGGGCAGGAAGAGGATCAACTTCCTGGTTGTCTACATCAGAACTGCAGTCCTATCTCTTCTCCTGTATTCCTGGCTTCCTTATTGAGATACTGCGCTCTAGAACAGGTCCATTGCCGCCGAGACGACGACCTCCTTTGACCAGTCCGTCGCTTCCGAGCTCTTGGAGACGACCAGCTGAAGTGCCACATCGGCCCCACCGACATCGAACGCCACTTCGATCGTGGCCGACTGGCTGTCCGTCGCTTCCTGCTGCGCCGGCTTGACCCGTTGCAGGGTGTAGCCGGCATTGAGCGAAGCCGTTTCATTGACGGCAACCTCATAGGAGGCAGTGACAGACAGGGTGTTCTCTTCGACGATGTCAAACGGCCCAGAAAAGCTCGCGTGCAGCAGAAGTTGAGAGCCTGGCTCGGGTGCGAAGGCCGCATCGGCAGAGGCGGCGACCACGAAATCCTGCTCCCCACCGTACGGATCGACAAGCTCGTAGCCGATTCCCGCCTGGATGGCCCAGCCGCAATACCGCTCGTTCCCCACTGCCAGAATGGTCTCCTCAATCGCCAGGATCGACCACGCGTCAAGCTCCACAACGGTTGCCCCTTCAATCAGGCCCTCCACGGCGGCAACGAGATCGTCGATGGTCTCGTACTCCGCTTGGCGGCCGATCTCCGCAGCAACGGCTAGCAACACGTCGTCAGCCAGCGTGTCGGGGATCGCTCCGAGATCCAGCAACTCCTCCTCGATCGTAAACGCTTTGGCCAACGGCGTGACGTCACTGAAGCGGCCGTAGCCGAGTCCAATTCGTACTTCAAGCCCGATCTGCGGCTGCTCAGTTGCCGTTGCCGCCGATGTCTCAAAGCCGCCAAACGCAAAGTAGGGCAACTCCTCGCTCATGTAGAAGCGCAGCGTGCCCGAAGCCTGTCCCAGTCCACTGCTTGGCCGAAGGTCGGCAAGAGCGATCTCTGCAGACCCCGCGAGGGTGTATCCCATCTCCGGAGCGTCGGCCAACCGAGAGAAGGTCAGCGCCAGTCTGCCTGAACTCACATCGGTCTCCACCGTGGCCGGATCGTCGAAGTACCGATAGTTGAAACCGAGATGCATGTCCGTGAGGTCCGTTTCCGGGGATCGATAATCACAGAGCAACAGAGGACCACCGAATGAAACCACACTGACAAGCAGCCCACCCAATACCGCCAACACCAATGTCGTTCTCATACCCCCTCACCTTCCTTTTAGGTACGACGTTTTGTTGGTGGTCCATTATACCAGAAACACTGCTGATTGAAGACCGCCGGGTTTTGCGTTCCGTTTGAGGTCTACCCTCGCGGAATTTGACTCGATGGTCTCCGGCACGACAGTGGCTACCCCTTCCAGTGCATGACGAAGGCAACCAGAACGCACAGCAGGTTATCGAAGTCAGAAAGCGGCATCACCTCGTGGCCGTGGCTGTTTTCGCGCACATAGCCGATGCACCCGACCCGCTGGTGTCAAGCGCTTCAGCCGATCGTCTACGACGGAGCAGCCAACAGTTCGCAGAACAGGGCAGGTGCCGGATGATCTTGAATCGTCGTGGACATACTTGGCCTTCTTAATCTTCATCGTGTGTGAGAACCTGTTTTCCGCGTGTGAGCTTAGCGATTTTCCTTCGCGACACAACCCGATTCCGGGAAGAAAGTGCTGCTCGTGCCTTGCAAATACACGCGATTCCCTTAGAGTATCGTACGTCAACCACCCTTGATCCAAAGATAGGTTCACGCAGGCGAGGAGTGCAATGAATGATGGTATGCTGCACAAACTGGAAGAGCGGTTTCTGCGATACGTTCGGATCGACACACAAAGCGATGAAACCTCGTCAAGCGCACCGAGCACGGCCAAGCAGCTTGACCTCCAAGAACTCCTGGTCAAGGAACTGGAAGCCCTGAATGTTCAAGACGTCGAACTCACGGACTACGGATGCGTACTGGCAATCCTGCCGGCAACGACCGAGAATGCGGGTGTCCCCACGGTGGCCTTCCTGGCGCACGTTGACACGGACCCCGGTTTCAGCGGCGCGAACGTGAAGCCGATTGTGCACCGCAATTACTCTGGAGACCCGATCGTCCTGCCGGATGATCCAACGCAGGTTCTCTCGCCGGATGACATTCCCGATCTCGCGGAGAAGACCGGAGAAGACATCGTCACGGCAAGTGGAACGACACTGCTCGGTGCCGACGACAAAGCGGGCGTGGCAATCATCATGACCGCGGCGGACCATCTACTTGCTCACCCGGAGATCCCACACGGAACGATTCGCATTGCGTTCACTCCCGACGAGGAAATCGGCCGCGGAGTGGCACACTTGACCCCTGAAGCGCTCGCAGCCGACGTGGCGTACACACTCGACGGCGGCCCGCTGGGGGAGATCACGTACGAGAGCTTCTCGGCAGACAAGGCGATCGTGCGGATTCAGGGGGTCTCGATCCACCCGGGAACGGCAAAGGGCAAGATGGTCAACGCGCTGCAACTGGCGGCGACGTTCGCCACGGCCCTGCCCCAATCCGCGCGAACGCCGGAGACCACCGAGGGGCGGGAAGGGTTCATTCATCTGTACCGAATGCGCGGAACAGCCGCACAGGCACAGTTGCAGTACATCCTCCGCGACTTCGAGCTGGAAGGATTGGCGGCACACGGTGAGTTGATCCGGTCTGTCGCAAACACCCTGCAGGCCGCTGAACCGAGGGCGCGGATCGAGTGTGAGATCACACCGCAATACCGCAACATGCGCTACTGGCTGGAGGAGAACATGCACCCAGTGGAGATGGCAATCACGGCGATCAAGAACTCGGGAATCGAGCCGGTGATCAAACCGATCCGCGGCGGAACGGACGGATCACGGCTGACCGAGTTGGGAGTGCCCACGCCGAATCTGTTTGCCGGCACCCACGCTGCGCACGGACCAAAGGAGTGGGTCACCCTTCAAGACATGGGCAGAGCCGTGGAGGTCTGCGTGCACCTTGTCACCCTGTGGAACCACAGTGCAAAAAGCGGCGATTCGAGCGGCAACGCAGCACAGGCCGACGAAGGTCCACCATAGAGCTGCGGTCGCACCGATCCGCATCATTCCCCATGTTGTTTCCTTCCCGCCGGGAGGGTATGCTGGTCACAGCGAAACAGGGAGGGATGAAGGTGTTGAGCCTGTTCGGCGACCGCGCAAGCGCGGGAAACACGGCAACGGTGCTTAGTTAAATAGAGGAGGAGCTGCGCAAAAACGGTCACAAAATCGATCGAGTCGATGTGGCCGATCTGTCGATCGGTTTCCCTCACGTGGAAATCGAGCGCATCTTTGTCTTGCGCAGCATTTACGTGTAGAGTGGAGGAAGACATCCTTTGTACACGAGGAGGTGATAAGGAATGTCCTTAGAAGAGAACGATGCTTTAGCTCGCCGTTCTGTGGAGGAGATCTGGGGTAAGGGGAACCTGGACACAGTAGACGAGCTCTACGCGGACAATTTCGTCTGGCACTGGGCCCCTCCCGGAGTGACTTCCAACCGTGAGGGTTACAAGCAATTCGTGACCGCGAGCTTCGCCGCCTTCTCTGATGTTCGTTGCCCTGTTGAAGACATCATTGCGGAAGGAGACAAGGTCATGGTCCGCTGGATCTGGCGCGCCACACACAAAGGGGAGTACATGGGGATCGCCCCGACGGGCAAGCAGATAACGATGACGGGGATAAGTATCCTCCGCATTGCAGCTGGTAAGATTGCGGAAGAATGGGGCGAGATGGACATGCTCGGCATGATGCAGCAGCTGGGCGCGGTCCCACCACCTTCGTAAGACCCGGGGACGAAAACTGAAATTGGCTAGAAACGCAAAAAGCCGTAGCTACAATCAGAAAGGTGAGACACAATGCCAAGTGCGTGTGGTTTAGCTTGTGAGGTCTGTGGATTTCCAGGAAGAGGATTGTGCCCCATTGGTCGTTGTGTACCGGGTACCGATCCGAGCGCTCCGGAAAAGCTGGAGAAGTTCAAAGCAGCAATGGGTCATCCCTGTTCCATACTTGAATGTGCTATTAAAAAGAACGTAGATCACTGCTTCAGATGCGACGAGTTCCCCTGCGAGGTCCACTACCGACAGGAGATTTTCAGCAAGAAGCTCCTTGACATGATCAAGGGCATGCTAGCCCAGAAGTAAAGCGCTTGCAGCCAGTATTGCATAGCCTTCGAGCATGCCTAGGAATCGGCAAATGTTGCAGGTATCGAAGGAAACGATCTCATCTGCTCAAACGATCGCACCCGGCATCACCACACCAATAACCTTCACCCGCCGATTCTCGGTACGGCTGAGCTGAGTACGGATGAACACGGCAACCTTTCGCTTCTACGCCGAGTTGAACGACTTTCTGCCGCCTGAAAAGAGGCAACGGGTGGTCGGCTATAAGTTTCGCGGCGGCCCTGCAGTCAAGGACGCGATCGAGGCATTGGGCGTGCCACACACCGAAGTCGACGTGGTCCTTGTCAACGGTTGCTCTGTGGATTTTGCCTACCATTTGCGGCCCGACGATCGCGTTGCCGTGTATCCAGTCTTCGAAAGCCTGGACATCACTCCGCTTGTGAGGTTGCGGCAGCGGCCGCTCCGCCGCACCGCGTTCCTCACCGACGTACATCTTGGAAAGCTGACGCGTCTGCTGCGGATGTTGGGGGTAGACACGGCTCAGTCAGAGGCGGTCGAGGACGCACACATCGTGGCAACTGCCGTGGAGGAGGCTCGCATCATCCTCACCCGCGATCGCCAGCTTCTAAAGCACAACGCCGTTACCCATGGCTATTGGGTCCGATCTACCCAGCCACTTGAGCAGGCCCGCGAAGTCGTGCGGCGCTTCGACCTCTCCTCCCAGGTGCAGCCGTTTCGACGGTGCCTGTCGTGCAACGGCCTCCTGGCTCCCGTCGACAAGCAAGACGTCTTGCCCCGCATACCACCGAAGACCGCCCTGTGGCAGGACGACTACTACGTGTGTGCAGACTGCGACAAGCTCTACTGGCGCGGCACACATTTCCCAAAGCTACAGGATATGATCGAACGGATTCTTGAACCATACGTCCTCTCCTAGGGCACACCGATAGCAAACCCGGCAAAGGCAAGAAGCAAGATCTGCCAGAAGTTGTTTCACAACAAGGAAGCACGACCTCGTTTCTGGGGCAATTTGCACACTTTGAACGCGCTCACCTCATGGATACTTGCGCTAAATGCCCTGTGGAGTAAGAATACGTGGAAAGCCTTGGTCCAAAGTATAGCGAAGGAGGGATAGAATGAGTCGATTTCTTTGTATTGTGGGAATACTGATTTTGGCCAGTTGTTGCGCCGTCGGAGAAGGAAATGCCGATCTGACCCCGCATGCGCCGATTCAGATCACCAAAGATAAGGCATTCACAGAAAAAAACGGCGTGGTGGGAGGGTCGGGAACGCAAGAAGACCCGTATCTCATCAGCGGGTTCATTATCGATACAAGTGAGGCAGATTACGGTATTCTGATCGAAAGCACGACAAAAGTCTTCCAAATTGAGAACTGTCGCATCATCGGTGCAAAGAGTTACGGAATCTGGCTGGTGAAAGTTGATACCCCGATTGTACATAAGTGTTGGATCGAAGGGTGCTTCTTTGGAGTCGGTCTGGAAGAAAGCAATGAAGCAGCAATTTCGGAGAATACCTTCGTCGACAACGAAGTGCGCTCGCTTTCTCTCCTTGAATCTAGTCAGTGTCATCTCTTCAACAACACGATAGTCTCAGGCCAATGCGGAATTTGGTTAGGCGGCAAAACGTTGAAGAACCTTATCCACGACAATGTGTTTGACAATTGCGGGGCTGCAGGTATGTGGATATCTAATCTTTGCGACTGGAACCACATATACTATAATGATTTCATTGACTGCCGTGCAATCAGCGACTCAATGAATCGATGGGATGATGGAAACGAAGTCGGAAATTACTGGAGCAGATACAGCGGAGAAGACAAAGATCAAGACGGCATTGGTGACAAGCCATTTTCAATCTATGGCAGCACCTACGAATACGACTATCATCCCGCGATGCAGCCATTCCGCTGGGAAGAGGAAGATTAACAGCGTACACAGGCCGGCTTGGAAACCGGCCCACGCGCAGCTGTAATACGAAGACGGAGGCTGGACATTCAAATCTGGCACGAGTTAGTCACTGCGCCCCGCGTATCGTTTAACGCAATTCGCTTTTGAGGATTTCGTAGAATCTGTGCCTGGCTTGACGCTCGATCCAGGGGCAGTGCCCGCAGTGTTCAAGCAGAATGAATCGAAAATCCTTCAGGACGGCCGTGAGAGGCACTCTCACCCCTTCGGCCGGATGGGGATCGACATCGCCGTGGATCGCCACGACCGGACATCGGATCTGCCTGCCGAGTTCGAGAAGCTTCCCACTGGCTCGTAGTTCCGCGGCCTGCCTCCACACGCTTCGGTGGATATCGTACCGGCACTCCAGCACCTCGGTATCGAGGGTCAGGGGATCGTAGGCGTCGGCCTTGGTGAACAACCCTCCGAGTCGAGCCAGCGGTGCGTCCTTATCTGCAATAGAGGGGTCGTTCAGGGTCTCCATCAGGCAACGAACTTGCCTCCTTTCTTCGTCACTGAGGCGACGCAATCGAGTCTCTAGAATTCCAGCAGCGTATTGGCCTTGAAAAAGACCGCTTCCGACGAGGATCAGTTTCCTGACGAACGCAGGATGACGTGCAGCGAGCATGAAACCGAGCCACGCTCCCCAAGAGAAGCCAACCAATATGACAGGAAGGTCCGCATTGTCATTGAGGACGCCGTGCAGCTCTTCGATCTGGCCTTCCACCGATGCTGCCGTCTGAAGCGGCTCCAGCACGCCCCAATCGGCGGAGAGTTCTCTTGCCACCGGAGCCATCTCTCCGGGCGCACCTGGGCCTCCGTGAAGTAGAGCGACGCCAAACGGCGCCTTTCCGTACTTCCTCAGGTTGGTCATGATTGTCCTTGGCCTTGTCTGATACAGCGAGCAGATGGAGTATTGTAATGGATATGGCGTTTATCGGGCAAAGTTAGGAGGTAAATCGAAATGCGTAAAGTGTTAAGTAATTGTCGCTTCTGGATGACTAATGCAGTAAAGGGATTGTTTTTCATGAAAAGTCGTGGTAGGATGGGTGCGTGCAAGGAGGTGGCCGAGGTGGATGAGCGTTCTGATTTTAATTCACAAAAACTCGCGGAGCTGATTCTTTATATCAGCAAGTGCTGTGTGGATAGTCCAACTTTTGGAGCTACTCTTTTGAATAAGATCCTTTTCTACTCCGACTTTTTGCACTATGGTCATTTCGGGATGCCGATCACTGGGGTTACATATGTTCATATGGCTAAAGGCCCGGCACCCTATCCGAGGCAATTCCTATCAGTGCGGGACAGGTTGGAGATGAACCAACGTCTTGAGATTGAGGAGCGTCCAGCGGGAAGATGGATACAAAAGAGGCCTATCGCCAAGGATGAGCCAGATATGAGTCTATTCTCGGATTCAGAAAAGCTGATTATTGATGACGTCATTGATGCTCTGAGTTGTCATACTGCTGGCTTTGTAAGCGACTACACCCACGGAAAAGTCCCTTGGTTGTTGACCAAGGAGGGCGAAGAAATCCCCTACTACACTGTATTTATTAGAGAGCGAGAGCCGGTCCCAATGGAGTATTTGGCTAGAATACAGGAGGCCGCAACCGCGAAGGGTATCAATTGATTGAATACGAGATTGTTGAGGCAGGCGGTAGTATTACCAAGAAGATAGCCGAGATAGAACAGACAAGCCCCCGCCACGGGGATCTTGTGGCGGCCTTACAATTTCAGCTAGCAAGAGATCCTGTTAGTCACTCAACCCGCGTTCCGGGATTTGAATCACTGGTCTTTACGGATTGGACAAGTGCCGGATTCCCCGAATTGCCAAGGTTGCTCTTTTGGTATGTGATAGAAGGCAGGAAGGTAGTTATCCATGATGCGTGGCTAATTGAGGAAAAGGCCGAAGAGTAAGGGATCATCCCCTTTATGCCTCGAACTCCTTCACAACCTCAGCCACTGTAAGCAATTGAATATCAATACCCTCTCCCTTTGCGCGGGCAACTTCTTCGTGAGCACCCTTTGTGAAGCTAAAGGCGACAATGATACCCTGTAGCGCGAAGTGGCTGTTCTTGCGCTCCTTCGCGGCTTTCAGCGCGCTTTCACCCTGACGTCTCAGAGCGGTCTCGAAATCATCCACAACAGGACGACCGACGTGTTCCGATTGCTTGACTTGAACCGGGATGCGGTCAAAGAAGGTATAGCCGTCAATACCCATATCGTGGACTTGTCTCTTGCTAGGAGTGCCGCCCATTGCGCCGATGATCCAGTTCTGAAACTCAAATGCCTGTAATTCTTTCAATTCGCTGATACTCATTGGGAGCCCTGTTATCTCAACGTCTTCCGCGCCTACTTGTTCCAGGCGCCTTTTCATGAGCTTGCAGGCTGTGGGAGAGACATCTATTCCTAACCACTGTCGTCCTAGCTTGTGCGCAATCGCTATCGAAGTTCCACAGCCACAGAATGGATCGAATATGAGATCACCTTCATTACTGCTCGCTAACACGATGCGCTGCAAAAGGGTTTCTGGTTTTTGTGTGGGATAACCAAGATTTTCTCGTGTGCTTTTCGAGGCAACGGCAATAGGCCAATAATCCTCTGGGATTTTACCGCCTTCATGGAGAATTATTGGTGCAGTATATGTTGATCCTTTGAGACCAGGTTTGTAGTTTGCTAGCGTCTTGGGGCTATAAGGAATTCTCACTGCATCGGCATTGAAGGTGTACTTAGCGGTCTTTGAATAGCGAAGTATTGTATCGTGTTTTCTTGCGAAATCCTTTTTAGGAACCCCCCCGCTGGTGTAGCACCAGATTATCTCATTGCGAAAGTTCGTTATCTCAAAAACCTCATCTAGCATGGCCTTCAAATAATGGCTAGCGTGCCAATCGCAGTGGAGGTAGAGCGAGCCAGTGGGTTTGAGAACCCTGTGCATCTCATGGCACCGCTGTTTCATCCATTCGATATAGTGATAGATGCCTCCTTGCCATCGGTCCTCGAATGACCGAATCTCTGCACCATCGTTGAAGATTACCTCGTAGTGGCGATTAGAGAAAAAAGGTGGATCGGCATAGATAAGGTCAACAAACTCATTGGGCATTTTCCGCATCCACTCTAGGTTGTCGCCGCAATAGATAACGTTGGAAAGCTTCACGCGAGCACCTCGCAGTTAGCCAAGACTAGATCAAACATAGCGCCTTTCTTCTTCCGATGCGAATACCTGAAAGCAAATTCGTCAAGGTAGTCCTGTAGGTACTTCGCGCTTACATGGTGGTACATACCTGTCAACCCACGTTTGAATAGACTCCAGGCGTTCTCAATGGTGTTCACGTGTGCCTCATCCACAACGTATTCCTTATAGACATGGGCAACGGTTTCGTGGCGGCCAAACTCAGTTAGAAAGAACAATCGGCTGGCTGCGTCGCTGTAGATATCTTCCACTTCTCCTAGATTATTGGCAATGACTCGCTTGATGTCGCGGGACTTCAGGCCGTCCAAGATCATCATCCGCAGGAATCCGCCGCGTTCCGCTACTCCAAGAACGTTCTTGCCCTCGAACTTCACGTTGCCCTTTGGCGGTCCGTCTCCGCTAGCTCGGATAACTGCATCGTCCACCTCTATGATGCCGCAAAGCTTGTCCTCAAAGACTTCATGCTTCATGGCTGTCCTGATGCGCTTTGCCATGTACCAGGCCGTCTCATAGTGAACTCCTAGTTGTCGTTCCAGCGCTTTTGCCGAGATTCCCTTCGGTGAGTTACACATCAACCAGATAGCCGTATACCACTTGGGAAGAGGCACCTTAGAGCCATGGAAGATGGTCCCAGCGGTTACGGAAAAGTGGTATTTGCAGTTGCGGCATTCCCAGAGACGCTGATTCCTAAGCCAATAGGGGCTATTCCTACCACACTTGGGACAGGTTACACCGTTCGGCCACCGTTGCCGCTGTAGATGCTTCTCACACTTCTTCTGGGTGGAGAACTCTCGCCTTACTTGTTCCAGAGATTTCGTCGCGCTCATAATAGCTCCTTTCGTTGTTTGGAACCATTATAGCACGTTTGGCTGCCTAAGTCAAGCCGATAAACGCCATGGATATCACATTTCTCGCGTCACGAGGCGGTTTTCCGCACGCACACCGGATCAGCTAGGAACGAAAGCCCTGTACGACGGTCGAGCCCCAGAGCAGGCTTGTCCCTGATTCACCCTCGGAATGACCTCACGCTTGCTCCTTGAGCAGCTGACGGATGAAGCGGGCGATGGGGCGAAGCACGTCTCCATCTCGCCAGTACGCTGAGTGGCTCATCGGGTTCCATTGCTCAAGAATGGTTCCTGAGTTGATCTCGACGTCTTCGGTCACGACTCGATCGTAACTCTGGCTCAACGGCCGAAGCGGCCAGCCAAGCACATCGTTCCGATCGAAGAACAGGAGTGCTCCCTCATCCTGGAGAAAGAGCTCGCCCTGGTTCCCAATGCAAAAGTCTGGCTGCTGATGGGAGACGTAGTAATCAAGGCGGTCAATTACATCGCCAAGCGGGCTGGCGGCAAGCGGGTAATCCCGGCCGGCACCACGTACAAGATTCGAGGGGCCGAGTACCTGTTTAGGGGAATACGTGTCTTTCCCTCCTATCTTCAGGCCGGCCCAAGCTTCTTCATTGAGAAAAGCAAGCGCCGAATGATCGCCGAGGATATCGCAGCGGCGCTCAAGCTCATCGCATAGCCACTCCTCATCTCGGCAGAGACCCGTAGCTCCTCTTGTTGACCGCAGACGGGGCAGCCGATGAAGCTTGTGAGCCTGCACTCATGACACAGCGATTACTGAGAGCCTTCTCTTCCGGGCTGAGTGGTCAACGTCCGTGTTGAACGGACGGCA
>CAZMOL010000047.1:0-13357 GCA_964568045.1 uncultured Thermotogae bacterium
TGAACCGATGGTGTACCAGTTGTCCCGCCAGGGGCATCGCTGGGTAGCTAAGTTCAGTTTTGGATAAGAGCTGAAGGCATCTAAGCACGAAGCCGTCCTCAAGACGAGGTCTCCATATTAGGCCCCTCCGAGACTAGGAGGTTGATAGGCCGCAGGTGTAAGCGCAGTAATGCGTTCAGCCGAGCGGTACTAATAGGCCGAATGCTTGCATGGTACACACCCTGTTCACTTGTCTTAAGGACAAAAATTATTTTAAGATTCCAGGTGGCAGATAGCGGAGGGGGTATACCCGTTCCCATCCCGAACACGGCAGTTAAGCCCTCCAGCGCCGATGGTACTAACTTCGCAAGGAGTTGGGAGAGTAGGTCGTTGCCTGGTTTTTTGTTTCATTGCTCTTCTAGTAGTGTCTGCTATAGAATTAACCTCATGGACTGGCTCTTTCCTAAGACCAACCCCCCTTCAGATTCCGGTGTTCGTGTTACGCTTGTCGGTATTGTCATCAACGTTCTTCTACTTGCAGCGAAGCTGATCGCCGGTTTCTTGACCGGCTCAGTTGCTCTTGTCGCCGATGGAATCCATTCGGGGTCGGATATGGCGACCGATCTGGTAGTTCTGGGCGCAATCCGGCTGGGAGCCCGCAAACCAGACGCGAGTCACCCCTATGGACACGGCCGCTACGAGACCCTTGCTGGTGGGTTACTGGCAGTTACCCTGATCGTGGTAGGCCTATTCATCGCCTGGAAAGCTGGCCGAGCCCTCTATGCCCATCAACGCAGCTTTCCAGGCTTGGCTGTTCTCGTTGTTGCCGCATGTTCAATTCTGACAAAAGAGTGGATCTACCGCAAAACGGCTCGCGTCGCCCGCCGCGTCAGAAGCACCGCCCTACACGCAAACGCCTGGCACCATCGCTCCGATGCCCTTTCCTCTGTTGCCGTACTTCTCGGTGGAGTTGTCGGGCTGTGTGGGTGGGGGTACGCAGATCAGGTTGCCGGACTCCTTGTCGGATTGATGGTGGTCTCATCCGGTGGAAAGACCTTGTTCAACGTCCTTCATGAACTGACCGAGGGGGCTCTTTCACCCGCACAGCTACACACGATCAACGCCGCCATTAAGCAGGTAGACCAGGTCCGCGGATGGCACCAACTTCGCACCCGACAGGTAGGAAGGGAGATCTTCCTCGACCTTCACGTCCTTGTCGATCCGGATCTTACCCTCTTGGAAGGGCATCGCATCTCGATGCAGGTCGAAGAAGTATTGCAGGCTGCGTGCAAGAGGCCGGTGAACGTGATGGTACACGTCGAGCCCGATACCCCAGAACTCGCCGCGCACCACAAGGATTGCTAGAGATCAAGACTACCCTGTTCCAGGGCGAGGAGTCGCTCCTTGAGAGGGAGTTCGCCACCGTAGCCGACAAGGGAGCCATCTTTTCCGATCACTCGATGACAGGGAATAACTATAGGAATAGAATTTGCGCCAACTGCTCCACCGACCGCCCTGGTAGCATGTGGCCGGCCGATCGCCACGGCGATCTCCCCGTAGGACATAGTCTTGCCATAGGGAATCTGTGATAACGTGTTCCACACCGACATCTGAAATGGAGTCCCTTGGAAGTCGAGAGTACAGGAGAACGATTCCCGTTGCCCCGCTAAGTACTCGTGAAGTTCCTGCAAGATATGGGCATTGCGGCGATCATCCGGGATAACTCTGACCCTCAGACGACTGCTTAGCTCAGCAAGGAGGGTACCGTGAAGATCGATACGACAGACACCCACCGCCGAAGAAAGGACAGCGAACTGCCACCCTTCCCAACAGATCACACTCCCGTACAGTCGTCTCGTCAAAGGCCTACCCTCCCTCTCTCGGTAGTTACAGCGTAATGAGTTGAGGCAGGAAGGTCAATGTGGAGACTCTCCTTCCTTAAAGTGAAGTACGTGATAGATTTCGATTTGCGGAAGCGGATTCCTTTTCCAGCAATCAGCGGCTGCTCCCTGCTTTTCACATAGATGAGAAAGAAACTTCGCTGGGTCGGGATAGGCTTCCCATATATGGGGTAGATAGGTTGACAGAGCAGCCTCCGTGGTGAGGATCACTCCATCTGCTCCTGGGTGAAGTTTCTCGAGCAGATCGTCAGGGCCCTCAAACTTGAGCACTTGTGGAACATCAAGCACGCTGATCTCGATGCGGATGGCATCAAGTTCCCCTATCGTAACCGGTGAGAAACGTTCATCACCGGTGGCAGCGAGCACAGCGTTTCGCCGCACATTTTTGACGAGCGGCTCGTGAGACTGGAAGTCGTCGATCATACAGCCCCGAAGTTGTTCCCCTTTGAACAAACTGACAAAGCACGCGGCGTGTTGATTGAGACGCTCGGAAACGTGAGAAGAATCAACAACCATGGGGGACCCGCCGCTGAGCACTGCTTCGAGGTGCCGCCGGGCGAGTCGCAGCAGCTCGTGTTGATCCTCCTCAGAAAGGACTATAGGCTCAAAGGAGATCGGCTCAGTCGCCGCTCCATTGTCCCCACGCTGCAGCGCACCGCTCAAGGCGAGCAAGAGGACGAACGCGAAAAGTACTCCGACAAACAATTGTTGATTCATCGCGACCCTCCTTTTGGGAAACGATACGCGGTATCGCTATTGCGAGCAATCCGAGGCCGATTGGAAGTCGGACTAGAACATGGTAAGGATTGCGATAGCGTGAAATAAGCTGGTCGTCTAGATTGTTTGAGGATTTCTCCTTTGCTAAAGAGTAGACGGGTCTACTTGATTCCACCGGACTCTACTGACTATAGTATTGCTAGCAGGAAGAGGCGAGTCCGGTCAGATGGGGTGCGCAGAAATGGCTGGTGGATGCGAAAGACCGCGAAATGCCATTTAGCAAGCACTCCCGACACACAGCGGACGACTAGGCGAAACCCGATTAAGTTAAGGAGGTTCCTACGAAGATGTCCCTCTACGAATACGAATTAGGAAGAGCGGCCGACATTCTCGTCCGAGAGCTATTCAAGCTCAAACCAGGAGAGACATTTGCCATCACGGCGGATACAGAGAGCGCCCCGCGCGTGGTAGATGCAACGGCCCGAGCTGCTTTCGCGGCGGATGCAAAGCCGATGGTGATCTGGCTCGCATCGCCTTTGGGTGTTGGAATGGCGGCCGACCCGATGCTGCCCATCGAATCCCTGACCGGAGCACTGATAGGGGCCGATGCGTGGGTCGAGTTCAACAACCAATGGCTGCTGTATTCGACGCCCTACGAGCGCGTCGTGAAGGAGAATAAGAAGCTTCGGTACCTGAATCTCGTTGGTATGGATGTGGACATGATGGTGCGCCTGATCGGCCGTGTGGATTATCCGGCACTGACCGAGTTCCTGAAGAAGGTCTACGAACTGACCAAGGCCGCCAAGCACATGCGTTGGACCACTCCTGCGGGAACCGACGTGGAATTCGACATGTCCTCTGATCCCAATTACCTGCTCGGCTGGGATGCCGGCTATGCCGACAAGCCTGGCGTGTTCATGCTTGGTGGTCAAGTCGGTTGGCCGCCCGTCTTGGAATCGATCAACGGGATCATCGTCTTCGACGGCTCGATCAGCCCTCCGTGCGGACAACTGGACGCTCCTGTCCGTCTGACCGTCAAGCAGGGCAAGGTGGTAAAGATCGAGGGAGAGGGGCAAGCAAGGGAGTTTGAACAGTGGCTCGCAAGCTTCGATGATCCGCGGATGTTCCACATCGCACACGTGTGTTGGGGCTTTCATCCCGGTGCTAAGCTCACGGGGAACGTCGTGGAAGACGAGCGAATTTGGGGCGTTACCGAGTGGGGCCTCGGCAATATCGGGTCGTGCGTGATTGCACCCGACGGAGTGCCCGCGGCGTCCCACACCGACGGAGTCTGCCTCAATACATCCGCCTGGCTGGACGGAAAACAGATGCTCGATGAAGGGCGCGTCGTCGATAAGGAGCTTGCGGTACTCGCAGCAAAACTGGGGAAGGCCTAGACTGCCAATCGTGCGAAACACCGGTCGCTTGCGCTTTTCACCTCCGGCAGAATAGAGGGGGCCTGTTATGGAGAAGAAGATCCTCTACATCAACCCCGTCCGGGATGACGATCCGCAGGAGAAGGCGATTCTCACTCAAGTCGTGGATGCCCAGACGCAACTTGAGTACCGATCCTTGGGGACGGGCCCGCAACACCTGCAGTACAAGTTCTATCGCGCCGCCATCCTGATGCAGCTCGTCTCCATGATCAAACAGGCCGAGAACGAAGGCTTTGATGCGGTCATTGTCGGTTGTTTCTTAGATCCTGGCCTTGAGGAGGGTCGGGAGATCACCGAGGACACCCTGGTCGTAGGCCCTGGCGAGGCATCGACACACATCGCTGTCACCCTAGGTAACAAGTTCTCGGTTCTGGTAACCCATAAGAATGCCATTCCCGAGATGGAAGCCCATCTCAAAAATAGGGGACTGTGGGACAAACTAGCGACTTTCAAATCGGTCGAGATCGGAGTGCTCGAGCTCCAGCAAGACAGACAGGCCACCCTCAGACGATTTAGGGAAGCGGCCGAAGAAGCGATTGCGCAGGATAGAGCCGAGGTCATCATCCTGGGTTGCACCGGTGCACACGGTTTCTATGAACGGTTGCAACAGGACTTGGGGGTTCCCGTCATTGATCCAGGAATCGCCGCGGTGAAGTTTGCCGAGTTCTTGGTGGAGATCAAGAACCGATTTGGTTGGGCACATTCCAAGGTCGGCGGATACGAGACTCCGCCCAAGGAAGAGATGCTCAAATGGCGGCTCGAAGGGGCAACGCTATGGGAATGATGCGAAAGGAACGTGCGTGAAAGAAACCGTGCCGGTAAAGAGAATCAGGGTGGTGGTTCCGGTTTCCACCGACGAGTGGAATGCACCTGTGAGGAACTTGCTTGAGGACTACAAGGACGCAAACACGCAGATCGATATCGTCAATATCGAGGACGGCCCAGAGGCGATCGAGTGCTGTTACGACGAGGTCTTCGCCGCGACGTTCTTCGTTCGCGAGGCCGAGCGCGCCGAGCAAGAGGGGTACACCGGGGTGATCGATTATTGTTTCGACGATCCAGGATTGCGGGCCGCCAAAGAACGACTGGATATCCCTGTCGTTGGGCTCAGCGAGGCGAGCTTTCACATCGCTTCTCTGCTCGGAAGCAAATTCTCCGTCATCAGTGCAGGGCCCCCGGATTGCACGTTCACTGACATCAAGGACTTGGTGAGACTCTATGGGTTTTCGGACAAATGCGCCTCGGTGCGCTCAGTGGCGATTCCGATTTTGGAACTGCAAACGGGAACGGACGCGCAAGCAAAAAAACTCCTCGAGGAGGCCAAAAAAGCCGTGGAACAAGATGGGGCTGATGTGATCGTACTTGGTTGCGGCAGTATCCTTGTCCTGACTGAAGAAATCTCAGCATTAGGCGTTCCGGTTGTTGTTCCCGGAATTGCGGCGCTGAAGCTTTGTGAGGATTTGATCGATATGCGGCTTGCGCAAAGCAAGCAATGCTTTCGCATCCCCACGCGGTAATTGAGAGAACCAACATGAGGACAATCGGGGTAGTGACGATCGGCCAGTCTCCGAGAACCGATGTGGTTCCGGAGATCAGTAGACTCGTTTGCGGTGCTAACAATTCGCATGACGTCACGTTCCTGGAGAAGGGCGCGCTCGATAGCCTGACTGCCGATGACATCGAACGCCTTGCGCCAAAGGACGAAAAGGATCTCCTCATCACCAGGCTGCAGAATGGCACGGAGGTTGCGGTGGATAAGCAGCTCATCATCCCGAGGGTGCAGCGGGCAATTGCGCAGCTGAACGACGAAGGTGCCGAGATCATTGCTCTGCTGTGTTCCGACGAGTTTCCACCGTTTCGCTCCGCGGCGCCGTTGATTCTCCCGGCAAGACTTCTGTCGGGGGTGCTTTCCTCGATAACGATTGAGGGGCAGCTGGGAGTGATGGTACCCGCAGAAAAACAGGTGGAGGCCATTGCGCAAGCTTATCGGCGCTTAGGATTTCCGGCGATCGCAGTGGCTGCTTCCCCGTATGGCAGTTCCGAAGCGATCACACATGAGGCCAACCGGTTGGCGGGAAAGGTGGCTCTCGTCGTTATGGACTGCTTTGGCTACGATCTGGAGATGAAAAAACAGGTAAGTAAAACAACAAGAACACCGGTCATCCTGGTCCGATCGGTATTGGCTTTCACCCTGAGTGAATGCGTGCACTAAGGAGCACCCCATGAAGATCTTGGTCATCAGTCCTGTCGTGAGTCAAGAACTGCTAGCAGGCGATGCGGAATACTTCCGACGACTCGCCGATCCGGGAACCCAAGTCGATGTAGCAGGAATCGAGCAAGGGCCGACGTCAATCGAGACGTTTCACGATACCGTTTACGCCGGCCCGGACATCCTGCGGTTGGTCAGAACGATGCACGAAGAAGTGGATGCAATCATGATCAACTGCTTTGCGGACCCGGCTGTGGATGCCGCCAGGGAGATCACCGACAAGGTCGTCCTCGGACCCGCGGAGACATCGATGTCTGTTGCCCTCCATCTCGGGGCGAAGTTTTCCGTAATCTCCATTCTGCCCAATACGGCCCCCTGGGTGAGGTGGCAGGCAACGAAGCTTGGCATCCAGTCAAGGCTTGCCTCCGCCATCGGTATTGATATTCCAGTACTGGGCCTAGAGAAGGATCTTGAAGAAACTGCCGCCCAGATCGTCAAAGCAGCGAAGCAGGCCGTTAAGATAGACGGTGCAGAGGTCATCGTCCTTGGTTGTACCGGAATGGCCGCCTTGGCAGAGCGTGTTCGAAAGCAACTTTGTGTCCCCGTGATCGAGCCTGCGGCGGTGACCTTCAAGATGGCGGAGCTTTTCATAAGATTGGGGTTGCGGCACCATCGTGGCGGTTTGTATCTCACCGCCTGTTATGACAAAATTGAAGGGTATTGAACAACTACCAGAAGTAACCCGAAAGGGAGGTGATGGCAGAAGCAAAAGCGGGAGGAATATTGGTTAAATATTTAAAAAGGAGGGATGCTGATGCTTCAAAAGAACGGTAGAGTGAGTTGGCATGGTGTTGTAGGGTTGTCCGTGTTGCTGTCCATCCTTCTTGCCTGCGTCACCATCGTCTCAGCGGCGGAGCCTCAAGTCGGGGTCTATGTGAATTCCAGCGAGGTCGTGGTCTACTGGGATCCCAGTGAAGGCTTCTCCAATGAAGTCATCGTGATGAACAACCTGTACGAGACCCTCGTGCGCTACGATTCGGTTACGGGTGAGTTCACGCCTGTACTGGCGACAAGCTACGAGAGCTCGGCAGACGGGCTAACGTGGACCTTCCACCTGAGAAAAGGCGTGCAGTTCCACACCGGCGGCGAGATGGACGCGGAAGCGGTGAAGTTCTCCATCGACCGGACCATCGCCGGCGAGAAAGGGGCTTTCTACATCTGGGATCCGGTAGAGTCGATCGAAGCAAAGGACAAGTACACGGTCGTGTTCAATCTCAGCTATCCTGCGCCGCTCGACATCGCCGCTTCGGCGGCCTACTGCGCGCACATATTCGACCCGGATTTCTCTGACCGTGATTGGTTCTACGAAGGCAACGATTCGGGAACCGGTCCCTACACCATCGAGAGCAACGAAGGCAATACGCTGGTCATCCTGAAGAAGTTCGATAATTACTGGGGAGGCTGGGAAGGCAAACACTTCGACAAGGTCGTGTTCCAATGGGTTCCTGAGGAGGGGACGCGACGGCTTATGGTCGAATCCGGTGAGGCCGACTTCACCAATCGACTTGCGGCGTCCGGGCTGGAAGCGCTTCGAGGCGTTCCCGGTGTGGAAATCGTCAGTGTGCCGTCGTTCCAGAACCTGCTCGCCCTGTTAAACACGGCAAAGAGCGCAGACGAACCGACCGGCAATCCGCTGGTGCGAAAAGCGCTGTCGTATGCACTTCCCTACGATGACGTGATTGAGGGAGTCATGGGCGGCTATGCACGGCAGTCTCGCGGCGTTGTGCCGTTTGGGTTGTGGGGGTACTCAGACAAGGTGAAGCAGTACACCTTCAGTCCCGAAACGGCCAAGGTGCTCCTCGAACAGGCCGGCTATCCGGACGGAGGGTTCAAGGTCGTGCTGACCTACGTGGCCGGCGACGAGAACGAACGAAGGACCGCCGAGCTGTGGAAGGCGGAACTCGCCAAGCTGGGCGTTGAGCTGGAGATCAGAGGGATGCCGTGGGAGGCGCAGATCGATCTGGGTGCCGCCGCGGATCCGAATGATCGACAGGACATCTTCCTGTTCTACTGGTGGCCGGACTACGCTGATCCACATTCCTTCTTGAGCGCGATGTTCGAGACTCAGCCTATCCTGTTCAACTTCTCCTATTACAGCAACCCGGTTTTCGATGCCCTGATCAACGCCGCAAAGGAAAAGGCGCTGTTTGACAGACAAGCGGCCACCGACATGTACGTCGAGGCACAGAATATGCTCATGGCAGATGCTGCCGGGGTCGCGATCTACGACATGAGTTCGATGCGGGCGAAGCGGACGTCCCTCAAGGGATATGTCGACAACCCTGCCTACACGCACGTCGTCTTCTGGTACGATTGCTACCGGGAGGAGTAACAGTAGAGCAGTCAGAGCGGGGAGCATCACTCCCCGCTCGTTTTTATCAGTTATTAGAGAAACGACCGGGAATTCATGACCGCGTACATCATTCGTCGATTGGGACTGGCCTTAGTCGTCATGTTCGGCGTGTCTGTGTTCACGTTCCTGTTGACAGTGATCGTCCCCTCCAACCCGGCAATGCGATGGGTGGGACCGCACGCAAAACTGGAGCAGATTGAAAAGGCCAAAATCGAACTGGGATTGGACAAGCCGGTACACATCCGCTATTTCAAATACATTGCCAGCTTCCTTCGCGGTGATTGGGGGGTCTCGATTCGCACCCATCAACCGGTGCTGAAGGATATTGCGACCTATCTTCCCGCCTCCCTGGAACTGATTATCTTCGGTATGCTACTCGGCTTTGTCGCCGGGATCCCTTTGGGGATTGCCTCGGCTGTCCGCGACGGGACGATGGTGGATCACGGCAGTCGCGTGTTTTCGATCATGGGGGTCGCACTGCCGACGTTCTGGTTGGGAATGATCCTGCAGCTCGTGTTCTTCAAACAGCTCGGCTTGTTCCCGTTGGCGGGGCGTGTTGCCATGATGACGCGCTTCACCGCACCGATCGAGCACATCACCGGGTTCTACCTCTTCGATTCGTTGATTACCGGCAATTTCACCGCGTTTGGCAGCGCGCTGTCCCACATCGTTCTACCAGGGATCACACTGGCGGCCTATCCCTTGGGGCTGTCGGCGCGGATGACGCGGGCGACGATGTTGGAGGTCTTGGGAGAGGACTACATCAGAACGGCCAGGGCGTGCGGATTCCGTGAGAGGAGAATTCTCAGCGTGTACGCCCTGCGAAACGCCATCGGACCGGTGATCACTGTGGGAGCCCTAACATTTGCCTATTCGTTGGTGGAAACCTTTCTCATTGAGTCCGTGTTCACCTGGCCGGGCTTGGGACAATATGCCTCAAAGGCGATCCTGTCCGTCGATTACCCGGCGATCATGGGTGTGACGCTACTGATCGCCTTCACCTATGTCGTCTTGAATCTCCTTGTTGACCTCACGCAGGCTTTCTTGGATCCACGCATTAGGCTCGGTTAGGGATGTCCAAGCGATTGCCTCGTACCCTTCGGCTTGCACTAAAAAATCGACTGACTACAATAGGGTTATCCGTTGTCTTCCTACTGGTCATAATCGCTTTGTTGGCTCCACTGATCGTGCCTTTTCCTCACGATACTGTTGAGACACATATTAAGGATAGGTTTCACTCGCCCAGTTTAAAATATTTCTTTGGAACCGACGAGTTGGGAAGGGACGTCTTCAGCCGGGTGCTGACCGGGACCCGGATCTCATTGCAGGTCGGAGTGATTGCGATTGGGATTGCGCTTCTCATCGGAGTGCCGCTGGGAGTCGTGGCCGGTTACGCCGGCGGTGCCCTCGATGAGGTGATCATGAGAATAACGGATGTTTTCCTGAGCTTTCCCCCGCTGTTGTTGGCGATGGCCATATCTACCCTGTTGGGTCCAAACCTGACCAACGCGATGATCGCAATCGCCATTGCTTGGTGGCCGTGGTATACGAGGCTTTTGCGCAGTGAAGCAATTTCGGTTCGTGAAAGGGATTACGTCCAGGCAGCCAAAGCGATGGGTGCATCACGGGGGAAAATCGTGTTTAAACATGTGCTTCCAAACTGTCTGACCCCGATCATCATCCAGGCATCGATGGATTTTGGCTCGATCATCTTGACTTCGGCTGCCCTCAGTTTTTTGGGGCTTGGGGCTCAACCGCCCACGCCCGAATGGGGATTGATGGTAAGCACAGGCCGTACGTTCTTCCTCACCAATTGGTGGATTGTCACCTTCCCCGGGTTGGCGATCTTTGTTACTGTCTTGTCGTTCAACCTAGTCGGGGATGGCTTGAGGGAGATTCTTGACCCCAAGATGAGAAGGGCAAGAAGATAGGAAAAAGGAGGAAAGATCGATGCAGACTTTGGACCAACAGCAACTAGAAGACTTGATTTGCGGCTGCACTATTCTGGGTACAGGAGGAGGCGGGAGTTCCAAACGAGGGCTCCAGCTCATTCAAAGCGACTTGGAGGCCGGCAGAGAATTCAAATTGATCGGACTTGAGGAAGTCCCCGATGACGCATTGGTTGCCTCACCCTACATGTGCGGCAGCGTTACCCCGGAACAGACAGGTCAAACCAAATCACACAACGATATGGAGATGGAGTGTCTGGTTGCCTTCAAGGCCCTCGAGGACTATTTGGGACAACAGTTTTTTGCGGTCGTAGCTACTGAGATCGGGGGTGGGAACACAGCCGTCGCTTTATCCGTGGCGACGAAGTGCGGCATCCCGATCGTCGATGCTGATCCTGCCGGTCGTTCGGTGCCCGAGCTTCAGCACACGACGTTCTACATCAAGGACGTGCCGATCGCTCCGCTGGCAGTGGCCACCGCGAAGGGGGACATGCTTATTGTAAAAGAGGTTTCCGATGATTTCCGCGCCGAAGCGATCGTCCGCGCCATCGCGGTAGTGAGCGATAACCGGGCCGGGGTGACTGACCATCCGATGAGCGGAAAGGCCCTGAGAACGTCGGTCGTTCCAGGGACACTGTCCAAGGCCCTGGCCATCGGCGAAGCCGTTCGTGTGGCTCGTTCCTCCGGCGCCGACCCAGTGCAAGCAGCGGTCACGGCAGGCAATGGGTATTTCCTGTTTAAAGGAGTGGTGACCCAAGCAAGCTGGAAAATTGAGGAAGGATTCACCATTGGCGAGTTGTTCATCTCCGGCCAGGTGGATAACCACGGCCATCAATACAGGATCTGGTACAAGAATGAACACATCGTTTCCTGGTTTGATGATGAGCCCGATGTAACTGTTCCTGATCTCATCTGTGTCCTTAATCCAAACACGGGTGAGGCGATCACTAATCCGAATTGCAAACAAGGCATAGAGGTGACGGTCATCGGTTACCCCGCCCCCGAGATGTGGCGATCACCAAAGGGCCTGCAACTCTTCGGACCGAAACACTTCGGGTACGAGCTTCAATATAAGGAGATCGAGAGTAACAGGAGATTAACCTGACCCAGATGGAAAGGAGGGATAATAGCAGCAAGTGAAGCGGATATCGTGCTTGACGTTGTAAAGAAGAGGAGGAGCGTCCGCTCATACAAGGACGAAGAGGTACCGCGGGAGATCCTTATGAAGTTGCTAGAGGCAGGCCAATGGGCCCCTACTCCCAGCAATGTTCAATCCTGGCGGTTCATCGTCGTGCAAGAGCCTAAGCAGCTTAGGACGTTGAAAACTCTCTCCCCTGGCTTCCCTGTGGAGGCGACCGCTGCCATTGCGCTCTGCTCAGACCAAGGAGACACACAGAGCTTTGGGAAGTCATTTCAGCGAATTCTCGTTGCCGAAGAGGCCGCTATGGCGGTGCAGAACATGTTGCTCGTCTCTTGTTCCCTAGGGCTTGGCTCCTGTGTTGTAGCCTCCTTTTCCCAAACAGGGATCAAGGAATTGCTACAACTACCCGCTTACATCCATCCCATCCTCCTTGTTGCTTTGGGCTTTCCAAGGAAGCAACCTGTTGCGCCCCAGAGGAAGCAACTGTCGCGGATAACCTCGTGGGAACTATATCGGGAGGGATAGATGAATAAGGACGAGTTGTTCGATCTATGTGCCTATATAGCGGTAAGTGCGCAAGGACTGAAGGATGAGCCCAAGGACTATGGTCCGTTACGCTTGCTCGAGGTACTCAGGCGGCTGGCAATGCTCACGGCGGCGGAGTATCGCGACGCCTTCTTGAGAGAAATAGCCGAAGAGTTAAACGAGAAGCAAGACCTAGTAATGACTGATAAAGAGGCATTCTATCGCTTCCTCGAGCAATTGATCATCAAGATTACCAAGGAAGCGAAGAGAAGAATGACATAGGAAAGGAGGAGACTAGCATGGGGAACATTGTTGATCTGTTTTGCGATATGGTAAAGATAGACAGCGAGTCGGGCGAGGAAGAACGGTTCATTGACTACCTTAAGGACCTCTTAGAAAAGGAGCTTGAAGCACGCTGTGAGCTCGACGCCTACGGGAACCTGATCGCCCACGTTCCCGCAAAAGGATCGGATAAGACCGAACCGATTCTCCTCGGTGCTCATGCCGACACAGTGAAGCCGGGGAAAGGGATCAAGCCGGTGATCGAGGACGGGGTGATCCGCTCCGCCGGGGAGACGATCCTCGGTGCCGACGACAAGGCCGGTATCGCCGCGGTTCTCGAGGCAGTGAGAACAGTAAAGAGGCGGCCTCCAGTGGAGGTCGTGATTACTCGCAGCGAGGAGATTGGTCTCCTCGGTTCCAAGAACCTCGATCTCTCGATGGTTCAAGCGAAGAAAGGATTCGTCATCGATGGCGACGAGCTGGATACGGTGATCATCGGAGGACCCTCGCACGTCTCACTCGACATCAACATCAAAGGGAAAGCGGCACATGCTGGAATGGAACCGGAGAAGGGAATCTCAGCGATCCGCGTCGCTGCCAAGGCGATCGCTGCGATGCCCGAGGGACGTATCGATGAGGAGACGACCGCCAATGTGGGAACGATCCATGGTGGGATGATTCGAAACGGTGTGCCGGAGAGGGTGACAATCCAGGCCGAGTGTCGCAGCCTCAACCATGACAAGTGCATGCGCCAGGCCGAGGTGATGCAACGTGCCTTCGAAGAGGCAGCAAAGGAGATGGGAGC
>CAZMOL010000048.1:0-2619 GCA_964568045.1 uncultured Thermotogae bacterium
GCGGCCGGTGAATCCGGTGCCCGGGCGGCGGTGATCGAGTTTGCAACTCCGGGTGGTTATCTCGACGCCGCCGTCGCGGCCCGGAATGTCATCTTGGATACCGAGCTTGCCACCTTGGCCTACGTCCACCGTGAGGCGTTCTCCGCCGGTGCTCTTCTCGCCCTGGCGTGTACCCGCATCTATTTCGATCCCGCCGGCGTGCTGGGGGCCGCAACACCGGTGGAAGCGGGGACGGGCCAACCGGCCTCAGAGAAGGTTGTCTCCGCAACACGATCCCTGTTCCGTTCCACGGCAGAGGCACGCGGCCGGCCGCCGGAGGTAGCCGAGGCGATGGTCGATCCGGATGTCACCATCGATGGCCTGGTCGAAGAGGGAAAGCTGCTCACCTTGAGTGCACAGCAAGCGGCGGTCTGGGGGATGTCCGACGGCGAGGTGGCAACTGTGGGTGAACTGTTGCAGGCCGAAGGCCTTCCTGGCGCCGTGATCGTTCCCTTTGCTCCACGGTGGATCGACACAGTAGTGGATGTGCTCACCGAGACATGGTTGGCTGCACTCTTAATCACGCTGGGGATCCTGGGACTGATCGTCGAGATGCTCGTCCCCGGTTTTGGAATCCCCGGGATTCTCGGAATCGCGTGCCTGGGGCTCTTTTTCTGGGCGCACATCTTCGTCGGTCTTGCCGGTTGGGAGTCGATCGTCTTTTTCCTCGGCGGGCTGGTGGCAATCCTGCTCGAGGTATTCGTGTTCACCGCGGTGGATTTCGGCGTGGCAGGGCTTGCCGGCCTGGTGCTGATCGGATTGGGCTTCTACACCGCGATGGTCGGTCCATTCACCAATCCCTCACAGGTGATTTCGGCCGTGGGCGCCGTGTCCGGGGGACTCGTCGTCGCGGTAGTGGGAACAATTGTCCTGTTGACCCGGCTTCCCAAGAGTCGGTTGCGCTTCGGCGGGGTGATCCTCTCCTCGGCGATCACCGGCCGGGCGTTCGACCGGACCCAAGCCAAAGAAATGGAGAGCCCGTGGGTGGGCCGACAAGGCGTGGCGGTAACGGATCTTCACCCAGTGGGAGCAGGGGAATTCGCCGGCGAAAGGGTGGACGTAACCTGCGAAGAGGGGTACCTTCCGGAAGGAACGCCTATCGTCGTGGTCAAAGACGAGGGCTATCGAAAAGTGGTGCGACAAGAAAAGGAGGAAAACTGATATGAATATCCTGGTCTACATCATCCCCATTTTGGCAGTGCTCTTGATCTGGCTGTTCTTCTACTTCGTGCCGGTGGGACTGTGGATCTCCGCCCTGGCAGCCGGGGTGCCGGTGGGGCCGATGACGCTTGTTGGAATGCGGCTTAGAAAAGTCAATCCCCACAAGGTGATTTTCCCCATGATCGCGACGTGGAAGGCGGGCCTGAAGCTTTCCATTTCCGAGCTCGAGGCACATTACCTTGCCGGAGGAAGCGTGGATCGAGTCGCACGGGCGCTCATCTCGGCGGACAAGGCGAACATCGCGCTTGATTTTCAACGGGCAGCGGCGATCGATCTGGCCGGCCGAGACGTGTACGACGCGGTGGCGATGTCGGTCAACCCGCGCGTAATCGAAACGCCCAAGGTCGGCGCCGTGGCGGCAGACGGCATCCAGCTGTTCGCAATCGGGAAGGTCACGGTGCGCGCCAACATCGAGCGGCTGGTCGGCGGAGCGACCGAAGAGACGATCATCGCTCGTGTGGGAGAAGGAATCGTCTCGGCCATCGGTTCGGCCACCTCTCACAAACAGGTTCTCGAGAATCCCGACAAGATCTCCAAACTGGTGTTGGAGAAAGGACTCGATGCGGGCACGGCATTCGAGCTTTTATCCATCGACATCGCCGATGTGGATGTCGGCAAGAACATCGGGGCGCAACTGCAGACCGACCAGGCCGAGGCAGATCTCAAGGTGGCCCGGGCCAAGGCGGAGGAGCGTCGCGCGATGGCCGTCGCCCGGGAGCAGGAGATGACGGCGTTGGTGCAGGAGCGCCGAGCGGCGGTGGTCGAAGCCGAAGCGGAGATCCCACGTGCCATCGCCGATGCGTTCCGCAAAGGCCAACTCGGGGTGATGGACTACTACAACCTGAGAAACATCCAGGCCGACACCAAGATGCGAGAAGGGCTCGCAGAAGGGGAAGAGCCTACCGCCACTGGCAAGGCCCCACTCACCGGAGGCGCATAGATGGCAAAAAGGAAATCCCTGGGGAAGCTGGTGCGAGAGATCTTGCGGCAGGATCCGCGGGCGGCGATCGTGCTGGGAGAGATCCTCGGGCCGCCGCCGGGTCTTAAGAAAGGGTCGCCCTCGCCCCTAAAAGAAAGATACAGACGCTCGCGGGATCGAGCAGAATGACCGGACGATCAGAGATGTACGGTGAGGCACGTCTCGAGTCGGCCGATGATCTGCCCGTTCAAGCGCGCAGTCACGATGATCGGCCAGGTTCCGGGCGGAGTAGCCGCGGTCACCTTCCATCTCCACGTAGTGGTCCCGCAGAACGCCGATCGGGGACTGAGGTCTAAATCGGTAGTGAGGCCGGAGTGGTAGCGTACGTCGATCTGACACCACGCATCCGGAACGGTCTGCACCTGCAGTTTGGCGTAGTC
>CAZMOL010000048.1:2719-13228 GCA_964568045.1 uncultured Thermotogae bacterium
ACCTCAGAGGACGACGTTGCAGTAGCCTCAGCGGTCGCAGTGGCTTGCGCACCTGTAGCGGCCTCGGCAAACCCCATTGAAACAAGCAGTGAATTCACCAGCGTCTTTCCGTCGGGATCGAGGTAGACGTAGGCCAACAACGGTTCGTCCCCTCCATTCCAGAAGCTGACAGACGTAGCATCGACCGCCAAATACACGGTCTTGCCAACGATCATCGTGGAATAGAAACTGGCGTTTGCATCCCAAAACGCCTCAGCGCTTTGGGTAGCCTCAATACCGATCATACGGACCAGCACGTGATCCCCCTCCCAGACCGGCGCCACGCCGGTAACAGCAATGATTTCCACCTCCACGGTGTCAATGCTGATGACATCGACTACGGAAGCGGTGATGGTCGGAGAAGGATCTTGAGGCAGCCCGAACACCCACGGCGCAAACAACGCTAGAATCAACAGCATCAACACAACGGATGCCGCAACCCGTTTCATCGCTCTGCCCTCCTTTCAGGGCCAGGCACAGGGAGCACTCTCTAAATTCCTTCCCTCAACGCAGCTGCCCGTGGATATACAGGGAAGGAAACCAGTCCTGTCTCTAAGACATCCAACACTGCGCGTGATGGATTAGCAGGGGCCGCCGCACCAAAAGCCAGCAAATGCAAAGATCCAAAACGCCCAGAAGAGCGACAGAAGCAGCCATGCGTCCAGTGTCATTTTCTACCTCCTTCGATAGTTACTTGCCTCTACAATAGCACAAAAGGGAAGGGAATTTCCGTAATCCATATCACAAGCGGCTTACAGAGCAAAACATTGTACCTGAGCGACCGAAAAGTTCTCCCGGTTGTCTTCGGCAAGCCGCGAAACTATAATCATAACGGTGGGAAAACCATGAAGAGGGTACCCGACCTACTCACAGCATCACGGGGAATCATCGCTTTGGCCATTCTCTCCCTCGGCTTTGTCGGACCGCGAGCACTCGAAACCGTGGTCCTGCTCACCATGCTCGGATGGACCACCGACATCCTGGACGGCAGGCTTGCGCGTCGCTACAAGACAGAAGCCACGTGGGTCGGAGAGCGTGAGTTCGTCTTTGACATGATCATGGTCTTCGCCGGACTCTGCTACCTGGTCATGGCGGGATTGATCCCGGCCACGCCCGCAGTGATCTACGTCGCAGTGGCGGCGGTCTTCATTGCCTATTTCCGCTCAAAGATGATCACCATGTCTTTCGCCTGTCCTCTGTCCGCCTTGCCACTCATCGTCGCCTATTTCAACGCGCCGCGGGCAGCGTGGATGTTCATCGTCTGGATGTGTTTGGCGTTTCTATTCGATTGGCGCCGCTTCAAGGGCGTCGTCTCGGAATTCATCGCCAACGCCAAGGCGCTCCAGAAGCGTTAGATCAGGCGGGGTTCCTCTTTGCCGAGGTGAGTGTACGCGCGCTCGGTAGCCACTCTGCCCTGAGGGGTTCGTTGTATGAACCCTTCCTTTAACAAGTAAGGCTCCACCACATCGGTAATGGTGTCTTTCTCTTCCGACAGGGCCGCAGCAAGGGTGTCCAACCCAACGGGTCCACCGTTGAACTTGGAGACGATCGCCTCCAGGACCGCTCGATCGAGCCGGTCCAGCCCCACTTCGTCGATTTCAAGCATCGCGAGTGATCGTTTCGCGGTCTCCATGTCGATCTTCCCCGCACCCTTCACCTGGGCGTAGTCGCGCGTGCGGCGCAGGAGGCGGTTGGCAATCCTAGGGGTCCCGCGGGCGCGCTTGGCCAACTCCCAGGCGCCCTCCGGGATGACCTCGATTCCGAGGATTTCGCCCGCACGGATGATAATCGCACGCAGCTCTTCGGGGCCGTAGAAGGAAAGCCGAAAGGAAACCTCGAAACGGTCCCGCAACGGAGCCGAGATGAGCCCGGCGCGAGTGGTCGCTCCAATCAGAGTAAACGGAGGAAGATCAATGCGCAGCGACTGCGCATTCGGACCCTCGCCGAGAATGATGTCAATCTTGTAGTCCTCCATCGCCGGGTAGAGGATCTCCTCTACGCTACGCCGTAGGCGATGAATCTCGTCGATGAAGAAGATGTCGCGCGGCTGTAGGTTAGTCAGGATGGCAGCCAGATCCCCTGCTTTCTCGATCGCCGGCCCCGAACTGACACGGATATTCACCCCCATCTCCGCGGCGATGATGTGGGCAAGTGTTGTCTTCCCCAAGCCAGGGGGGCTGTGTAGTAAGACATGATCAAGCGGCTCGTTCCTTCCTTGTGTCGCCGCGACGTAGATGCGCAGCTTCTCTTTGATCCCGGTCTGCCCCACAAACTCGTCAAGCGTGGTCGGGCGGAGGGTGGTAAAAACAAGCTCCTCCTCCAAAGAAAGATCGGTTATCCGCTCAGTCCGCATGTTAGAAAGATTGTACAGATGGGCAAATCTGTCGTCCAACTGACTCACCACGCTACAGGAAGGCCGCGCTTTGGGTTACCATCTGCCATAAGGAGGATGAGCAAGAGCATGGAGGGTACCGTCATCACTGTGGGAACCTTCGATGGACTCCACCTGGGACATCAGGCAATCCTGCAACAACTACAGACAATCGCTCACGAGAAGAACTTGCCGGGAATCGCCTACACCTTTGCCTTCCCTCCGCGGCATGCAATCAGGGATCCGATGTGGAAAACGCAACCCCCACCGTGCCTGCTGCTTCCGCAATCAGCAAAACGGAAGCTGCTTGAGCAATACGTTGATCGGGTGGAGCCGGCAGACTTTGCAACTGTAAAGAACCTCTCGGCAAAGCAGTTTATCCACAACGTGCTGCTCGAACGGTTTGCCGCTCGCACAATCGTAGTGGGCGAATCCTTTCAATTCGGCCGCGATCGCGAGGGAAACGTCTCTTTGCTTCGTCAGATTGGAAAGGAGCAAGGTTTCAGCGTCATCACCGTTCCAATGGTTATTGTCGATCACGCACCCGTGAGCAGCAGCCGAATTCGTAGTCTGATCAAAGCGGGCCAGGTTCGGCTGGCCAGACCCTTGCTTGGTCGCCCCCCCCTTCTCGTAGGTGAAGTGGTAGCGGGGGACCGTCTCGGACGCAAACTGGGCTATCCTACCGCCAATCTGGCACTCGACTCGGCCCTCCTTCTCCCTGCAGAGGGAATTTACCTCATTCACGCGTTCTGGAAGAAGCAACACAGTGCAGGACTCCTCTATCTCGGAATGCGCCCCACACTGAAATCGAACGCGACACGCTGTGAAGTCTACCTACTCTCTACGCCGGAGACCGAGCTTTACGGAGAGAGGATGGAGGTTCACTTGCACCAAAGACTGCGCGACGATCAAGTCTTCCCCTCCCTTGAGGCGCTGCGACATCAGCTGGATCACGACGTTGCCCGGGCGCGGTCACTTCTTCTTTCCTACAAAGAAGACCTGGAACCTATTCTTGCTTGAAAAGCGTTTGGGACTGGCTTACCATTATCCTACGATGTTGACTTTGGGGATCGATACTTCCGAGGCCAGGGGGGGAGTGGCTCTGCGAGAAGGGGGTTGCCTCCTCGGTGAGAAGATGATGGAAGAACCCCTTCACCACGCAGAGGAGCTCCTGCCCCTTTTGGTAGGACTTCTTGATGAGTGCGGTCGAAATAAGGATCAAATACGCCTTGTGAGTGTCAATTGCGGTCCAGGTTCGTTCACGGGGCTTCGAATCGGTCTTGCCACTGCAAAGGGACTCTGCCAGTCACTGGACATCCCTCTGGTGGGTGTCGATGGAACGGTGGCCTACCGAGTTCGTCTTGACGTCACGGGGCGCGTTTGCGTCTTAGTCCCTAATCGCCGAGACCTGTTCTACGTTCGCTGGTTCGCTGGAGCAAGGGCACTCGGCGAAGTGGCGGTGCTATCAAGTTCAGACGTGCTAACACGAATATCGGAGGGGAAAAAACAGCTTGTCGCAATAGGAAGCGGGGCGGAACTCCTGCGAGAACAGCTGGGAGAATGTGCTTTGGTAGAGATTGCCCCAGAGGAGTTGAATCGCCCGTCCCCTGCGTGGGTTGCACGCTTGGGAGAGGATACACATACCCAAGATCAACTCTACGATGTAGAACCAACCTACGTGGAGCCAGCACTCGTGAAAACGATTTCCTAATCAATGAGAGGTGACTAGGATGGCAAGAGTTTGCGAGATCTGTGGAAAGAGGCCGGTAGCGGGAAACACCATCAGCCACTCGCACCGTCGCACGCGCCGGATGAGGGCTCCCAACATTCAGCGGGTTCACGCATACGTTGGCGGAAAACGAGCATGGATCAATGCATGCACACGGTGCATCAAATCCGGCCGGGTGACAAAGGTCGCTTAGCCGATGCACCGTAACCTCTTGCCACAAGAGAGGTCACAACAGCCAGCGTGGGTTCTCACAACACGATTTGCGAGGAACTTCTAAGAGGGGACAAGCCATGACGCTTGAAATCGGGGCGGCCGTCTCAGGAGAAATCGTCGATGTCCGTCCTGAGGGGGTCATTGTCTCCCTGACTGACGGTCAGGTTGGGCTCGTGGCCGCGTGCGAATCCCTTCCTTCCGAGACACTCAAAGACCGTTTCCACCCCGGTGAAAGGATCACGGTAAGGATCGTCGAGAAAAAGGAGGACGGACGCTTTAATCTGTCGATTTTGCCTCCACAAGAGAGTGGATCCGCGGACCGGTTTGACCGCGATTTCCATCGATTGAACCACGTATTAAGCAGGCGCCCCACAAAGCTCACCTCGGAGCATGTACAGCAAGACCCGAAGTCGGAAGAGCGCATCAAGGAGTGGATTAGCCAAGCCGAGAAGGCAATAGGTCGCCTCCATCGACATCGCGCCAAGAGGTTGAGTGTAACGTTTCATGATGATCAGAGTGAGGGGGGAGCTGATGCCAAAAGGCGTCGTCATCATCGATAAGGAACGGTGTAAGGGATGCGGGCTTTGCATTTCCGCTTGTCCACACCAAGTACTTGCATTCTCTGGCGAGTTGAACAGAAGCGGCTATGACGTAGTCCACATGGAACAGGAGCAGGACTGTGTCGGTTGTGCTTTCTGCGCTCAAAACTGTCCGGATGTGGCCATCGAGGTCTATCGCGAGAAGGTAGCTGCGTAAAAGGAGAGTCGATGGGCGAACGATTGCTGCTGCGGGGCAATGAGGTGATAGCAGAAGCAGCTATCCGTGCAGGCTGCCAGTGTTACTTCGCCTACCCAATTACACCCCAGGCGGAGTTGCTGGAACACATGGCAAAACACATGCCCAGGCTTGGCCGCACGTTTATCCAGGCTGAGAGCGAAATCGCGGCAATCAACATGGTGTACGGAGCCGCCTGTGTAGGGGTTCGGACAATGACCTCGTCCTCTTCACCCGGGATCAGTCTTAAGCAAGAAGGGATTTCCTATCTCGCCGGTTCAGACCTTCCAGCGGTGATCGTCAATGTCATGCGCGGAGGGCCGGGGCTGGGAGACATCGCCCCCGCCCAGGCGGACTATTCACAGGCAACCAAGGGCGGCGGCCACGGTGATTACCACACCATCGTACTCGCACCGTCGACCGTGCCCGAAGCCGGAGAATTGACGATGCTTGCGTTCGACCTCGCAGATCGTTACCGCACGCCGGTGATGCTCCTCGCAGACGGAATGCTCGGGCAGATGATGGAACCCGTGGAACTCCTCGAGCCAGTGGATGTCACGGCCTTACCCGAGAAACCATGGGCAACAACCGGCGCCAAGAACCGTGCTCCGAACGTCATTCGAAGCTTCGATCTCGATCCAGAAATACTGAGACAGATGAACCGTGCCTTGCAGGAGCGCTACCGCGAGATCGAGGCAAAGGAGGTTCGGTACGAGGAGACGGCCACCGAAGATGCGGATATCGTCATCGCGGCGCACGGAACAGTGGCCCGCATCGCCAGAAGCGTCGTGCGAATGGCGAGGGCTGATGGAATCAAGCTCGGTCTGTTTCGTCCAATCACCCTGTGGCCCTTCCCCTACCAGCCTTTGCGAGAGCTTTCGAAACGGGTACAGACGGTGCTCACTGTGGAGATGAGTGCAGGCCAGATGTGGGAGGACGTTCGCTTGGCAGTCTGTGAGCGGGCGAACACCCCGTTCTACGGGGAGTTGGGTGGTGTCGTTCCGACCCCTCGATCAATTCTGAACGAGGTGAAAAAGCATGCCGGTTAGCGTAGAGAAGATGGTGAAGGTCTTTGGCAGGCCGAGGAGCCTGACCGATGCGCGTTTTACCTATTGCCCCGGGTGCCATCACGGCACCCTTACTCGAATCATTGCTCAAGCGATTGACGAATTGGGCATCGCAGAGCGGACGGTCGGGATCGCGCCGGTCGGATGTGCCGTCTTTGCCTACCGCTGGTTCCATTGCGACGCGATTCAAGCGGCACACGGCCGCGCGAGTGCAGTGGCCAGCGGCGCAAAGCGGGCTGACCCTAATCTGATCGTCTTTGCCTATCAAGGAGACGGTGACTTCGCGAGCATCGGCACGGCTGAATCGATCCATGCCGCCAATCGCGGAGAGAACATCACAGTGTTCTTCGTCAACAACCAGGTATACGGAATGACCGGGGGTGAAATGGCTCCCACAAGCCTGATAGGGCAAAAGACGTCTACAACTCCGGAGGGTCGTGATCCTGCGTTGTTCGGCTATCCAATCCGTTTCTCGGAGATGATCGCCCAGTTGGATGCGCCAGTGTACGTTACCCGTCAGGCCCTCTACGACACCAAACGGATTCTGGAGGCTACAAAAGCAGTCAAGAAAGCATTTGCCTGCCAGGTGGAGGAAAAGGGGTACTCACTGGTAGAGGTCCTTGCCACCTGCCCGACCAATTGGCGGATGAAGCCGACCGATGCGAACAAACACGTGGCTGAGGTTGTCACCAAGGTGTATCCGCTCGGGGATCTCGTAGATAGGGGGTAGTTATGGAACGTTCCGTCATCATCGCTGGCTTCGGCGGCCAGGGAGTCATCCTCGCCGGGAAAATCCTGGCCCAAGCGGGAATGGATCAAGGCTTGGGAGTCACGTGGCTTCCCTCCTACGGGCCGGAGATGAGAGGTGGCACCGCGAACTGCACCGTAGTTCTCTCCGAGGAACAAGTAGGCTCACCGATCGTCGATGACCCCACGACTCTGATCGCTATGAATCTCCCATCCCTCGACAAGTTTGAGCCACTCGTGGCTAGGGGAGGAACGATTGTTGTAAACCGATCCCTCGTCGAGCGCAAAGTGGCGCGAGACGATGTGCAGGTGGCGTCCGTTCCGCTGAACGAGTTGGCCACAAAACTCGGCAGCGCTCGGGCAATCAACATGGTCGCCCTCGGAGCCTACATCAAGGCAACCGGCGTCGTCCCACTTGAAACCGTGACAGCGGCCATGACAAAAATGCTTGAGAAAGACGGAAAAGGAAAGTTCGTCCCGATGAATAGCCGGGCACTGCAGGAGGGATACAACGCCGTCTAGAGAGAAAGAATACCTGGTCGAACGATGTGAGGCGTTTACTGGAAGGTTGGTGCACGCAGTCATCGATCAGGTGAGACGGCCAGACGGAGCCATCTTCACCCGTGAAGTGGTGCTTCATCCCGGAGCGGTGGCCATCTTTCCCCTGTTCCACGACGGAAGGATTCTCCTTGTTCGCCAGTATCGCCATCCGGTCGGTACAGCGCTGTGGGAAATCCCGGCGGGGAAGCTCGAACAGGGAGAGAAAGCGTTGGCGTGCGCCAAACGAGAACTCCTCGAGGAAACCGGCTACGAAGCTGAAAGCTGGGAGAGACTCCTGTCCTTTTTCACCTCTCCGGGATTCTGTGACGAGCAGATCACCCTCTTTCTCGCCCGCGACCTTAAGAAGATTGCTGAGCCGATACCCGGCGAGATCGACGCCCAGGAACTGTTCGACCGGCAACGACTCCAAGAGATGATAGGAACAGGCGAGATTCGCGATGGCAAGACCTTGCTGGCCTTCCTTCTAGCGGAGATTCACCTTGCCAGAGACCCTTAAGGAGGCAATGCGATGATCGCACCGGAGAGGGTTTCCTCTCCGTACTTCCGATTTGGCCTCTGCCCAACAGGCGTGTGCTCCTTCTCCAAGGACTCAGTCCCCAACAACGTCTGGTTGATCGGAACCGGACAGGTCGGGGGGAAGGCTCGCGGGCTTCTGTTCGTGATGGATCATTTGGCACACGGTGGAAGCCTCACCGAGTACGATGATCTTGTCCGCTTTCCCGACTCCCTGATTGTGACCACCGACGTGTTTGATGCGTTCATGGAGGAAAACAACCTGCAGGAATCTGTTCTCGCAGGCTGCCGGAAAGAGATCACGTTGGACGAGTTGCGGGAGAGGATCGTCGCCGCTGCGTGTCCGGCCGCTGTTCGAGAGGAGCTAGGCCGTTTTCTTCAACAGGAACATCGTCCGCTGGTGGTTCGTTCCTCTTCTCTGATGGAGGACGATCCCAATCACTCGTTTGCCGGGATCTATCTGTCGGAATTCCTCGCTAATACCGGAGCTCTCCCAGAACGATTGGACGCGCTCATTGCGGCAATCAAACGGGTGTATGCATCGACCTTCGGCCCAAATGCAAGGGCCTACCGAAAGCGTCACCATCTACCCTGGCAGCAAGAGAAGATGGCAATCCTAATCCAAAACATGATCGGGCACGACTATCCACACAATCTCTTCTATCCGTTGATCGGCGGGGTGGCCTTTTCGCTCAACTTCTACCCGTGGAGCGATCGATTGAAACCGGAGGACGGCGTGGTTCGGCTGGTGGTCGGAGTCGGTACGCGAGCGGTCGGACGGGAATACGCTCGCGTCTTCTCACCCGTGGCGCCCGGCCTGCGGCCGGAGGGTTCGGATGCGGGCACCATCGTTCGCTACTCCCAAGAGACGGTAGACGTCCTCGACATGCAGCTGGGAATCCTTGCTTCTACGCGGCTGACCGAATTGGACAACCCCCTGTTGAGGACGATCTGCTCGGTGGTCGATCCTGAGGGAACTCTAAGTGAACCGTCTTTCAACCTTCCACCAGGAAGACGGTATGTCGCCTCGTTCAGCCGTCTCATTGAAAACGACCTGACGATGCCGTTCACGCCACTTGTCCGTGAGCTTTCCACCGGCCTCCAGAATCTCTTCGAGTTACCGATCGACATAGAGTTTGCCGTTGACTTCCCTCCTTCTACGGATGGCCCCGAAAACCCGCTATTCTACTTGCTGCAGGCAAGGCCTCTCGGAGGACGCCCCGAACACCGCCGAGTCCGACTGCCTTCCTCTCCCCTCGAAAAGACGCTTCTCGTCTGCCAACAGGTACTCGGAAACGGTAAACAAAAACAGATTCGTCACCTGATCTTTGTAGACCCTCGCACGTACCGGTTGGAAGATGCGTACAGCATCGCCCGCAAGGTGGGTGAGATCGACCAACGTTTGGAGGGTGAGCCGTACATTCTCATGGGTCCAGGAAGGTGGGGAACCACCAACCCACAATGGGGAGTGCCCGTCCAATACAATGAGATTACAGGCGCCACAGTGATTGTGGAGATGGCCACGGAATCCTTCGCTCCAGAACTCTCGTATGGCACGCACTTCTACGCCGACATGGTGGCAAGCGGGGTGTTGTACCTCCCGTTTCGCGAGGAACAGGGAGACCGGTTCAACCGCGAACTCCTCAACAGCCAGAAGGTGCTGTTCGCCGATCCCTACCTGAAACACTACCGGATCGACGCGGGGTTGGATGTATACGTCAACGGGAAAGGCAAGAAAGGACTCGTCGTCCTTCACAGCTAAAAAGAGAAAATCCGCTCGACAAAGTGTTCTTCTTGCCACAATTGGCGCGTTGCACGTGTTCGACCGGGAAGGCCGGTTGGCGCTTTGGGGCACCGAGACTACTCAAACAGGTCAACCAAGTACAGAAGGATCGGATCCACCGGTCGTGGTTGACTCAGAGCTTTCTCAAGGCTCACAGCTTCGATCCTCGTACCGTGCAGGGCCGTCATAACGTCGAATCGTCCCTCCATGGAGAACTCTATTGATGCTGCGCCAAAGCGGGTGGCGAGAATGCGGTCAAACGGAGACGGACTACCGCCACGCTGTAGATATGCGAGGTTTGTCACCCGAACCGGCATCTTCATCCGCTCTGAGAGCTCGTTGGCAAGATATTGCCCGACACCTCCAAGGCGGACATGGCCAAAGGCGTCCACCACGGCCTCAGCGAGCACTTGTCCCTCAAACCCGGCAGGCTTTGCGCCCTCCGCGATGATGATGATGCTGAAGTGCTTCTTTCGCACCTGCCGATGAAGGATCTTTTTGTGTACCTCCTCGACGCTGAATTCCTGTTCTGGGATGATGAGCACATCGGCTCCACCGGCGATTCCCCCCATCAACCCCAACCACCCGCTGTCACGACCCATCACCTCAAGAATGAGGACCCGATGATGGGAAAAAGCGGTCGTGTGCAGCCGGTCTAGCGCATCTGTTATTACTTGGAGCGCAGAAGAGAAACCGATGCAGTAATCGGTCA
>CAZMOL010000049.1:0-13164 GCA_964568045.1 uncultured Thermotogae bacterium
A
This sequence comes from uncultured Thermotogae bacterium, assembly GCA_964568045.1. Classification (GTDB taxonomy): domain Bacteria; phylum Bipolaricaulota; class Bipolaricaulia; order UBA7950; family UBA9294; genus CAZDDA01. Next base: position 2 of record CAZMOL010000049.1, read on the forward strand.
TCCTTTTTCTGGTTTGCCTCCTCTAGAACCTGTAGGCCAGCGTGAGGCCGTCAGCGGTTAGACCCAGAGAAAAGCCCCGTGCCTTGGCCACATCATAAGCGTCGTAGGCGCTATAAAGGGCCCAGGCCAGGTGGGCCAAGCCCCAGATGGGGTAACCATAGTAGCCCAATGGGAGAAACACCGCGGCATAGTAGCCTGCGACGTTAATAGCGATATCAACTCCGAAGTGAAGGATCGCTTTGTTAACTTCTTCGTTTAGAAATTGTCCCAGTCCGGGGATCAGCAACGAGGCAAACCCCGGGATCCAGGCCTCAGTTGGCTGAGCGCTACCACCTGCTGCCATGCCCACCAGCAGACCTCCAACGACTACCAACACCACCAGAGCTTTCTTCATGTTGATGTACCTCCTTTTTTCACGTCAGCCTAGAATATGAACAGAAAGCCAAGAGAGACCCACGGACCAAGCGCGATGTCGATCGATGCCCCTGCATCAAAGTAGATGAGATCGCCGAGCCGGAACAGCCACCCGATTCCGATCTCCGGGAGGATGAGCCACCTCGTTCCAAGTTCTAGATAGAAACTGGATCCAGGTCGCGTGGCGTCGGCAGTGGCAGCGACCAGGTCGTCGAGGGTGAGAGTCGGATTTTCTGTGGCAATCTCGAGCGCCGTCTCCTCAATGCGCCAACCGGGAGGAACGAAGTAAGTCCGCCACAGCACACCCATGGCAAGGATATTCACCCCAAGAGAGGCCGTGGGATAGCCGAATCCATTGCGCGTAGACACACCCAGTTGAAATCCTGTGTCCAGCCCGAAGGTAAACGCCCACCGACCCTGCCCGTAAGCCTCCCTTATTCCCTCAGCGAGAGTCTCCGCAGTGTCTGACGGAGCGGGAGCAACGGTTGCAGGTCCAGATGGCGTAGCAGAGGGCGCAGAGGGGGGTGGCGCTGCCGGCTGCTCGAACCGGATCTCCTGAATGCTTGTCAACTTGACCGACTGAACGTCTCCACCGGGCGTTCGTAGCCCAATCACCTCGGGGATCCCGCCAACTGTACCGATGAGAATGTTCCCGTCGAAGGTCTCCACCGTGACTTCTCCGCCTTCTTCAGCAGGAAAGCGAATCGCTTTCAGGTTCGTTCGCTGCACGGTGAAGATATCGTCAGTTGAAGAGGTAACACTGATGACCCCCGGAATGCCAAACTCAATCTCTCCTTCCAATACCGACCCACCGACCGTGATAACGGTCTCTGCTGTTCCAAGAACAACGATAGCTAGCACGATCACCACGGTCGCAACCGCAACGTACCAGGTTCTTTGCATCGTGGACACCTCCTTGAAGCTTCCTTAGCCCCCGCTCATCTCTGCCAGGACTGCGTCGGGGATGTCGAAGTTGGCGTAGACCTCCTGGACGTCTTCGTTGTCGTCCAGCGCATTGATCAGCTTCAGGACTTTCTCGGCTGCGTGGCCTTCGACCTTCACTGTGTTCTTGGGAATCATCGTCACCTCGGCACGGGTCGGTGTGATCCCCCTTCCGCGGACCGCTTCGCTGAGGCTGGGAAGGTCAGTCGGAGCACAATAGATTTCTATCAGGTCTTCCTGCTCGTCTAATTCTTGGGCCCCAACTTCAATCAGCGACATCAGCAAGTCGTCCCTGGGTGTGTCCGAAGGTAGTTCTTCGATCGTGATCACGCCACGGCGTTCGAACAGCCATGCAACGCTCCCCGCTGCAGCCAGGCTACCTCCGTGTTTGCTGAAAATGTGCCGAATGGCGGCAGCGGCGCGGTTACGGTTGTCGGTGACTGCACGAACCATCACCGCCACCCCGTCGGAGGCGTACCCCTCGTAGGTGGCCTCTTCGTAGGAGACACCTTCAATCTCGCCCGTGGCACGCTTGACCGCCCGCTCGATGTTCTCCTTGGGCAGGTTCGCCGTCCTCGCTCGCTCCAACGCCTGTGCCAGACCGGCGTTGTTTTCCGGATTGGGATCCCCACTGCGTGCCTGTAGCGTGATCTCTTTGATCAGCTTGGCAAAGATGTTTGACCGCTTCTTATCCTGCCGCTCTTTGCGGTACTTGACATTCTGCCATTTTGAGTGACCGGACATCTCTTCTCCCCCATCCACTTAGCAGTATCCAGTGCATCATAGCACTTTGCCGACGCTGCGTGCAAGAAACCGTCCGGCCCACAGGTGGTCAAACCGCTACGCAGTGGCGACGGCGAAATCCCGAAAAGTCTGGTATCATCTGAGCGTTCGAGAGAGTCACTCATTCCATCTTGGCACCGAAGGCAAGGAGCATGATTAGGGGACTGATCTTCGATTTCGACGGGCTCATCCTAGACACAGAGACACCGACTTTTAAGTCCTGGCAGGAGACCTTTGAGCACCACGGATGCGAGCTCACGCTCGAAACGTGGGCGGCCTGCATCGGCCGTTCGCAGGACGCGTTCGACCCGTGTAACTATCTGGAAGCCTGTCTTGGCCGCTCAATTGACCGCGCACGAGTCTTTGCTGAAGAGCAGAAGAGGGAAGTGGAACTGATTGGCCAACAACCGGTGCTACCCGGCGTGCTGGACACGATTGCAGCTGCAAAGCAACACGGCCTCAAACTCGGCGTGGCCTCCAGTTCGGATCGAGAGTGGGTGAACGGGTATCTTGGCCGCCTTAGACTGATTGAGCAGTTCGATGCCATTCGCTGTGCGGACGACGTGGAGCATGCCAAGCCGGCCCCTGACTTATACAGTGCTGTGCTGCAGGCGCTAGACCTTCGGCCTGATCAGGCGATTGCGTTTGAGGACTCTCCCAACGGCGTTCTGGCAGCAAAACGCGCCGGAGTCTTCTGCGTGGCAGTACCCAACGCTCTGACCAAAGCACTCGCTTTGGATCACGCGGACCTTACCCTCGCCTCCCTGGAGGAGGCTACCCTGGAGGAGTTGCTTCGGACGGCAAAGAGCGCCCATGTTGGGAAGGCTTGAGGCCCAGTCGGGCCGTCTTGAAGGAGGACAAGATGAATAGCGGCATCGGAAGGCAGTTCATGGAGAAGACGCAATATCGACACATGGGGCCCTCGGATCAACAACAAGGCCTGCCTCAACCCCCACTGGAGATCACCCCACCGCAGGGCACGCGGGAGGCCGTTGACCTCCCAAAGCCGGCGACGATGAAGCTTGGCGAGATGTCCTTGAAGCAGGTGATCGAGACCCGCAGGAGTCTGCGGCGGTATGCCGATACACCCCTGTTGCTGGAGGAGCTGTCGTATCTGTTGTGGTGTACCCAGGGCGTCAGAGAGATTACGTCCGGCAAGGCGACATTTCGTACCGTCCCCTCTGCCGGGGCCCGTCATCCGTTCGAGACCGTACTTCTCGTCAATCGGGTGGACGGATTGGAGCCCGGGCTTTACTGGTTCGTCGCGAGCGAGCATCGCCTGTTGAAGCTTGAGGCGGAGCCTGGGTTTGCAGATCGAATTGCCGAAGCCGCTTACAACCAGAAGTTCATTCTCAAAAGCGCGGCCACGTTCATCTGGATTGCCGATACGGTTCGCACCACGTGGCGCTATGGGGAACGCGGATATCGATACATGCACATAGACGCGGGTCATGTCTGCCAGAACCTGTACCTTGCAGCAGAGTCGATCGGAGCAGGCTGCTGCGCCATCGGCGCATTCACAGATGAAACCATGAACGAACTTCTAGGCCTCGACGGCGTCAATCAGTTTGTCATCTACATGGGAGTGGTGGGAAAACGCGAATCGACGGCATAATCGGGGGCATTCGCCGGTGCATATCTGAAGGGGACACGACCAGGACACACGGCTATCACGTTGGACATCAGGGCGAATCGTCTGTCCAGTTTCATGAATCCACGGACAACGCGTGAGGATGTGGATCTCATCGTCGACGAAATGATCCGCCCGGACGGGAGGAAGCGCATTTTCAATTCGCGGGCTGGGTGGTCGGGCAGTGGGGGCTAACCGGTTGAGGATTTTATGAGCCTAGAAATCTGGGCGGCCTACGTTGGTGCCGCAATGATTATCCTGGTAATCCCGGGCCCGACGATCATGCTAGTCATCAGCCAGGCCCTCGTGCATGGCCGCAGAGCCGTGATACCTCTTGTCGCCGGTGTTTCACTCGGTGATTTTACGGCGATGACCCTTTCGCTACTGGGCCTTGGAGCGATCTTGGCGGCCTCGGCAACGGTTTTTTCGGTGCTCAAGTGGATCGGTGCCGCCTATCTTATCTACCTTGGCATCAGGCAGTGGCTATCACATCCAGCAAAACATGAATCCCGGATTTCGGGCACAAGCGCTTCCAATCGGTCGCTCTTCCAGAGCGCATTCATCGTGACCGCCTTGAACCCCAAAAGCATCGCGTTCTTCGTCGCATTTCTGCCGCAGTTCATCAATCCGAAGCATCAAGCATTTCCTCAGATGGTGATTCTCGGAGCAACGTTTCTTTTCCTCGCGGCTGTGAACGCAACCCTATATGCCTTATTTGCGGGTCGACTCCGTGACAAGATGCAGAATGCAACAGTCCGTCGTTGGATCAATCGCTGCGGGGGGACCGCACTGATCGGTGCCGGCGTGCTCCTCGCAGTAATGCACCCATCGTCTTAGTTGGCCGAGCGGCGGGTGTATCCGACCCGCGTCTCATGCCAGGTGCGACCGCGCCGGCCGCTACATATCAACAGCCAACAGCAGTTCGGCAGGATCGAGGGCCCTGATTACCGAGCGGCTGAAGTCCTTTGTGTTACGCGTGATGATTGCCTCAGCCCCGGCTAAGCGCCCGGCCTGCTCAAGAAAAGCGTCTCCGAGATTTGGGGGCTACCTGCAACGAATGGCTCTATCCCAGGATTGAAGCGATGAAAACGCCGGCGGACGTTAACGCCACACCGATGAAAGAGCGCGCCGACGGGCGCTCTCGCAGAAGAAGCACGCTGAACAGAAACGCGAACAGGGTCATCGATCCGTGGACGGGTGCCAGAAGACTGGCCGGCGCCAGCGCAAGCCCGGAGAGCCACAGACGCCACCCGAGGAAGAAGCTCACAAAGGCAGTGATCAGTGCAATCCCAAGGCCGCGCCAGGAAAAGCGAAGCGGGCGCTTCGTGCTCCGATAGGCGATAGCGACGATCCCCCAGCAAACGCCTGCGGTAGCGACGAGGATCAGCTGGTAGGTGATCGGTGTCATCCCGTGCGTCAAGCAGTACTTGGTGGGGATCGTCTCCGCAGTACCCCAGATGATTCCTGCTGCGAGAGAGAGAGCGGTGCCCCAGAGAGAGCGGTCGGCCTGTGGCGAACTCCTTCGGCGATCGACCAGGAAGACGGCCCCGGCAACAACGAGAATCGCCGCTACGAAGACGACCCATTGCGGCCGCTCACCGAGGATGAGTACGGCCGCGACGACGCCCCAGAAGGGAGAAGTCAGAGAAAGAGTCGTTACCTTGTAAGCGGGGTTCCTCTGCAGCGCAACCCGAAACAGCAGAGCGGCAATGAACGAGTCGAGAAAACCTCCCAATATCGCGATGGCGACGAGATGCATGCCAGGACTTTCAAAACCGGCCGTTGCAAGCCCGTAAGGTACGACGAAAAGCAGACCCAGAAACGGGCGAATGGCCGAATAGGTGACAAGACCCATGCACGTAAGGCCCAGCTTGTCAAGGGCCATGGCCAGCGCCCAGCAAACAGAGGCCGCCAGGGCAAGAAGGATGGCAAACGTATTCATGACAGGCTCATCTTTCTATCCAGTCCCCTTCCTTTCTAACAGGCAGACAGGCGCAACCCGGTGGGAGAAATTAACCCCATCTTGTGAACGAAGCAATGCAGCCGATGACCTCAGAACAGTCCTGGTGTGTAGAAACAATCCATCGCGAATCCGCTCTGCTTGAGGTGGGAACGATAAGGACTGATCTCTGACGTGGCATCAGAATCGACGTCTTGCTTTCCGAGAATCAAACGCATGTTGCTGGAACGCAGGGCGAACTTCGTCGATACTCGCGATTTCGAGTGACAGAGACCCCCTTTTCTGGCCGCTCCTTCCTGTCTGCCGTGCCGGCCAGGCAGGGAGGAATTATGGGTTGCGGGTTGCGTCCCCGGAGTTCTCACGTCGCAGAGAAGCTGCACTGCTGCAGAGCAAAGGCTGCTTTGGAAGCGCTCTTTTGTAGCGTCGGGGCTTGTCCCCGACGGATTTTCCCGCCGCGAGGTAGCCTCAAATCCTCGAGCGTTCAGTCTGTTGGCAACACGCTTGACGGTAAGAGCGATGGTGGAATAGTCGCGGCCAACAACCGTTGTCAAGTCTCGTCTCTCATTGCCCACACCGAATGGTTCTCCTCTCCTTATAGATAGAGGCCAAGAATGAAGACCCGACCACGCAGAAATAGGTGTTATGCCCCCCGATTTCTCCTAGGCGGGGACGGAAAACGGATTTCATACAGGTGACGGTTTGACGTAGCATGATATCCGTGCTATCATGCGAGTGTGATCCAGTCGTTCGCGAACGAAGGCACGGAGGACGTGTTCAATGGACGCGCTACGCGGAAGGCCCGTGCCGTGTGTCCGCCAAACCTCTGGTGGGTTGCGTGGCGCAAGCTCGATCAGCTCGACTCGGTTGCGCGGCTTGACGAGTTAGCCATTCCTCCCGGCAATCGGCTCGAGACTCTCACGGGGGATCGAGCTGGCCGTTACAGCATCCGGATCAACGAGCGCTATCGAGTCTGTTTCGCGTGGACCGTGAGTGGGCCGACGAACGTCGAGATTGCGGACTACCACAGATAGGAGGTGGCAAAGCCATGATTAGGGTACCGACGCACCGGGAGCCGACGCACCCAGGGGAGATACTCCTGGAGGAGTTCCTGAAGCCGATGGGGCTCTCGCAACGGGACCTCGCTCTCGGGATCCACGTGCCGTACCAGCGTGTGAACGAGCTCGTCAACGGGCGTCGCGGGGTGACGCCAAGCACGGCCGTGCGGCTCGCGCGATACTTCGGCAATGGCGCGGGTTTCTGGCTCTCCCTGCAGCAGCGATGGGATCTCTACTGGGCGGAGAAGGCGGAAGCGAGCGAGCTTGAACGCATCGACCCTGTCGGAGCGAGCACCCCGCCGGCACGTACGGTGAAACGGTGAGCGCCGCGTCAACCGTCTTGCTGCAGTGAGCCGAGATGACGGCGCGGACATGACGAACAGAAGCAGAATGCAGGAAACAAGGTGTGACCGCAAACCTCTCCCTTGTCAAGTCGTTCCCTGGTCGCCGGCTGCCTCCCCGCGCTTCTCAATCAGTCGAACCGCAGCATGGATTGTGGCGAGGTAGAAGTAGAAGATCCAACTTAGCCAGATCGGCTTGTCGTACTCGACTTTCTGGCGGGCATTTTGGTGACGGATCGCGAAGTTGTTCGCGATGTTGAAGAGGTCATTCTCATCCTCAGACGCAAGGACCTCCTTGAGCTGCGGCCGGAGGTATTCCAGGACATCCGCGAGGTCCCGAATGGCATCTCGACGGTCATTGATCGACGCGCGGCGACGACGGAACTTCTGAATTGCCCGCTTCGACCCGGTCGGAGACGTTCGCTGGATCCTTAGATGGCACAGGTGCTTGGAGGAGCGGTTCCAGCGAGCCGCCGGGGAGCGTGAGGATCTCCCCCTGCGGAGAGAGTTCGAATCCCTCGCCATAGTCTCTAAGGAACTCGTTGACCTCAGCCCGGAAGTCACTCTGTGCTGATCCTTGCACGAATTCCGAGTAGTGATAGCCGCACTGATTCCAGCTGTGGTACTTACCGCTAGACTGGACCGGCTCTGAGGCGTGGTCATAGAGGAACTCGATCAAGTCAAAGATTTCGTCCTCCGTGAGGTCATCGTGCCTCTGCCAAATGGGGAACAGCCCTTTCCGTCGCAGTTTACGGAAAGAGTAGATCTCAACGTCACCGACGGAGCCGGGGATGTAGCCGTCAACGCAGTTGATGCCCAGCCGCTCCTGGAAGCACCCACGCTCCTCGAAAGACTGGTACGTCGCCCAGAAGAGGCCCCGGAGCATCTCAAGACCTAGCTTGGCGTCCTCTTGGAGACGACCACTTCTAACCGAGTAGTACGTTCGATCCCTCATGCACCTTACCGACTCCGTGGGAACGACCTAACAGTGATTAGTGTCCACACCATAGCACCAACCCGCACCGTTCGCCTCGATGGTCGTCCCCGGATGATCCTGCCCTCCCTTCCATTTTCTCATATTGACATTGGCATGCTCCCGCGGTAGCCTACCGCTATGGGTGTTTCAGATCAAATCCACGCATTGCCTCACCAAAAAGGTACTCGAAACGGGAACGTTGCCTCAGCTAAGGAAAGTACTCGAAACAGGAGGTGAGGCTGAGGAGTCTCTTCGCTTGAGAAGGAGTTGAGTGAGGAGACGCCGATGGGCTTGACGATGAACATAGGCGCAGGGTCAGACCTTGCTTCTTGTATCCACGTATTTCGCAGGCTTGAGAGGCATATCGTCCTCCTTTGACCTTCATAGTACAGCTGTTGGAGCAGCGGGTGCCAACTCCATTCCTGTAAGTTCGAGGAGCATGGACTCTATCTCAGGCCTCTCCTTGAGGAATCATGGTACGCGTCCCCGGAATTCCGAAGGAGCAAGCATCCTTTAACCGGCCACTGAGATGAAAGCACGGATCACCGGCTGCGGTGTGCGTCGTCTGCGTAACCTCACATCCCTTTTTACAAGGATCGCTCGTTACTAATCCAGGGTAGAATAGAAGGCTGTACAGATAGTGTCCACGGTGAGCGTAATTGTGATCTCTCGCTTGCTATCGACCTTGCCATCAACCTCCCAGCGATCGAAGAAGTAGGTTATTCCAGTCCGCGTTATCCTCCTTTCGGCTTCTAAAGTGACTTTACTGTTCTTGGGGAAACTTTCAGTGAAGGTTGTAATTCTCTTCACTTGCTCATTATTCACCGTGATGTGTGCGCTTACGGGTTTCTCACTTCTCACCGGGATGTCTCCCAGCCAACCCTCAACGACCTCTGCGACAGCCTTAACGGTTAGGGTCACCGTTTCTCCCAATGTGGGTGCTTCGACGACCGGGATGATGAATCGCACCGTCTGGTCTGCGCCGATGACGCTGCAGAAAGCTCCCCCTGCTACTGTAGGCGTAGTGAGCTCTTTACCAACGAGTGTCAGAGTTAGTGCTATTTCGTAGGAGAGGTCAACATTGTAGTCAATTGAGCTAAGCTCGACTAGCACCACATCTCCTGGCTTAGCATGAGGATCAATGTAGATCTTGATATCCTGCCCCTCATTATCCGTATCCCATGTCATACCTTCGCAAGACGGCTGCTCCTTATCATCTATGGCACCTGAGACCTCTACATCCGAGTCAACGGACTCACCTTTTACCCAAATGTATTCTTTAAACCCTAGCTCTCCTAGTGAAAGAGGGGCCCACTCAGGTAGCAGCCCACGAAAGATATCATTGAAGCCTACAGCTGTGATAGTTTTCGACATACTTATATCGTTATCGTTGCGCAAAGGAGGTTTGAAACTTTTTTTGGGGTCTAGTCTAAAGTCTTTTCCTTTACTCCAGCCCAAATGATGCTTACCGAGCCACCCAAGGTCTACCTCCATGCCAAGGCTGAGTGTAGCTCGAAGCCCCAAGTTAGAAAACGCTTCATATCCACGATAGTCGCCTCCGTATCCCTCACCATCGAGCATTTGCCATTTGATATTCGCCTTAACTTCCCCCCCCGGGTTGACTGCTGAAGGATCAATCGTTATGGAAACGCTAGCTGGGAAATGAACACTGAGCGCGTCGGTTCCTGCTCCAATATGTATTTCCGCTCCACTGGAAGACCAATCGAATGACGGAAAAGCAAAACCCCCTCCCCAGTTTTCTTGGAACATGACATCTCGGCTCGCTGTGCCTGTTCCTGCCGATGTCGATCCTTCTTCTTTTGTAACAACGCTAATTACGACCGTGTAAAGCTTATAACCGCTGGGTTTGCCTGAAGAATCACGTACTGACAAATCAAAGCTATCGCCCCCTACGTAGCCGGAAGGAGGGGTGTATGTCAGCTGCTGCACGCGATCCGCCACCAAGTCGCCTTTTTGTGGCGATACTGTGCCGCCCTGAGAAGGCTGCCAAGCATAGAAGCTAACTGTATCACCTATGTCTACGTCTCTGGCGGATATGGCGATCTGAACAGGTTGGTCTTGGATGGTCATTACATTTTGTGGGATGACAGCCACTGGGCTGTCATTTACCGGTTCCACTGTGATTGTAACAGTTCCTTTGCTTTCACTTGGCTCTCCACTAAAACCATCGACTGCGACATACCTGAGGCTGTCGGAGTCGCTGTAGTCCCTATCAGGGGTATAAAAAATCCAACTACCCATGTACGATCCCGATTCCCAGGAGCCATGAAGGGGAGGATCGGTAACTAGGAAGAGAATATTGTAGCGATCAGCGTCACTTGCTCTTAAGAAAATGTCCTGTCTGCCTCCGTCTTCTATGAAACTTACTGAAAAGTCTTCAACTACAGGTAGATCATTGACCGCATTGACGGTGATCGAGACAGTAGCTCTGCGCGTGCCTCCCCAGCCATCGTCCACCTCGAAGGTGAAGCTGTCCGTGGCAGATCCATGGCCTGTTGGCCAGTCCTTGTTTGGCGTATAAGTGACATTAGGAGGTGAACCTGCGACATTCCCATTGACGGATTGGCTGCACTTGTAAGTGAGAGGATCTCCATCAACGTCGCTACCGGTTAGGGTAATCAACAATGGGGTGTCCTCATTAGTCGTCACCGATTGTGGATCGGCTACCGGCCGGTCATTGACTGCGTTGACGGTGATGGTCACAGTGGCTGTGTTCGTGCCGCCCAAGCCATCGTCCACTTGGAAGGTGAAGCCATCCGTGGCAGTTTGATGGCCTGTCGGCCAATTCGGATTAGGAGCATAGATACATACCCTGCCGCCTTTCACAGTGCCATTCCCAGGTTGAGTATAGCTGAAATTCAGTTTGTCGCCATCCACATCACTACCGGTCAGCGTGATCGACAACTGGGTGTCCTCATTAGTCGTCACCGATTGTGGGTTGGCTACCGGCGGATCGTTGACCGCGATGACGGTGATGGAGATGGTTGCCGTATCGCTCAATTTTCCATCGGTTACTGTGAACGTGAAGCTATCGTTGGCAGATCCATGGCCCGTTGGCCAGTCCTTGTTTGGCATATAAGTGACATTAGGAGGTGAACCTGCGACATTCCCATTGCCGGGTCGGCTCCATTTGTATTTGAGAGGATCACCGTCAACGTCGCTGGCGACCAAACCGATCGGCACAGGAGTGTCCTCGTTGGTGGTCACCGACTGTCCTTGGGCGACAGGAGCGTCGTTAACCGGGTCAATGAAGATATTGACCGACGCTTTTCCACTTGCTACCCCATCTCGCGCAATGACCGTGAAGGTGTCCATGCCGTTGTAATCTTTATTGGGGGTGTAGGTTAGATTTGGGAGTTTGCCCGCCAAGCGCCCGAAATGGGGTCCACCGAAGACATCGGTGGTAAGGGCGTCGCCGTCTACGTCGCTTATTTCAACCTTGATGCGTGCAGAAGTGTCCTCCTTGATGAATAGATCCGCTGTGCTAACCACCGGCGGATCATTAACCGGGTTGATCGTGATCGATACGGTGGCCGGTTCGCTGCCCACGGCGCTATCATTGACTGTAAACGTGAAACTGTCCGAGCCGTTGTAGTCAGGATTAGGCGCATAGGTCAGATTGGGAGCGGCACCTGTCAGGCTGCCGTTTGTGGGCTGAGTAACGATCTTAAACGTGAGGGGATCACCGTCGGGATCGTCACCTGTAAGGACTATATCGACTGCGGTATCTTCATCTGTTGTCAGTGATTGCGACGTTGCACTCGGAGCGGTGTTAATCGGTCCCAAAAGTGCGATAACCGCGGCAAGATAATCAAGCTCGCTCTGGACAAACTTCTTGAAATTGTCCAACAGATCGTAAACGCCGTAGCTGTCGGCAAAGCCTCCGCTCTTGTCCGTCACCGAGGCAATCTTGTCCTCGATGGTTCTTCTTAAGATTTGAAGCGCTTCAACTTCACTATTTAGGAAGTCGACCAACTTTTGTTCAGGATTTTCTTCTGGAGCTGCCAGCGTGCCTGCTTCATACGCTCCCCACATCTCGCCTTCGGTTACGATGCTCTCGTATCTTTGGTGGACATCGCTCTCCAAGCCCCAGTCATGGTGGTAGAGAAGTTCAAAGCGAGACTGACTGAACTGCTGCAAGATTTCCAATAACTTGGCAGCGGCTCCTCGTAACTTGTCAGCACATTGAGTTAGGCTCCACACCGCCATGGCCTCGTTGTAAGGCCGGTAGGCTTCGACACAGCTTGAGCAGGCGCTCTCCAAGGCCTGAAAGGCCGCCTCCTCAAAAGCGGGGATCTTTATGGTGTCCAATTGTTCCGCAAGCTCTTCCAGAGATCCTTTAGCGATATCGCTGTACTCGAAGACATCCATTTCTTGCGCATCTTGGTAGAGCTTCTCTGAGGTTGCATGGAACAGCCCGAAGACCGTTTCCCACTCGCTGGTGACCTCTGCTCGTGCAGAAGCCATTTCCCTCAACGCATGAAGGTTTACATCGGGCAGCTTGTTTTGGCCGAAAGCGATTTTCTCATACGGTCCATTGAGTCCTACTAGACAAAGGCTAAATAAGCCTACCAACAAAAGCCTTTTCGCCAGCCTCTTTGAAAGGTTCATTCTACCCTCCTTACTAAAGGACGCTCCTGCGCTTGAAGCCAGATGGTTCAATGGCCTATTTCAGCCCTCTCTTCCTCATAAATCATGAGTTATCTTCATCTACTCTTTCCGAGAGAGGTGCTTATTTTGAGAAGGCTATGGAGAGTGATCGAGGACAAACCTAAAGAGAGCAAAACATCCGCAGAAAATACACCTCCCCATACACCGCAGTATACACCCAAGAGTCAACGTGATGTCGGAAATCAAGAGCAATTGTCAAGCGAGCGGGCTTGACAGAAGAGGAGAATTGCAAATACACGGTATCTACTGGTCATATCGCGAGCGCTATGGATAGGCGTTAATTTTAAATTCAGCGAGTCAGTGGCACCGGTTAGAGGGTGCGAGCTTATCTGTAGGGGATGTCCCCAGGGAATGTCTTTTAGCTGCAGTC
>CAZMOL010000050.1:0-7637 GCA_964568045.1 uncultured Thermotogae bacterium
CGCTTCATAAGGCCTTTGAGGTACGGCAGTTCCTGCTTTACCAACCCTTTAAGGCGTATGAACCAGTCTCTTCCTCCGGCTACGTTTGGTGCCCAATTCACTAAACAAACCGATATTCTTATTCGTGGCTGTTGCCCGTTAGCAACCCTGGACAGTCTTTTTCCTCGTCTGGTCACCGCAAACAAACATCAGCTTTTATCTCTACTTGCCCAATTGCTTCGCAAGCTCGACAAGCTCTGGATGCACCACTTTCCCTTCGTCCAAGAGTTGCACGCCGTCCAACCAGGCCGACGTGTTCATACAGATCCCGTCCGTATGCGAAGGTGCAGCGATGTACTCTCCCGTCTTGGAGAAGAGGGGACCAACCGCACCGATCCCCCACTCCGTCGCCCCCCAGACTCGCTCGTCTTCCACAATGTCGCCGGTCAGCTTCGCGCCAGGATGCCACGCCCAACTCGCGTGCGCCAGCCGACGCATCTGCGGATGGTTCCAGCTGTCCATCCACTGCTCGAACTCTCTGGCTTCATTGCCACCCTCCACCTTGACGATCGTGCCTTTCTCGACCGTCAAGCGGATCGGCTCTTCCAGCTTGCCCAGCGGTGGCACAACTGAGCCATCAAAGACGAGAACCCCGTTGATCGAATCAAACTTCGGGGCCCAGGCGATCTGACCGGCCATCATGTGGGACCCTGGCACATCAGCGTAGCCCTTGGCCAGCGTGGTGACCCGATCGGGATCGTAGTCAAATTCGAGGTCTTCCCCCACCGGAGTGGTGAATCGGAAGTGTTTGGTGCTCGTCGTCATCTTGTGAGCTTTCTCCATAAACTCGCCCAACACTGGATAGTTCACCCGGCCGATGCAGCGGACCATCATGTCGGGATTCATCCCCACCAGATTCATATATCGAAGCTTCTTGTTCTCCTTTACAGCGATGTTGTAGGGAGTGGAATACAGCAACCACTCGTTATTGAACTCTACCCACGCGTCCGCTCCTTTCAACGCTCCGGTGAGCGATTCCACCGGCAGCATCGGATCAGCCGCCTCGGACACCCCCAACGGAGAGGCCAGCAAGATGACCATCGGCTTCGCTCCAACAGCAAAGGCCGCCCTCGCTGTGGCGTGGACAACGCGGAGATTACTCTCCGTATCAGCGGTAATGACAAACGTCTCTCCGGGCTTGAGCTTGAATAGCTCTCTTGTCAGAATATCAGCTGCCTTACCTAACTCGTACTCATACAGGAACATTCTACATTCGCCTCCTTAAGGGCACATCAAGATTAGTGATAAAGAAGACGCGCGTTCGCTATGAGCGAAATACGAAGTTCGCCTCCCAATCATTTGTTTGATACTAGTAGAGCCAGGCCAGCTCGTCAAGTATGACTGTACTGCTGCGCTCGCAACTACCGGCTGCTTAATTCAAAAACATTAAATGAAACTCCCCGCCCAAAGGGTGGAGAGTTTCACTATACTGAAGATATTTCACCAGTCGAGTTTCTCGAACGTTTGCTATGCTCCGCGACAACACAGCCACGGGACTACCCGCCGATCAACTTAAAGGACTCTCTGGATTCCGTGCCTGTTGTAGATGGAGCCGTCGGTCCCACCCACAGATGATTCTTACCTGCGGATCAAGACCCACCGACTGCACGGCCTTCCTAACAATCGAGACCACCTCGGTCTCTTCGGAGATGCTCACCGCCTTGTACGCCATCTCCATCTTCACTTCCGCACGGCCCCAATGGATTTGACAGTGGTCTCAAAGACGTCTTTAATCACTTCACTCTGCGAGAGGCACTTCTCATGGGCAAGGCTGCGGCACTCCACTTTGATCCGGGCTTTCTCCGGAACACGGTTTCGAATCCCTCCACCCTCGATGATGCCGACGTTGACCGTCGTTTCCCCGTCAATCCATCCCTCTTTCAGGCTGGTGATTGCACTGCTGGCCGCTCTAATCGCGGAGATGCCTTTCTCCGGCTCCATTCCGGCGTGGACGGCCTTCCCAGTGATCTCGATGTCAATAATCATGTGCGACGGTCCACCGATGACGACAACGTCCAAGGCGTCCATATCGATCAGGAATCCCATCTTGGATTTCAGACACGTAGTGTCAAGATGCTTCGCCCCCACAAGTCCGATCTCTTCCTCCCTCCACACGACAATCTCCAAGGGAGATGCCGGTCGGCAGTCCTTAATACCCCCATAAGCTCAGCGATACCGGCTTTGTCATCGGCCCCCAAGATGGTATTGCTTTCGAGCGAATGATCCCGTTTTCGAGGACAGGTTCGATCCCTTTGCCCGGCTTAACCGTATCCGCATGACAGCTAAAGAATACTGGCTCGGTGCGGGTGGAATTCTTGGCAGGAATGGTCGCGATGAGATTGCCAAACTCATCGATATCGCACTCCGCCTGGAACTCTGTTGTGAGGAGGACCTTTAAGTACGCGATAAATTCCTGCTCGGCTCCCGATTCACTGTCGATCCGCACCATCTCCATGAACATATTGGCTAGCCTCTCGTTCACGGCACACCCTCCTTGATGTCCTGAAGAACCCTACGCTTTACCCAACTGCTTTACATGAGAAGCAAGCTTGGGATCGAGAACCTTCCCTTTGTCGGTGATCTGCTTCCCGTCCAGCCAGACGGAGGTGTTGAGGCAGATGCCGTCTGTGTGCGAGGCCCCTTTGATGCCCTCAGGCGGCACGTACATCAGACCCACCTGTCCCAGACCCCACTCCGTGCAGCCCCAAACCCGCTCATCCTCGAGGATGTTTCCACAGAGACGAGCCCCGGGGTTGAATCCGTAGCAGACGTGGGCCATCCGCAGCATCATCGGATCATTAAAGCTGTTCAGCCAGGCCTCATACTCCACGGCCTCCTTGCCGCCTTCAAACTTGACGACCTTCCCCTTTTCAACGTGGAGCTTGACCGGTTGCTCAAGGACTCCCAGGAACGGGGGCACCAAAGAACCGTCAAAGACGATGACCCCGTTGATCGATTCAAACACCGGGGCCCAACCGATTTGGCCGGCCATCATGTGCGGACCCGGCGTGTCGGCATAGCCAGTCTCACAGGAGACGGGCCTTTGCGGATCGTTGTCAAACTCAACGTCCTCGCCGGCTGGCGTCGTCAGGCGGACGTGCTGCGCTTTGCTGGTCATCTCGGCGATCGTCTCCTCGAATTCCTTCAAGATCGGGTAGTTGACCCGACCGATGCAGCGGACCATCATATCGGCGTCCATCCCAACGAGACAGAGATACCGGAGCCGCTTGTTCTCCTTCATAGCAATGTCAAACGGCGTTGAATAGAGCAACCACTTGTTGTTGAACTCGACCCAGGCGTCCGCCTCCTTCAACGCGGCCGTTAGGGCCTCCAATGGCAGCATGGGATCGGCATCCTTCCCGACTCCAAGCGGGGAAGCGACCCAGATCACCATCGGTTTGGCGCCGATGGCAAACGCGGCCCGCGCTGTGGCGTCGACGACTTGGGGGTCGCTCTCGGTGTCGGCCGTGATCACGAAGGTCTCTCCCGGCTTCAGTTTGAATAGTTCTTTGGTCAGTGTCGTCGCAGCTTTGCCCAGTTCGTAGTCATAATATGTCGGCACGACTGTCCCTCCTTAGTTATTCTTTACCGAGTTCCTTGGCCAGCCTTCGGAGATCTTTGTCCAGGACCTTTCCCTTGTCCATGATCTGTTCCCCATCGAGCCAAACGGAGGTGTTCAGGCAAATCCCATCGCTGTGGGAGGGTGCTGGGATCCCGTCTGGCTGAATCAGGATGGCGCCGACGTTGCCGACGCCCCACTCGGTACATCCCCAAACGCGCTCATCTTCCAAAATGTCTCCGGAAAGCCGAGCACCGGGGTTGAATCCGTAACAGACGTGGGCCATTCTTCGCATCTGGAGATGGTCAAAGCTGTCCATCCACGCCTCAAATTCCGCGGCCTGGGCTCCTCCCTCAATCTTGACGACTTCGCCACCCTTGACGGACAGACGAACTGGCTCTTCAAGCTTTCCGGTACACGGGGGCACGAGCGAGCCGTCAAAGACGATGGTCCCATTGATCGTATCCAGTTTTGGTGACCACCCAATCTGGCCGGCCATCATGTGAGATCCGGGCACGTTGGCGTATCCGAGGCTGGCGCTAAATAGGTAATTCGGGTCGGGTTGCCCGTTCTTCTTTGCGTGCTCGAACTCGACGTCTTCACCGGCAGGCGTGGTCATCCGAACCTGTTTGGCGGCCTTGGTCATCTCGGTGATCTTTTCCTCAAATTCCTTCAACACCGGATAGTTCACTCGACCGATGCAGCGCACCATCATATCGGCGCTCATTCCCACGAGGCACAGATGGCGAAGCTTCGTATTCTCTTTCATCGCGATGTCATAAGGAGTCGAATAGAGCAACCACTGGTTGTTATATTCGACCCACGCATCGGCTTCCTTCAATACGGCAGTAAGCGCCTCAGTCGGCAGCATGGGGTCAGCGGCCTTTCCCACGCCGAGCGGTGAAGCAAGCCAAATCACCATTGGCTTTGCACCCGCGGCGAATGCCGCCCGCGCACTGGCATCGACCACCGTCGGATTACTCTCTGTATCGGCCGTGATGACGAAAGTCTCGCCTTCCTTCAATTTCAACAGTTCGTTGACCAAAACATCGGTCGCTTTTCCTAATTCATAGTCGTAGTAGAACATCCCTACCCCCTTCACACGTTTGGCGCATTGTTTTCTAATCAAACCGGCGAAGATCGCGTTTTAGATCGTCCCCTGCATCACCTCCACTTCGAAGAGTTTCTCTGTTTGAATCCACAAGATCCTTCCTAGACGATCCGACTTGCTGCGAATGATGTGCGGTTCTGCAGAGGAGATGTGAAAACTATCACCTGGCTCCAGAGTATGCTCTTGATCACCGAGTACGAGGATCAACCGTCCTTCGACCACGTAGCCGAACTCTTCCCCTTCGTGGGGTCACCAACGGATGCTCATAATGCGGAGGATAGCCGGCAATAAACGCTTCAAGGACGCGGTCAGGCATGCGAGCAGAAAGCAGGTTGTAAGTTACTTGAGAATCCTCAATCCGAATGCGCCAGCGCGGCTGATCCGCTTTATGAACCACTGGGCCGTCTCCACGAGCGGTGAAGAAATAGGTCACCGGCACCTCAAGTGCGTCGCATATGGTGCCAAGAGAGGAGATGGAAAGTGAGGACAGACCCCTCTCCACCTGAGACAGGAAGCTCACAGACAGTCCGCAACGAGAGGATAGCTCTTCCAGAGTCCATTCCTTCTTCTGCCGTAGCGTACGAATGCTACGACCGATCTCGTCGTAATTCATGCTTTGACTATACTGAAAAAATTTCACGCGTCAAGCTTCACGGACGCCTGCAATCCTCCGCGGCAACACAGCCACAGGACTACCCGCCGATTGACTGAAAGGACTCTCTGGATTCCCTGCCAGTTGTGAATGAGGGCATCGGTGTCAACGAAGACTGCTAGCCTGGACAGCTTGTTCACAGGCGGTTAGACTCTGTTACTTACGGTGACATGGTCAAAAGGAAGGGGAGAAATGAAGAAAGAGAGCCTTGCGTTTCTGCGCCGCTATATGAAGTCAACTAGCCCATCCGGGTTCGAAGAGGAGGCGTCCCTTCTTTGGCGCAAGGAGGCCGATCGATTCGCCGACCGCACGTGGGTGGACATGCATGGAAACTCGTTTGCGTTGGTCAATGAAGGTGGAACCCCACGGATAATGCTTGCTGGACACGCCGATGAAATCGGCCTGATGATCACCTACGTCGATGAGAAAGGCTACCTATCGTTCACCGCAATCGGCGGTTGGGATCCTCAAATGCTTCCCGGACAGCGGGTCCGCATCCGAGGGAAAGGCGGACTGGTCCTTGGGGTTATCGGCCGCAAGCCCATCCACCTCCTGCAGGAGGAAGAACGAAAGAAAGTCGTCAAGATGGAAGACCTATGGATAGACATCGGGGCAAAGGACAAGGAGGAGGCCGCTACCCTAGTTGAAATTGGTGATCCTGCCGTGCTTGACTATGGGTTCGCAGAGCTGCGTAACGACCTTGTCGTCGCCCGCGGCTTTGACGACCGCGTTGGAGCATTCGTGGTTCTGGAGGCTACGCGCCTTCTGACAACGATGAACCCGAAGGCTGCCGTCTATGCAGTGGCGACGGTGCAGGAAGAAATCGGCCTACGCGGGGCGAAGACCAGCGCATTTGGGATCGACCCACAAGTCGGAATCGCCGTCGATGTCGGCTTTGCCACCGATACACCGGGAATGGAGTCGGAAAAAAAGAGAGTCGGCGACTTTGCGATGGGGAAAGGTCCGATCATCGCTCGTGGCCCGAACATCAATCCACCCTTGTTCAAGCTCATCGTGGAGACGGCCAAAGACAAGGAGATCCCGTACCAGATTGAAGGAGCTCCACATGGTACCGGAACCGACGCCAATGCAATACAACTTGCTCGCGCCGGGGTAGCAACAGGACTGATTTCTGTTCCCAATCGGTACATGCACTCTCCCTGCGAGATCGTATATTTGACCGACCTGGAAAATGCCTCCAAGCTCATCGCGCACACCGTCGCTACGATCGACGGCGAAACCAACTTTCTTCCTTCGTAGCGCAGCAAGCCCTAGCAAGGATTGTCTAGTCTGAAGGCCACCGGTCCAGATCGTTCAACCTGATCGCAACGCAATGTCTGCTGTTTTGATCGCAGCAGAAGGTTTCCATCAAGCATTGTTGCACAACGATCTCTCCAGCCCAGCTTGATTCGTCCCGATGACCGCCGTATAGTTTGACCCGTAGGGGAGCTCAATACATTGGGCTGAGAGGAGGATTAGCCTCGACCCTTTGAACCTGATCTGGGTAATTCCAGCGGAGGGATATCCATAAGAATCCCTAGAGCCCAGAACGGACCACGGGTCGTTCGCAATGAGGGAATCGGAGATTCTCCAAATCATCCGGGCACACGTTCCCGGCACTGGGGATGACGCGGCAGTCGTGCCGTTTCAAGATACCAACCTTATCCTGACCACCGATATGCTTCATCGAACGAGCGACTTCCCACAAGATGCCACGCCGATGACGATCGGGTGGCGAAGCGTCGCCGTATCCCTGTCCGACTTGGCCGCCATGGGAGCACGACCGCTCGGGGTGCTTCTCGCGTTCGGCGATCCGGCCCTCGATGAACCGTCTGTGATGGGGGTATTGGAAGGGGCAACGGCGTGCTGTGAAACTGCTGAGACCTATCTGCTCGGCGGAGATCTCGATCGCCACCAGGAGTTGACCGTGGTAAGCACGGCGATAGGACATACGCCGGATCCCGTCCGCCGCAATGGGGCGCAAGTCGGGGATCTCGTCTGCGTCACCGGCGAACTCGGACGCACACAGGCGGCGCTACGTTGCTTCGCCACGGGATTGACTGAGCAGGCAAACGACCTATTCCGTTTCCCTCCTCGTACTACCTGGGGACAGCAACTAGTCGGCCTTGCCACCAGCATGATCGACATATCCGATGGCCTGGCCCGCTCGCTTCATTTGCTGGCGCAAGAAAGCCAGGTTGGCTTCGCCGTGGAAGAAGCACGTCTTCCCGTGATCCACGATCTGCAAGAGCGGCTCCCACAGGGGAAAATGTCTG
>CAZMOL010000050.1:7737-13151 GCA_964568045.1 uncultured Thermotogae bacterium
CGTCTTCCCGTGATCCACGATCTGCAAGAGCGGCTCCCACAGGGGAAAATGTCTGAAGCAGTGCTTTTCGGAGGCGAGGATTACGAGCTCCTGTTCACCCTTCCAGAGAGCGCGATCTCTGCCATCGACCGGGCAGTGCGCTACAGCGTCATCGGCCGAGTTACCGAAGGTGGGGCCCTGCTCGACGGGAGTGAGCTCCCTGACCGAGGTTACGAACACTAAAAAGGAGTTGATGCAAGATGGGGAAAAGAATCCTGGTACTGGCCGCGATCGCTGTGACGGCATTTGGACTGATCGGAATGGGTCAGGAAAAGCTGGTCGTTTATACCTACAGCAGTTTTGTGTCATGGGGCCCGGCAGCGGCGTTAGAAGAGGCGTTTGAGGCCCGCTACGACTGTGATCTGGAGTTTGTCACCGCCGGTGGGGGGAAGGCGACCCTCTCCCGCCTCCTTGCCGAACGGGAGGCAGGCGGAACCGACGCCGACCTGTTCATGGCCGAGATGAACGATGTCCCGCGGATCGCCACCTACGACCTGTTCCTCCCGGTCACGATGGAGGACGTCCCCAACCTGGCGTTTGTCCCGCAGGAGTTGTCGCTCGATCCCTCTGGCGGGCTCGTCCCCTATGAGTATGGATATATCGGCCTCACCTACGACTCGCTAGTTTTGAGCGAGGAGGAGCTTCCGGCGAGCCTCGAAGGGTTGGCTGATCCGCGCTATAAAGGGATGTTTGTCTGTCAGGATCCGCGCACCTCCTCAACCGGGTTCTCGTTTCTCTTGTGGACGATTGCCCGCTTCGGCGAGGAGGGGTACCTCGACTTCTGGCGGTCGCTCGATCCAACGCTCCTTACGATCACGCAAGGGTGGACCGAGGCGTGGACCCTGCTCATCCACGGTGAGGCCCCGCTCATGGTCAGCTTCTCTACCGACACCGCCTACGGGGCAATGTATGAGGATTCGCTGCGCTACCGTGCGTTTGCCCCGGCCGGCCAGGGGTACCGCACCGTATACGGGGTGGGGATCGTTAGGGAGACCGATCAACCGGAACTCGCCAAGGGGTTCATCGACCTCCTTTTGTCCGAGGAGATCCAGGAGCTCCTCCCAAAAACGGAGATCATGTTCCCGGCGAACGCGCAAGCCGTCCTTCCTCCTGAGTATGAGGAGTATGCCATCGTCCCGTCCGATGCGCTGATGCTCCCCATTGCGATGGTCGGTGAGCGGATGGAGGAGTGGCTCCACGACTGGGCGCGGGTGATCACGACACAGTGAGAAAAGGCGGGCTCGTCCTCCTGGCGGTGCCGCTGGGGTTCTTAGCCCTTGTCTTCTACTATCCGCTCAGCTTGATCTTAAAGAGCGGGTTAATCGAGGGGGGGAGGTTGACCCTCTCCCCCTTGCTCGACGTCCTCTCCGATCGCTACTTCCTGCACCTCATCTGGTTCACGATCGAGCAGGCAGCCTTGAGTACCCTGTTGAGCATTGCGATTGGCCTTCCCGGCGCGTATCTACTCACCCGGTATGAGTTTCCCGGGAAGAGGACGATCCGCTCGTTGACCGTGGTCCCGTTTGTGCTGCCCGCAATTGCGGTTGCATTGGGATTCATCCTCTTCTTCGGCAACAGCGGGTACCTTAACCGATGGCTGATGGAACTATTCGATCTCTCCGGCCCTCCGCTGCGGCTTCTCTACTCGCTCTCTGGGATCGTGCTCGCACATGCCTTCTACAACGCCCCGATCGTCATGCGGATGGTCAGTGCCGCGTGGGAGGGGCTCGATCCGGCGGTCGACGAGGCGGCGACGTCTCTCGGTGCGGGGAGGCTGCGACGATTCTTAGGGATCACCCTTCCCCTCCTCGCTCCGGCCCTGTTCAGTAGCGCCGCCTTGGTCTTTGTCTTCACCTTCCTCTCGTTTCCCATCGTCCTCTCGCTCGGTGGTGCGCGTTACGCCACAATCGAGGTCGGGATCTACACCCTCATCCGCACCCTACTTGACTACCGGCTCGGCTCTGCCCTGATTCTGGTGGAGATGGCCCTCTCTCTTTCCTTCTCCTACATCTACCTGCGGGCGGAGGGGCGCTTCGCGTTTCTATCACGCGGGGAGAGGGAGGCCCCCACCCGCGCCTTCTTTCGCGGGCGCCTGACCCTGGGGAAGGGGCTGTTGCTGGTCTACTCCCTCCTTGCCGCGGTCTTCTTCCTCGGGCCGATCGTCTCCATCCTGGCGGACTCTCTCCGCGTTGGCGGAGGTTGGACGCTTGCGAACTATTGGGAGCTCGTCTCCCCTCGCTACAACCCGTTTCTCGGTTCCTCCCCCTTGCACACGGTGACAAACAGCCTACTCGTTGGTGGGATCTCTACCCTGATCTCCCTTCCCATAGGGACGGTCGTCGCGTGGTTCGCCGTTCGCAGCCGCCTTTCGGGGCGACGTATCGTCGAGGCCCTGCTAATGGCACCGCTTGCCGTCTCCTCGGTGGCGGTTGGGTTTGCGGTCCTGCGCGGGTTTTCTGGACCACCGCTTCACCTTGGTGGAACCCTCGTCGCCATCGCCCTTGTGCACGCTGTCCTCACGTACCCGTTCGTCGTGCGGGCGCTGCGTCCGGTCCTGGAAGGGCTCGATACGACGCTCGTTGAGGCGGCCCGCTCCCTTGGTGCGTCACGGCTGCGAGCCTTCTTCGAGGTAGAGCTCCCCTTGATCGCTCGGGGGGTGCTCGTCGCTGCGGTCTTCGCGTTCGCCCTCAGCATAGGGGAGATGTCAGCGACGATCATACTCATGCGGCCCGGACTCTCCACGATCCCGGTGGCGGTCTACGGCCTCCTCTCGGCGCGCCAGTTCGGAGCGGCGAGCGCCATGGCGGTGGTCCTCATAGCGGTCACAGCCTTCTCCTTCCTGGTGATCGACCGGCTGGGAGAGGAGTTACAAGGAGGCTCAAAGTGCCCAAGCTCGCAGTGAATGGAATCGATAAGTCATTTGGCAGTATCGCGGCACTACGCGCGGTGAGCTTCGCGCTTGAAGGGCGAGAGTTCTTGAGCCTGCTCGGCCCGTCCGGCTGCGGTAAGACGACGACGCTTCGCCTTATCGCCGGGTTCGACCGCCCCGATGCCGGTGAGATCCTTCTCGATGGGAAAGACATCCTGCGAGTACCGCCGGAGAAGCGGCACATCGGGTTCGTCTTTCAGAACTACGCCCTCTTTCCCCACATGAGCGTGACAAAGAACATCGCCTACGGGATCCGCTTCAACCGCCACATCGACAGAAAACGCCGGGTAGGTGACCTTCTCGAACTCGTGAGCCTACGGGGGTTCGAACGCCGCAAACCGGCCGAGCTTTCAGCCGGGCAGCGGCAGCGGGTCGCCCTGGCGCGTGCCCTTGCTTCCCATCCGCGCCTTCTGCTTCTCGATGAGCCCCTGTCCGCGCTCGATGCCAAACTGCGCGAGTCACTCCGTACACAGATCCGCCGCATCCAACACGAGCTTCGCCTTTCCACGATCTACGTGACGCATGATCAGGAAGAGGCGTTAGCAATCTCTGACCGGATCGCTGTAATGAGCCTCGGGAACATTGAGCAAATAGGCACTCCTCAGGAAGTCTATGCGCATCCACAAAGCCAGTTTGTCGCATCGTTTGTTGGCCGGTCGAATCAGCTCCAAGGGGTTGTGGTTGCCATCGAGAAGGAGTGCGCTCAAGTCCACGTAGGTAACGTCTTGTTCAACACCACCATCCGCGGCGCAGCAGTGAATCAAGGAGATCGCGTGGCCGTGTTTGTCAGGGAAGAGCATCTTCGACTCGATGACAGAGAGGTAAACACCATCCCAGCAAGGGTAGCCGGGTGGGAGTACCGCGGTGAATCAACCGTAGTTCACCTGGAAAGCTCAGTAGGACCGCTCCGCGCCCTAGCCAACGAGGCGACAAACAAACTTCATCTGGCCGAACCAATCAAGGTGAGTTTCTCTCAAGGCAACGCGATTGTCTTTACGCGCTCGGTGAAAGAAAAACGTGAAGAGACCGATTCTACCAAGATTCGATCTACTTGAGCCTCGGATCGAGGACGTCACGCAGGCTGTCGCCCAGGATGTTGAAACCAAAGACCGTGATGATGATGCACAAGCCCGGATAGATGGACATCCACCACGCGCTGCGCATGAACTCCTGTGCCTGCTGGAGCATCGCCCCCCACGACGGCATCGGCGGCCTGACCCCAAATCCCAAGAAGCTCAAACCTGCCACCACGATGATGTTCACCCCGATCGTCATTGTCGTGACGACGAGAAGCGAGGCGATCGCGTTGGGAAGCACGTGACGAATGATAATCCGAAGGGTGGGCGCACCGACGGCGCGCGCCGCCAGAATGTAATCCTCCTCGCGCACCGACAGGACTTCACTGCGGATGATCCGCGCCGGCTGCAGGCCGAAAACACCCAAGACAATGATGAGGGTGGCGATGCCCGCCCCCCATAGACTCACAATGAGAAGGACCAACACGAGGAAAGGGATTGAATTGACGATCTCAAGGACCCGCATGATCACTGCATCGGGCACGCCACGGAAGTATCCGCCGATCAATCCCAGAAAACCGCCGAACACCATGTTGAGAAGCGTGGCTACTGCCCCGATGCCCAACGCCACACGAGAGCCGAAGATGAGCCGATCCAGGACGTCCCGTCCGAAATTGTCCATTCCCAGTGGGTGCTCCGCCGACGGTGGAGCAAGGAAGTTCACAAGCTCCATCCTGAGGGCGTTCCCGTTTGCGAAGAAAGGAGCAAAGACCGCCACAAAGCAGACGATCAGAACAATCCCCAGGCCGATCATCCCCTTGGGGTCTTTGGAGAATCTTCTGCCTACAATCTGCCAGTATCCCTGTACATAAGTCTCCACGTCTCTTGCACGAACTAGCCGGCGCAGGTCAAAGAATGCCCACAGCCAAAGAATGACGAAAAAAAGGAACAACATGCTGGTTGAGAACCAATACTCGGACGGCCCGGCCAGCCACGCAAGCCGACCCCTCACCACGGCCAGGTACAGCGTTCCGCCCAATGCAGCAACGACGAACCATAGCAACAGCCCCTTTCGCCACCAACCGCGAATAACGTGACCCAAGCCGGGAAGGAGGAGGGACAGAAGACTATCTCGTAACAGCGTGTCGTTCTTGTTACTAATCATAGGTGATCCTCGGGTCGATGTACGCATACAACAAGTCCACAAAAAGGTAGGAAACCATGTAGCAGGTGGCCATGAACAGAGCCAACCCAAATACAACGGACTGGTCGCGACGGAGAATCGAATCGTAGATCAAGCGACCAATCCCAGGCCAGGCGGTCGTCGTCTCGGTGAGCACTGCTCCAGCAAAGATCGTCCCGACCTGCAATCCGATGTTCGTGACCACAGGCGCCAGCGCGTTTCGGAACGCATGCTTGATGAGTACCAC
>CAZMOL010000051.1:0-11707 GCA_964568045.1 uncultured Thermotogae bacterium
AGATAACCGCCCCTACTCCCCCTTGACACCCGCATAGCTTGTTACGAAAAGATGAGTGTAGCGTCGCACCTTGTGTGCGACGTTATCTATGGTACAACACACTGCTACATCGCACTGTGGCATAAAGACCAACTACGTCTAGACATCTAGCTTCTTGCCCTTCAATGCCCCGCAGCTTGCTGCGGGGTTCTTTACTCCGTATGGCGACTTTGGCTTCGATGAGGTCGATGCCGCGCTGGGAGAACCAATGCTCGATTTCGCGCACCAAGCGCTCGCCGATGCCGCGCTGTCGATGGGGCCTTTTGCGTTGTAATGAACCTGGAAAGGAGCTCTAGCTAAATGAGTGCCGTCAAGGAGCGCGTTAAGCAGCTTATTGATCAGCTTCCCGATGAGGTCGTCCTCGAGTTGCTTGAGGATTTCGAGGACGCGACCGACCTGGAGCAGGCGATTGCTCAATCCGATCCGAATAAGGCCATTGAGCTGCGCGAGTTTCTCCGAATGCTGAAAGCGGAAGGCCGCCCCGCTGTGGAATGAGTTCTTATTGTGTTGTCTTGGAGCAGACAGCCCAACGAGACTTCAGGGGACTTGATTCTGCGGCGGTCCGCTGAGTGCGAAAGGGCTTGCTCCGTCTGGGGAAAGCCCCTCGGCCGAGAGGGGTTCGAAAACTAAGAGATCTGAAGCCTCCCCATTATCGTTTGCGAGTCGGTGACCGGCGCATTCTCTACACAGTGGATGACTCCGCCAGGACGGTTCACATCTACCGTATCAAGCATCGTCGTGAGGCCTATCGCTAGTTGTCTTGGCGACGGGTTCCGCGCAAGTCTGCAAAGATCAATCCACCCACGTAGCGGCGTGATGGCATTCACGTAGTGGATTTCGACCTGTGGTTGCTCAAGGTTCTTGACGGGGAAGGTTGCTTGACGGATGTGATTTTATATCGTACTATTCGTTATAGAATGACATGTCGAAGATAGGAGGTCCAAATGAACGGTGACGAGTTGAAGCGTGCGTGCGTGGAACTGATGGAGACGGCCGATGTAGCGTACTTGTCAACGATCGGCGCGGACGGCTACCCGCACACGAGGGTGGTGTTCAACCTGCGAAACAGGGAGCAGTTCCCGGGGCAAGCCCCGCTCTTTGCCCCACATCGCGACGATCTGATGATCTACGTTTCAACGAATACCTCATCGAGCAAGATTCACCAGATCGAGGGCGATCCGCGGGTGTCGGTCTACTACTGCAATCCCAAGCAGTTCCGCGGTGTGATGTTGGCCGGAGACATCGAAATCGTGGAAGACCCAGAGGTCAAGAAGGCGCTGTGGAACAAGGGGTGGGAACGCTACTACCCGGCCGGGTCTGGCGATCCAGATTACACCGTGCTTCGCCTTTATCCCAAGCGTGCCGCGGGCTGGTACGAATCGTCGCGATTTGAGTTCACGTTGGGAGACGCATGAAGACGCAGAGCGAGGGCGGATTTCTGATCGCCAAGATTCACCAGCTGGCGGGTCGGATCTTCTCCAGGATGCTTAAGGAATGCGAGATCGAGATCAATCCGGCTCAAGGCAGAATCATGTTCGTGTTGTGGAGAAACGACGGAATACCGATTACGGAGCTTGCCAGGAAGACGTCGCTCGAGAAATCGACCCTCACCAGCATGCT
Organism: uncultured Thermotogae bacterium; assembly: GCA_964568045.1. GTDB lineage: Bacteria > Bipolaricaulota > Bipolaricaulia > UBA7950 > UBA9294 > CAZDDA01. The sequence goes on from CAZMOL010000051.1 coordinate 1,660, forward strand.
GGATCGATTGGAGGACGCGGGCTACTTGACGCGAGTGGCTTCAAAAGACGACCGGCGAAAGATTCTGATCAAGCGAACGGCCAAGGATAAGGCGTGGCACAAGGTCTACATCCGGGTGTCACAACGGATGACCGAGTTATTCTACGCCGGGTTCTCGCAGCCCGAAGTCGACGAGTTTGAAAGGTACCTGAAGCGTATCTTCGACAATCTCAGCGCCGCCCATACCGGGTGAACAGAGAGTCTTAGAAAGTCAGGACGAAGGAGGCTGCGTGGACGTCTACGAGGCAATGGCGAAACGAAAGACGATTCGGGATTTCGACCCAGTAGAGATCGGCGCGGATGTGGTAAGTAGGTTGATTGAGGTGGGGTTCGATGCGCCGTTGCACAATCATCTGCGAGAGTGGCACTTCGTCGTTCTTCAGGACAGATCGAAACGGAAGGAACTGCTCGAGCAGACGGTTACATCCAGAAACAAGGAGGAGGCGACGAAGATTGTTGATGCGTGGGGGATAACCGATGAGGAGCAGCGCGAAATGTACATCGACGCGATCCCCAAGCAGTCCTCCATGCTGATGGAGGCGGGCTGTCTGATCATCCCCTGTTTTCGGCAACAGACAGAGCTGCTTCAGCCGGAGTCGCTGTCTTCCTTGAACGCCTTCGCATCGATGTGGTGCTGCATCGAGAACATTCTGGTGGCGGCGGCATCGGAAGGGATCTTCGGTGTGACGCGGATTCCGTTTGAGGAAGAGAGGGAGACGATAAAGCGCTTTCTCGGCGTGCCCGAGGACTACGAGATTCCGTGCACCATCGCGTTGGGCTATCCGAAAACGACGACGGAGCGAACGACGCAGAAGGAGATCCGCGTCGATGAGAGAATACACGCCAACGCGTGGTAGGATTCCCATCCCTAGGCAATTGACCCTGATTCCTGATTGATTTCGGCCTGATGACAAGGTGAATGGAAAATACTATCATTGACAAGAGGAGATCATGCCGCCGAGCGATCTTGAGATCAGAGCCTACCGAGCGTCGGACGAGGAGGCGGTCATCCAGCTGTGGAAGGACTGCGGTCTTGTCGTGCCGTGGAACGATCCACACAAGGACATCCAACGCAAACTCCAGGTCCAGGCCGATCTGTTCCTGGTGGGCCTCGCTCGGGAGCGGCTGGTGGCTACGATCATGGCCGGATACGACGGCCACCGCGGTTGGATCAACTACCTGGCAGTGGCCCCCGATCTGAGGCGAAGAGGCATCGGCCGCCGCATGGTCGAACAGGTGGAATCGCGGTTGAGAGTCCTTGGTTGCCCGAAGATCAACCTTCAGTTAAGGACGTCCAACGTGGACGTCGTTTCGTTCTATGAGGCGATCGGCTACGCGACAGACGACGTCATCGGCATGGGAAAACGCCTCGAAGCGGATCAATAGTCCGATGAGGATGTGCATCGGTTAGCGTTTTAACCGGAGGAGTGCCGATGGTACAATCAGTTCGTCGATTGAACTGCGCAGGCTAGGAGGGCACATGGTCAGCAAACGCACAAGCGCAGCCTACGGTGGTGCCGGGTGGTCGCCCCGCTCGGCGTCCCTGCGCGACGAGATCGGGCGGCTGTGGGGAGCATGCGGCATCGAGACGGAATGGGAACCCCTGAAGGCGGTACTGCTGCACCGGCCCGGCCCGGAGCTGGAGGCCGTCACAGATCCCAACGCGGCCAGCATGTTCGAGTTGGTCGACTTCGACCGCGCGTTGGCCCAGCACAACACGTTGTCCCGTGCCTACAGTGATGCGGGAATCGCAGTGCATTACGTCGACCCACCCGAAACGCCGCCACCCAATTTGATGTTCGTCGCCGACCTGTTCTTCATGACGCCGGAAGGGGCGATCCTTGGTCGGCCCGCGTCCAGTGTGCGTGCGGGAGAAGAGCGCTGGGTCGCACGGCGGTTGGCCGATCTGGGCATCCCGATTCTCGGCAGTGTGCGCGGAACCGGAACCTTCGAGGGCGCCGACGCGACGTGGGTCGATCCAAAGACAGTTTTGCTCGGTACTGGATTGCGCACCAATGCGGAGGGTGCGGCCCAAGTGAGGCATCTGTTGGAGGGGATGGGGGTTGAGGTTATTCTTGCCGGGCTTCCCTTCGGCGCCATGCATCTGATGGGCACGTTTCGCATCCTCGACCGGGATCTGGTGGTGGCGTGGCCGGGCCGTGTGCCCTACGCCGCGGTGCAGGCGCTACGGACACGTGGCCTGACAATCCTCTTTTCTCCTGACGAAGACGAAGCGATTCATGGGATGGCCCTCAACGTCGTGGTGCTCGGCCCCCGGCGAATCCTGATGTCGACCGGCAATCCCGTTACCCAAGCGTTCTATGAAGACGCTGGGGTCGACTTCCAAACGGTCGAGGTGGACGAGTTGCTCAAGGCGGCCGGCGGCATCGGCTGTTTGACCGGGGTCCTTAAGCGAGAGATGGACAGTGCGTGACGCTGAGACGGCGGTACTCCGGCAACGTCGTGTCTTGCCAAATTCCGACCGTGCCGGGGCATCGCGCGCTGTGCCGCAATCGCGTAAGCCCTTATCTGACACGGATAATCTGCATCCGGTAGACTGTACAGCGTTTCTGGGTGGAATCGATGATTGCGAATACATCACAACCGCTGCGCGAGACGGATCTCTACGGACCAATCCGCGATTATCTCGTGTCCCAAGGGTACACGGTGCGGGCGGAGGTGGCGGATTGTGACGTTGTCGCCTACAAGGGCGGCGAACTGGTCATCGTCGAGCTTAAACGGCGCTGCAGCGTCGACCTGCTGATCCAGGCAATCGACCGGCAGCGGATCACTGACTCGGTCTACGTGGCCCTTCCCGGGCCGTTCGATCTGCGTCGAGGAAGCCGCTGGCACGGAATCAGGAAACTCCTGCGCCGGCTGGAGCTTGGATTGATCGTTGTCGATCTGCAGCGTGCGAGGCCGCAGGTCAAGGTAGTGAGTCATCCTTCCCCCTATCGAAAGAGACGACTGAAGCATAAGCGTTTGGCTGTGCTGGAAGAGATGATCGGCCGAAGCGGCAATCGCAATCAGGGTGGAAGCACGCGGCAAAAACTCGTGACTGCCTACCGCGAGAGCGCGATCCACATCGCGTGTTGCCTGGAACGCTACGGTCCACTCACCCCGCGGCAGCTCCGCGCTCTCGATACCGGGTCCAAAACTACTTCGATTCTCTACAAGGACGTCTACGGATGGTTTGAGCGAGTCGACCGTGGGCTCTACGCGCTCTCACCACTAGGTCGCAACGCGCTGAACGACTATTCGGAGCTTGTCGACGAATACGCTGCATTCCTTGACGAGCTGCCTTCGCCTAACGACTGATCCAACTGGCTGAGCGGAGTTGCCTTCAAGCTCAGAAGTCGAGGGACGCTACTTGCGCATGAGCAATAGGGCCAATCCGAGACCGACTACCAGCAGGGCAGTGATGGCCAGCGCGGGCCTCTGCCAGCTCGGTTGTGCTTGCGTGGGTACGTAGCCTTGCAGAGTGGAGGCGAGGATGCCTTCAGAGCCCATTGGCAGGTTGATTGGCTCATCGAACCCCTGGAATGACTCGATCGTTCGCTCGTCGAGCGAGGCCCTCCAAATGTGATCAAAATCACGTTCGACGGCGATGTAGATCTCACGTGCTGTGGGATCGAAGACAAGGGAATACAGGGTCGGAAAGCTACCCGTAGACTGAGCGGTTTGCCGCAGAACGTCCAGGGCGTCATCCACGTCGAAGTTGTCGAAGCGCTTCTCGATGGTTGCGTAGGCGGTTTTATACCGATGCGCGCCGTCGCCGTGTACCTCACGATAGTCCACGCCCCGGAAATCACCGTTTGGAAAGTTGGTCATCACCATGAACGGGCCGTCGCTCGCCGTGACGACGTTGCCGGACTCGCCGGACTCAATGACCATTGCACTCCCTTCAGGATCGGCATAGAGATTGTGCAGACCCAGGCTGGGGTATTGGACCAAGCGCTTTTCGGCGATGAAGTCGGAGACCTGCACCACCCGCGAGCAGCTCTGAAGCCCATCGTAGAAGGCATTCCAGATGTATAGCTCATCGGCCTTAGGCTCTTCGGCGCTGGCTTGCGCTGGAAATACCATTTGGCATGACGCAAACAACCCCTGGTCATTCATTCCAACTGTCCGGCCGTAGTGGTCACCCATCCAGAAGCTGCCGATGAACACGCACCCGGCTCTGTGTTCCTCCAAGGAGAATTGCAGCTCGCACGGTGGATAGTCGAAATTCATGCCGTAGAGCGTCCTGCCCGAGTACACAGCGAAGCTCGTGCAAGCCCATATCATGCAGGGAGCACTACCCAACACCACGGCGAGAACAACACCCACGAATGTATATCGCGCCATCCCTCCTCCTTTGACGTTATCGTGGAGAGCTATGTGATTGGCAAAAGGCTACCACAGTTGTAAGCATTCAGACAAAATTGGTATGTTCTTCCTTTTCGTATCAGCAGAAAGAGGGTAGATTCTGTCGAATGCCACCCATTTCCAACAGAAGCACCAAAACCCGTTAGTACAGACGGGATCTAGCACTGCCCTTGACAGGTGAGGAAAATCATGTATAATTGCAGATTACTGTGATTAGGGCAAAAGGGTATCAAAGAGAGATTGATATTGTGGAAATTGATGCCCTGTGCCTGATGTACTGGATTCTGTTTGCGCCCGCCCGCTCCTAAGCGGCTAAAGCGGCTTAGGAAACGGTGGGCGAGAGAACTACAGGCAAATGCCTGTAGTTTTGTTTTTTTGGTGGCCTTATCCACTAGGTCGAGTAAGGAGGTGACTGCCTTTACGAACTTTTGGAGGTGTTGTAGCAGGTTTGTGTAAGAATCTAGGGAGGTAAACATGCGACGAGTATTGGTTTTTGTACTGTCAATTGGGCTGATATTGGGGTTGACCATTGCCGCTGTCGGAGCTGAGACGATAAAGATCGGTGCGATTTTTCCCTTGACCGGTCCGCTTGCTCCCTACGGCGTCGATATCATAAACGGACTCAACTTTGCTGTAGATCAGATCAATGCGGCGGGTGGAGTATTGGGCAAGCAATTGGAGGTTGTGCTGAGCGATTCGGCCAATGCTCCAGATGTGGCAACCGACGCCGCGACAAGGATGATCCAACTGGACGGCGTGGTCGGCATAGTGGGAGGTCTCGCCAGCGGGATAACGATTGCACTGGCGGAAGTCACTTCGGCCGCTCAGGTACCCCAGATTTCCCCTACCTCTACCGATGCTGGAATCACAGGGCTCGCGGACAGTGACTACGTCTTCCGTACGTGTGTTTCTGATGCCCTCCAGGCTCCTGAACTGGCTGGGCTGGCGAGAAACCTCGGGTACAAGAAAGTTGCAACGATCTACGCCAACAACGCATACGGTAAAGGATTGGCTGCGCTCTTTGAGGAAGCGTTCGAAGACGAGGATCACGAGTCGGTCGCCATGATTGCGTACGAGGAGAGCCAGCCCTCGTACCGGGGTGAGGTGGAGCAAGCCCTGCAAGCATCTCCGGATGCAATCAACCTCATCGGGTATCCAGAGGACGGAAACAAGATCATCTCTGCGGCCATCGAACAGGGATACGAAGGGGAGTGGATCTTCCCTGACGGCATGAAGGGAGCGCCGGTGACACCAGGACTGGCGTGCCCTGAGGAAGGTCCGTGCTCCGAGCAGTATTTGGAGGGGAGCTTCGGCACCGCTCCCGGATCCCTGGAAGTGGGTGTGCGTGCCGAGTTTGACGCTGACTTCACCGCTGCATACGGCGAGCTGAAGGGGATCCCCTACCACCCACAGGCCTACGATGCTGTGGTCAGCTTCGCGCTGGCCATGCAGTTGGCCGGCGAAGCTTCCGGACCCGCCATTCAGGCCAAACTGCGTGACGTGGCCAACGCGCCAGGCGAAGAAGTCACCTACGGTGAGTTTGCAAGGGCGCTTGAGCTGATTGCTCAAGGGGTAGCCATCAACTACCAAGGTGTCTCGGGCCCGATCCAGTGGGATGAAAACGGTGACGTAACGAGTGGAGCCATTGACATCTGGGCTGTCAAAGACTGTAAAGTGCGCACGGTTTATGTGATTGTAGTCGGCAATTGAGACTGCTCGGCTTGCACGAAAAGTGGGGGCCGCTCCGCGGCCCCCTTTTCTTATCTATTTATTAAGCAAGCGGGAAACAAAGCGCTTCTCGCCCAAGATGCCGCGCGGGCGCAGCAGCAACACCAGGATCAGCAACAACCCGATCAAGGCAACCCGCAGAGCAGCGGCTCTGGTGTCCGACAAAGGAAGAGACATCGTTAGGAAGTCCGTGCCTGCCCAAAGTCCCCACACGAAGAGCGACCCCAGAATCGCCCCTCTGTTGTTCCCCGACCCTCCAGCCACCAACATCACCCAGACAATGAAGGTGCCGTAGAACGGTTCGAACTTTGCCACGCTCAGATACCGGGCATGGTGGGCATACAGACTACCCGCCAGCCCCATGAGGCTTGCGCCAAGAACGAATGCTTGAAGCTTAAAGGCAGATACATTCTTGCCTTGCGCTGCGACTGCCACTTCATCCTCTCGAATGGCTCGAAGGACGCGCCCCCATGGGGAGTGAAGTGCGCGCTCTAGGAGGAGGTAAATAACTAGAATCATCAATACTACGAAGATCAGATAAAACCATATATATGCATTCCCAAATAGACGAGAGAGCCAGTTCGGATACTCCGGATGGGAGCTCAGTAGACCGTTGACGCCGTTGAGGATCGGCTGGCGCAGTGGTGACGGGATGTTCGTGAAGCCCACGACTCCGTTTGTGAGCCAGCTCTCATTCTTAATGACCAAACGGATTATCTCTGCGATTCCTATTGAGGTGATCGCGAGATAGTCTTCCTTCAGCCTGAGAGTAAGGAATCCAATCCCGAGCGCGACTAATGCCGCAACCGTGCAAGCTCCCAGAACGCCCAGTGGAAAAGGCAAGCCCCATCCGCCAATAATACGCCAATCCACGGGCCCTGGCGGCGGGCCCGAGATTAACGCTGACGTGTAGGCCCCAATGGCGAAGAACCCAGCGATGCCGATATTGAACAATCCCGTGTATCCCCATTGGACGTTCAGGCCAAGGCTAAGCACCGCGAAGATCCCCGCGGTGACACCGAAGAACGACAGATAGTTGAGTACTCCAATCGCTGTTTCCATCAGTACTTTCCGAACAATCCCTTCGGGCGAAAGAGGAGCATAACAACCAAGATTGCAAACGCCACCGCCGGCTTATAGGCGGTAGAGATAAAGGCTGTGGAGATTTCCCCTGAAAGCCCTATGACCATTCCCCCAACCATGGCTCCGTAGGGGTTACCAATGCCGCCCAGGATTACAGCAGCAAAAAGAGGAAGAAGCATTTGCCAGCCGAGCTCTGGGAGAATCAGCTTATTCTCGATCCCGGCAAGGGTACCTCCAATTGCAGCCAGCGCTGCTCCAATAACCCAGGTCCACATCACTACACGTTCGGTATTGATCCCGGTGACCTTGGAAAGGTCGGGATTGTCAGCCATTGCCCTCATGGCCTTACCCATTTTTGTGCGCGTTAAGAAAAGCCAGACAGAGACAACACACAAAAGGGCGACAGTCAAAATGAAGAAATGATCTGGTTTCACGCGTATTCCCCACAAGACCATTGCTCGTTGGATGCGCGAGGAATAGTACATGGAGTCTGGACCCGCTGAGAATAGGACTGCATTCCGTAGTACGAATGCCACTCCCACTGAGGCCATGAGGAGTAATACGGGGCGGGCCTTCCGTAAACGACGATAAATCAACCGATCAAGAAGCACAGCTGCTCCTGCAGTGGCACCCATGGTAAGCACCATGGCTATCAGCATGCCCCCGCCAAACGACAAGCCAAGGAAACCGTTGTTGGAAATCCCGAGTTTCCCTGTCAGAGCCAGGAAAGCTAGGGATAAGTAGGCCCCAACCGTCATCAGGTCGCCGTGACCAAAATTAGCGAAACCTAAAATACTGTAGGTCAGTGAGAGTCCGATCCCTCCCAAACTGAGAATAGCCCCAGAGATGAGTCCATAGACGATCAATTGAGGAATTTGCGCCAATATCTCCATTTGTCTTACATGTGCCTATCCTCCGAGATAGAGCTGGCCTACCTCCTCGTTGGCTAGGAGATTTTCTCCCGTATCCTCGAACCGGTTTTCCCCACTAGCTAGAACATATCCACGACCAGCAAGCTTCAACGATGCCTTAGCGTTCTGTTCCACAATGAGAATCGCTACACCCGTTTGATTGATCGCTGTTATGCGATCAAAGATCATCGCAGCCAGGTTCGGTGCCAGTGCCGCTGAGGGCTCATCCAACAGGAGAAGCTTCGGATCAAGCATCAGCGCCCGACCCATGGCCACCATCTGCCGTTCGCCCCCGCTCATCTTTCCCACCCGCTGCCGCCGTCGTTCTCTGAGGAGGGGAAAGAGGTCAAAGACCTCTCCCAACTGCTCGCTGAAATCATCCTTGCGGATAAAGGCACCCATCTCCAGATTCTCCTGAACAGATAGTGAAGGAAAGACGTTTTCCACCTGGGGGACGTAGGCCATCCCCAAGCGGACGATCTGATCGGGTGCCAGTCCGGTAATACTACTTTCTTTGAAGGTAACCGTTCCCTTCGTCGGTTTGAGCAACCCGAAGATTGTCTTCAGAAGTGTCGACTTCCCGGCCCCATTTGGGCCGATAATCGACACGATTTCTCCTTCATCTATGTGTAGGGAAACGTCGTGAAGCACCTCCATGTCTCCGTAGCCGCTGTGGATCGCCTCACCCATCAACAGCGACATACTGCCCCCCAAGGTAGGCGTCCAGGACCTCTTTGTTTGTTTGGACCTCGCTTGGAGTTCCTTCCATAAGTTTGCGACCCTCGCTCATCACGATGACCGGAGTGCACAGCCGCATTATGAAGTCCATATCATGTTCAATGACAAGGAACGTTGTGCCCATTTCCGCACACAATCTCTGGATGGCGTTGGCCAGGTGTTTCAGGAGGGTTCGATTCACTCCGGCCCCTGGCTCATCGAGCAGAACCAGTCTGGGATCTACCATCATTGTTCGAGCCAGTTCCAGAAGCTTCTTCTGGCCACCGGATAGACTTCCCGCGTACTCGTCTCTTAGATGGGAAAGCTGCAAGAATTCAAGGACATCAAGCGCTTTTGCACAGATTTCACGCTCCTGCTCGCGCACCCTTCGTGGCCGAAAAAACGGGTTCCAGATCTTTTCGCCAACCTGTTGGGGTGGCACGATCATCAGGTTCTCCAGGACCGTCATTTCCTTCAACTCACGCGGAATCTGGAAGGTTCTGCAGACTCCTTTATGGAACACGCGATGGGGAGGTAATCCTGTGATGTTCTCTTCTTCCAAGCGGACCTCTCCACTATCGGGTTTGAGAAAACCGGTGAGGAGGTTGAACAGGGTGGTCTTACCGGCCCCATTCGGACCAATCAGGCCAGTGATCGTACTCGGTTCAACGGCGAAACAGCAGGCATCTACCGCCCGCAATCCACCGAAGCGCTTCGAGAGTTTCTCGACAGTCAGCACGCTTCTCACCTCCAAAAAAGAAAACCGCAAGCCATTTGGCTTCCGGTTTTCGGGTTTGGTAACGCACTCTTTGCGCTACGACCCGACCCACCACATAATAAAGTAGAAGTAACGGATTACATGTCTTCTGCTCAAAGTCTCATTCGTGTGCAGCACCATAGTTTTTCTTGTCCTGTTCTGCCATCCTAGCGGAGTTGGCCGGGGTTGTCAAGCAGCTTCTGGTTGCCAGGGTGGCGGTTCAGGAGTGGCAACGCTGCCAGGGGAAGTAATGCCTGTGGAGGTGAGGATTTCTTGGGCTTCCGACCTAAGAGGTCTTGACAAACGGGGAAAATTGCTATATACACTATTCATTCGTGTTCTAGAAGGTGTTTGTTTGGGATGAAAGACTTCGAATTTGTAGCGGTTATTCTGTCCAACCTGGTCCTGTCTCTGATTATTGGAGAGGGACCGTGACCCGTTGGGC
>CAZMOL010000052.1:0-11021 GCA_964568045.1 uncultured Thermotogae bacterium
TGCTCGGGTTCACCGGCACCTATAAGGGGAAGAAGGTGTCGGTGCAGGGAACGGGAATGGGGATCCCTTCGATCTCAATCTACGTCCATGAGCTGATCGCCGAATACGGGGCCAAACGGCTGATCCGCATCGGCACCTGCGGAGCCCTTCAGGAGGGCATGAATTTGGGGGATGTGATTCTGGCCCAGGCGGCTTCGACGGACTCGGCGGTCAACCGCATCCGTTTTCACGGCTGCGACTTCGCTCCGGCGGCAAGCTTCGAGTTGCTTAGTAAGGCCTACGAGGCCGCCCGTGAGCGGGGAGTGGATGTCCGGGTGGGTACGGTGCTGACCAGAGATACCTTCTATTCCGACGATCCCGACTCCTGGAAGCTGTGGGCGCGCTATGGGGTGCTGGCGGTGGAGATGGAGACTGCCGCGCTGTACACCTTGACGGCTGCACATCGTGTTCATGGTCTTTCAATTCTCACGGTCAGCGACAGCCTGATTACCAAGGAGATTGCCACCGCCGAACATCGCCAGAAGGGCTACACCGCCATGATGGAGATTGCCCTGCAGGTGGCAACCACCTGAGTTACCGCGGAAGTATGTGATGCGGCCCTCCAGTCCCTGCACCGGCTTACCTCACAAACCGGTTGGTCCTACCCTGTGTGTTCCATACTGCGTAGTATGGGAGTATCCGACAACTGTAGGAGGAGAGCGATGAGCGTGCGTGGCTTTTGGTGGTCTGCGCTAATCGCTGTGGGTGCGTCGCTCACCGTTGTGGGGTTGGCGGTGGCTCAGGACGCGTTGGCGGTTCCGTTTGTGATGGATTCCGTCGCAGCGATTCAGTCGGCGGCGGAACGAATCGTCTCTGACTACGTCGCCGTCATCACCGAGGTCACAGGAGAGCCGAGCGACGTTCCCACGATCGAGATCGTGAACACACCGAATCTGGCGTACTTCAATCACAGAACCGGGCAGATCGTTCTCCCCTATTGGCCTTCGCTGGAGGGGTCCTCACGAGATTTCTTTGTGAGCCTCAGCGGAAACGAAGCACGGGCGGAGGAGCTGTTCACGACGTTGTTCAATTGGTTCCTCGTTGCACACGAACTGACGCACTGGTTCCAGCGGGAATCCGGGATCACTCTCGATCATTACTCCTCCGAGACAATGGCGAATCACTTCGCCGTCGCCTTTCACATGCGGGCAGCAGACGGCGAGGAGCGGCTGTTGCACCTTGGAGAGCGGCTCGAAGCGGCGCTTCACCGCCTCGTCGATCCGACACCGGAAGGGGATGAGGTCGCTGCGTTCTTCAACGCCAACTACGCGGCCCTGGCCCGCGATCCCAGCCGCTACGGTTACTATCAGTTTCGCTTCATCCTCGATTCCATCGCTCACCGCAGCGAACTCAATTTCGAGACGCTGGTTTCTCAGTACAGCGGCTGACCTGCCAGGTCTCACTGTGGATTCCTGGTGACCTTGCCCTGATGACCCTCTACTTTCTCCTCAGCCTTTCAGACCGCCCCCTGCAAATAGTATTGTGAAACTGGACACTACAGTGAGAAGGAGATCGTGGAAGAGCTGTAGCAGGCCGGCCTTGGATAAATGATCCGCGCTATTATGCAGTTAGGAACGTGACTTAAGCGCTTTTCTTCACGTATTATCAACGTTGGTGCACTTGCTTTTGCGATGGTTGGACAGGTCCCAATTGAGTTCTTCTCCTGTATCGGCTACGCTGGGTATGTATCATGACAGACCAATTTATCTTCACGGCAGGCGATGCGCTCGATCGGATCGAACGCGTGGGGGGATACAAGGCTCATTTGCTCGGTAAAGGCCACGGGACGGAGGTCTTCTCAGAGCACATCCCCCCGGACGTCGTGTTCTACGTCGATTCGGCCAAGGAATGGCCGGAATTTGAGTTTATCTTCGTTCTAGAGGGAGAGCTCTCCTATCTAGGATCGGACCCACACAGGCAGGTTAGTCGTGGGGACTACATCGCGCGATATCTCATCGAGGAACGGTCTTATTTCAAGACGGCTACTGAGGTGTCGCTCCTTCACGTGTGTTCGCCCACGGCATTCCACCTTATGCGAGAGGAAGTCAACGATCTCTTCGAGATTGCGAGAAAGCTCGAGATCGTCGAGTCACTCGACGGACACTGCAGGCGTCTGGAAACCCTCGCAATCGCCACCGGAGAGCGATTGGGACTCTTGGGAGAGCGAATGGGAAGCATCAGCTACGCAGCCTTCCTACACGACATCGGTAAATCCAGGGTGCCCAAGGAGATTCTGCAAAAGCCCGGAACGCTCACGCAAGCCGAATGGAAACTCATGAGGCAGCATCCTGCCTGGGGACGAGAGATCCTAGAAGAAACGGACTTCTTACAGGACGTTGCGAAGATCGTGGAGCAAACCCACGAACGCCCGGACGGCCGGGGGTACCCCAATGGATTGGTCGATGGGGGGATCCTTATCGAAGCAAAGATTATCGCTGCCGTAGAGGCATTTGATGTTGTGACCTCGGATCGCCCCTACCGCAAGGCCCGCAGCGTTGAGTTTGCACTCCAAGAGCTGCAACGAAGTGTCGGCTCGCAGTTCGACGGGCAGGTTGTCGAAGCTCTCAGACAAACTATCGAGCAGCGGGAACACAGCAATGCAGGATCGCATGAAGCCTCAGCTCCGAGTCAGGCCGTCCCTCTCGGACACAACAGCGCCTTCTCGATGATTGCAGAACACATCCTGTCAGGAGACGTTTGTGAGCAGGTGTTGGACGACGTCGCAACAGCGATCACCAACACCAAGCTGTTCACAGAGGCGGGGCTTCTGCTTTTCGACCGGCCGTACGGCGGAGAAGCGAGGCGAAGCATTCGGATCTACGGTGCTGGATTCTCCAGCCGCAAACGCGCCGAGATGCCGGCATTGATCGAGAAACCACTCTGTCCAGAAGATGCCAAACGACTCTTCGATGAGGCACTCAGAGTTGGTCATTCGTACATCCTTCAACGAGCCGACCTTCCAGATGTGATTTCCCGCCTGTTCGTCATGGACTCAGCCTGCTCGCGCTCCTCAGGCAAGGACTGCTTCCTCGTCACTCCTTTGCGCGTCGGAGCTACCAAGATCATCGGCCTGATCATCGCCTATGCACGGAGCGACAACTCCAACCTGACCCAAGACGTGCTCAGTTGGAGCGAATCGGTCGCAGGTCTTGTGTCTGCCGCGGTTGCCAAAGATGCAGAGAAGCGCAAGCTCCGAAGTAGAGTCGGGAAGCTGAGTCAACTGGCAATCCGCGATCCGTTGACGCATCTCTATAACCGGCGCTTCCTCGATGAAGTGGTCAAACGGGAGGAGGCACGGGCACGCCGATCGGGAAAGCCCATTTCGCTTCTGATGATCGATCTTGTCGCCTTTCGCGAGGTGAATAATCGCTTTGGTCACGTAGTCGGCGATCGGGTCCTGAAGAAGGCCGGTGCGGTTATGGAGAAACAACTCCGCAAGACCGATACCCTCTTTCGCTACGGTGGAGATGAGTTTCTCGTCGTCATGCCAGAGGCAACCGAACAGCAAGCCAATGAGATTGCAAGCCGCATCACACAGGCTATCGACACATGCGATTTCGGTCTTTCGTTGGCCGTATCGCTGAAAACAGGCATTGCCTCTTGGGATCCTAAAGCCCCCGTCGGGTTCTCAACGGCTCTCGAACGGGCCGACCGCGGCCTCTATCAGAACGCTTCTTTCGGCGAAATCAACGAAAGCTGAGTAGCCTGCCCTGCGAGCACGCCCACTTGGAACCAATGTTTGTAGATCCCTGTGGATTCCACCGCGTAGGAAAGTGCTTCCTTGCATGGCCGTACTGCAGTACACTACTAGTGACTATGATCGAGCTTCCTGAAGCGGTGACGCTTGCACGACAGATGAACGAGGCACTCGCCGGAAAGCGGATCGTCGAAGCCTCGATCGCTGAGAAACGTCCGAAGTGGATGTTTCTCAATCTGGATCCGGAGCAATACGCAACCAAGCTCGCCGGTGTGCGCGTGGATGACGTGACCGCTGATGGCAAGTGGATCTTTACACAACTGGACACCGGAGAGATCTTCTTGCTCGGAGAGATGTTCGGGCACATCCGCTACTACCGTTCCGAGGAGCCCCAGCCGAAGAAACACCACATGCTCGTCACGTTCGATGACAAATCTCGACTGTCAATCACGATCCAAATGTGGGGATGCACCCAGGTTCTCACACCGCAGGAGGTGGAGAACCATCCCTACGCGGGCCATCGTGGTTCCTCCCCGATCAAAAAGCAATTCACGCCCAAGCGTTTTGAGTCGATCCTCGACGCATACGGTAAGCGTGAGAACAAGCCGATCAAGGCGTTTCTCACCCACGAGGGCAACGTCTCCGGCATTGGGAACGGGTATTTGCAGGATATCCTGTTCCGAGCGCGACTCAGCCCCAAGCGGAAGGTGGCCGACATCGGGCAGGACGAGCAACAGAACCTCTATCACGCCATCGCCGAAACGATGAACCAGGCGATCGAACTCGCAGGAAGAGATACCGAGCCGGACCTATACGGAAATCCCGGTCGATACGTCCCGATCCTCGACAAGAGGGCAAAGGGCGGGCCCTGTCCTGAATGCGACACACCGATCGAGAAGATCGCCTATCTCGGTGGCTCCTGCTATCTGTGCGCGTCTTGTCAGACCTAGAGGCAAACTGGCAGCGGGAAATCGCGGCCTGGAATCTCAACATATCGTGACTCCGCCTGCGAAGCTCACAACATCTTCACATCCTGATCACTGTCGCTCCACACTGGGACTATATATTCAGTCCATACGAGAGCTGAGCAAGGTTGCACCTTCCTACCAAAAGAGCGAACATACATCGAAGACTCGGAGGCCCAAGCCCCAAAGGGGGTCTCTTGATTGCGATAAATTCGATTTTGGGGAGTTGGCGAACGCAGCAAGATGGGTTGGATACATAGCAGTCCAGTAGCGCGATTCATCCGTTTGGTGGCGGATACGGGCCGGTGGTGGATGCGGTCGGTCACGCGTCTGGCCCACGTTCACAATCTCAACCCTTACGTCTTCATAGTCCTTTCGGTCGTGGGGATGATCATTCACGCTCTGTACTACCTGCCGTGGTTCAAGGATCAGAGCCCAGAGCTCGCCTTCTTGGTTGTGCTACGTATCCTGGCGCTCGCGGCGCCGTTCTACATCCTGATGAGAGGAAAACGGATCGCTGCGGTGTTCAACGCGTCGCTGGTAGCGGGATGGGCACTGAGCACGACCTGGCACGTGTGCTATTTCGTCTACCTGTAGTGCGCCAAGTCTCAGTCGACCTCTTCAACCCGAATATCCGTTCCGAAGACCACTGTGCCTTGGGTAGGCTCGCCCTCTGATTGCACGTTGACAACGGCGCAATAGAGCCGATAGGCTGTTACAAAAGGGGGCAGTGTATGCGAAAGCGGAGTAGCCTCTTTGCTGCTGGAATCACGCTTCTTCTCGTCGTGACTGGCTGCATGTTGCTTCCGATTGATCAACTCGGAGGCGTGGCCAGTCAGGGCTTGGCGGTGATGGGAGTGCCGGCGTGGCACCGGGCCGGCTACACGGGGGCAGGGATTAAGGTAGCCATCTGGGACTTCGAATTTCGCGGCTACCAACAGCTCATCAGTGTGGAACTTCCACCATCGGGGCGACTCACGACCAAGGGGTTTGGCCTTCCGGTCAGCGGAGCTGCCGACGACGATCCTGAGGGCGCCAAACACGGCACTGCGGTGGCGGAGATTGTGTACGACATCGCGCCGGATGCTGAGTTCTACCTGATCGCCGCCGACATGGAGGAGGACATGATCGATGCGCTGGAGTGGCTCATCGATCAGGGGGTTGACGTGATGATCGTGGCGTCGATCACGGTCGACGCGTGGTGCCTCGACATCGGCCAGAGTTACTTCGAGCCGACCTTCGCCAAACTGCGTCAAAACGGCATCCTGTTGGTCGTGGCCTCGGGAAACGACGGCCTATCCCACTGGCAGGGGCGCTTCCACGATCCAAACGGTGACCGACGGCACGACTTCACGGCAACCGACGATTCCATCTCCTTCGAGGCCTACGAAGGAGAATACCTCGATATCGTCCTGCGTTGGGAGAATCCGTGCCAGCCGTCGACCAACGACTACTCACTCATCTTGTACGATGATGATGGTTTTGTGGTCGCGAAGAGTGACTACGACAATGCCCTCGATGGACCCGTGGAGGAGCTGTTCGACGAGATCCCCTACGATGGGATCTATCATCTCGTGATCGAGAAGGCGCCATCGGCCCAGAGCGTGGATCTTGACCTGGTTTGGGCCAACGGACCGCAGCTCGAACACGCGGTGGCAGCGGGCAGCATCAGCTACTTCGAGCCGGCGGTGTCACCTAGTGTGTTGACCGTGGGATCGGTCTATTGGCAAAGCCGTCAGCTGGAGGAGACCAGTTCACAGGGACCGACTAAGGACGGCCGAATCAAGCCCGATCTCGTCGCCCCAACCTGCGTGGAGACGGTCTCCTACTCCGGCGATCCGGGAAGCGATGACCCCGAGCTGTGCGGCTTTGCCGGCACCTCAGCCGCCGCCCCTCACGTCGCCGGTGCAGCGGTACTCGTCAAGCAGGCCTACCCCAACTACACCGCGGATCAGCTCCAGCAATTCCTGGAGGACAACGCAGACGACTTGGGAGCAGCGGGCAAGGACAACGTCTATGGCGCGGGCGTGGTGAGACTTCCTCCGCCCCCGTAGGTAGGGCCGTCTGTTACCCGCTCGCTTACTTGGGACAACACTGGATGTTCTCGGCCATCAGCTTCTGTACGTCACCCAGCGCATCGCGCGTCCAGCAGTCGTCTCCGCCGGCACTTTCGCGGAAGACGAGGGCCATGATGTAGGCCAGTTCTTTGAGTGTCGCGCCGGCCTCGAGCGTGCCCTTGAAGTGCTTGAGCAGACACGGCTTGGACCGGTTCTTGATCGCAGAATTACCTTTCTAGGAAAACACGCCGTAGATGTGGACCAGCGACAGATAGATCCCCACGCCGATGAACACCGTGCCTGTCACCCGGCGCGCCCACTGCTCGAACTGCCTCAGCCGATCAAATGCCACCCCGATGGAGTGAGCACTGATGGCTAACAGCAGAGCGAAAACAATAACGGGAAGAGCTGTACCCGCGCCGTAGAGCGAGGGCATCAACACTCTCGATCCGTTCTTGATTGCCAGCGGAATAAGGCTTCCAAAGAAGAGCGTCGCCGAGAGGGGACAAAAGGCCAGGGCGAACAGGATTCCCAAAAGCAACGCTCCCCAGATCCCCCATCGTTCCACCCGGCGCTGCATGCGCTCGCTCACCCCACCGCCACGCAGGTTAACTCTCAGCAAGCCCAAGAGGACCATCCCCACCAGGATCAGGATGGGGCCGAGAAGTTGGTTCATGATCCGCTGTAGAGTGAGGGAGACGCTCGGCGCGGACAACAGGCTCGACACAAGAAGCGCTCCCAGTACGGCGTACGTGAGCGCACGGCCTGCAGTGTATAGGAGCCCGGCGCAGAGGACGCGGACAGGCCTTCCCACCCGTTGACCAACAAAGGAGATCGCGGTGATGTTCGTCGCCAACGGGCACGGACTGATCGACGTGAGGACCCCCAACCACACGGCCGATCCCGCTCCCACCAACCACTCAGTCATCAATGGGCTCCGAGATACGCTTTCGTTTCTTCCACTACGTAGACAACAAACTCCTCCTTGTTGCTGATGAGCGTCCACGTCTCGTCGAGTCGCTTCCACTCAACTTCACTTTCCCCCTCCATTGCCACCAGGACCAGTGAAGGCGCGGCCAGCTCGTAATCGTAGGCGAAGTGCTCGTTCTCCGGCTTCTCCATGTCCAGGGACTGCCAGACGAGCTTGCCCGATGCGAAATCCTTAAGAAACGTCTCCTCCATCGCTTCGCGGGCGGTTCGCTCGATCTTGAGACAGGTTGGGCAACGCGACGTGTTGTGAAAGTAGTAGGCGATCACGCGACCCGCTTCTCCCCGGCCGGCACTTTCGACCGCTGGTGTAGCGGCTGTTATCTCCTCTGACGTTCCTTGTGTGGGCGCCGGCGCCTGCGTCGCCGTGGCTTCCTGTTGGTTTGAAAGGGCGCTACGGCGCCCGGCCTCGTTGGCAACAAACACTCCCAAACTGACGAGAACGAATACAATCAGCGCTGCGGTCAGCAGGTTCTTTGCATTCATCGTGATCCACCTCTCAATTATCGAAAGTCATTCATACAGGGATGGGTGAGAGACCTCTCACACGAGCTACTGCAGCCACGCCTTGATCTCGCCCACAGTCGGCACCTTGCCGACGGCCTTGATCTTGCCGCCGATTGACAGCGCCGGGGTGAGCATCACCCCGCGGGCGGCGATCTCTGTAATGTCCGTTACCTTGACAATTTCTGCCTGGATGCCCAGCGCGGCGACCGCCTGTTCCACGTTTTTGGCGACGGTTTCGCACTTCGGGCAGCCTGTTCCCAGAATCTCAATCTTCATCGTCTCCTCCTTTGCAGCTGGTTCTTCTTGCGCTACAGACCCGCGACCGTTCCGAACAGCTTCCCGGTGAGCGTCGCCGCGATGCACACGAGTGCAATGTAGGCCAACGTCTTCTTGGTGCCGAGGACCTTGCGGATGACGAGCATGTTCGGAAGCGACAACGCCGGCCCTGCAAGAAGAAGAGCCAGTGCCGGGCCGTCTCCCATCCCCGCACCCTGCAGTCCCTGCAAGATCGGAAGCTCGGTCAGAGTGGCGAAGTACATGAACGCACCGGCGACGCTGGCAAACGCGTTGGCTGCCCACGAATTCCCGCCGACAAATCGGCTGATCCACTCCGACGGGATCAGGGCATCGTGACCAGGCCGACCGAGAAGGAACCCCGCGATGAGCACCCCGCCGAACAGATACGGCAGGATCAGCTTGGCGTAGAACCAGGTGGAACCGCCCCACGATTTGATCTCCGGTTTGGTGAACCACAGTCGCAACAGAATCAGCAAAACAATGAGAAATCCGGCGGCAATGTAGAAGCGATTGTGGTAGATCGAGGTGTAGACCGACGGGGCATAGGAAACCTGTTTGATCTCCGCTTTCGGCACGGACAGGACCGCCTCGCCTCCGGCCAGCTTGTACAACAGTGCCTCCGCCGTCTCGCCGGCCCGCGTGCCGATGATCGTATCCCCGGCGTTAGTGTGGATGGCTATGCTTCCGGGTTTACCCCAATTGACGAACACCAGAAAGCCGATCATGACGCCTACATACAGGGCCGTCTTCCACAGCGGTCGTCCTCTTTCTTCCTCGGGAACGGCCATCGCTGCTTCCTGCTTCTCTTTCTCCTCTCTTCGGAACAGGGCGTGCATGACCAGGCCAATGATCACTGAGAAGAGGATCGCGCCGAGGGCGCGGGCAAGACCGAACTGGATCCCGAGGATGCGGCCGGTGAGGATGATCGCCAGGATGTTGATCGCCGGGCCGGAGTAGAGGAAGGCAATCGCTGGCCCCAGGCCCGCCCCGCGCTTGTAGATCCCCGCAAACAACGGGAGCACCGTGCACGAACAGACGGCAAGGATCGCTCCAGAGACCGAAGCAACACTGTAGGCTACGACCTTCTTCGCCTGTCCGCCCAGATACTTGATCACGCTGGCTTGGCTGACAAACACTGCGATCGCACCGGCGATGAAGAACGCCGGGACCAGGCACAGAAGCACGTGCTCCCGTGCGTACTCCTGCAACATGGCAAACGCCTCAAACAGGGCGCTGCGGACTGCGGCTTGAGAAAATGGAACGAAATAGGCAAACAAAAAGACCCCCGCGATCCAGACGAAGAGACGAAGCTCGCGTTTCATCGTGCGACCTCCTGCGTAGCAGCCAGGGCTTCTATCTGCTCCAACATATCAAGCACAGTTGGATCGGTCAGCCGCCACATCACCCGCACGCCATCGCGGCGGGAGGTCACGAGACCGGCGCGGGCAAGGACCGCGAGGTAGCGCGACACCACCGACGGATCAATCTGGAGAAGCGGAGCGAACTCGCAGCCACAGCGCTGGCCATCGGCGAGCAGGCGCAGCATCTGCACCCGCGCGGGGTGCGCAAGCGCTTTGCCGATCTCAGCGATTCTCGATTCATTAGTCATTTTGACACATTGTTTCATTGTACAATACTGCAATAACCGAACAAAGGCAAGATCAAAGTCGACACCACCGGATTGACTCAACTCGGCCTGCTCATCGAGGTGAGCTGGTAGGAATATCTTTCAAGCCAGATATGACAAGCGCTCCGGTGATCCGGGGCGTTTCTTCGTGGTTGTTTGTCATGCGCTCACGGTCTCGGAAACCGCCCAGACTCGACAGCCGAGCCTCCTGACGGAATTGCCCAGTCTCCAGAGCGTGAAGTACTATGGAACATGATGGGTAGTTGTGACCTTTGGTCCATGGGGAGGAAAAGAAATGCCAAACCGGGCTTTGGATTGGCTGACACAGGCTCACAGGGACTTAGAACAAGCACAGGATTCGCGTGCAGCAGGGCGTCATGAATGGGCGTGCTTTGCTGCCCAACAAGCGGCGGAGAAGGCAGTCAAAGCGCTGCATCTCCGGCTGGGACAAGAGGTGATGGGACATGTCATATCTCATCTTTTGCGAGCGTTACCGAAAACCACCGCAAATCTTGAGGATCTGATTGAGAAGGCGCGGGTGCTGGACAACTTCTACATCCCCGCCCGCTATCCAAACAGCCACCCAGCCGGTGCGCCGTTTGAGCACTACGGCCCCCTGCAAAGTGAGGAAGCGATTCGATATGCCCGTGAGATCGTTGAGTTCGTCGATTCTCAAATGGCCTGACGCCCAAACGGTGGACCGGGCGATCCGAGACTGGGCACACACAGCCGCTCAATCACACGGAAAAGTACGAAGAATCGGCTACTTCGGCTCTTATGCTCGTGGCGACTGGGGCGTAGGAAGCGATCTGGACGTGATCATTATTGTCGAAAGCTCGCAGCAG
>CAZMOL010000053.1:0-1282 GCA_964568045.1 uncultured Thermotogae bacterium
TGGCCCATCAATGATAGCGTAGCCATCGCCGGTGCGGAAGAGCCGGGGTCTATCATTGAATGTCGCACACGTGATGGGAAGCGCTCCTGCTATCAAGTACACCGTTTCCTTGACGGACCTGCCCGTGCCTCGCGCGCAAATGGGAATGGGATTCATGCGGTAGGCAACCGGCTCGGCCCTTGCTTCTGTCTTCCCTATTGACACGTCGGGGCCGTGGCAGGCCTCAGCCGATCGCGGAATACGGGTTCGGTGGATCATGCAACGGGGTCGATCTGTCCTACTCACTCGACGTTGATTGTGTAGGTGAGCGCGTCGGAATTCCCACCCTCATCCGTAACGGTTAGGGTAATGGCATGAGCACCCGATGATGCAAAGGTGTACCGGGCACTGACTCCGGTGGCATCGGTTTGTCCGTCTGCGTCGAAATCCCACTCGTAGGAGATGATCTCCCCATCAAAGTCAAAGGAGGCAGATGCATCGAACTCAACCATTTCGCCGGCTTTGGGACGTTCGGGTTCGTAGATAAACTCGGCTATTGGCGGCTGGAAGGTGATCACGCGTTCCCGCGGCTTGATATAGCCGCCGAATTGGATGGTCGGAGGAGCCTCCACTCCCACCTCGATAATTATCTCTTCCGGTGTGGTAAACGCGAACCGAGTGGGGAGCGTCGCGTGATCGACGGCAATGGTGTACTGACCAGGAAGTACATTACGAATGCTGAATTGCCCATCAAGATCGGTATAGGCTTCGGCAACCACTTCCTGCGAATCCATAAGAACCACCCGAACCTCAGCAAATCCGCCTTCTCCTTCGGTGAGGAACCCACCTTGATCCACATCATCGAATAGGACACCCAGAATGATGACAACCGGGGCAACTGGCAGCTCAACCCATGCAACTTCACCGGCCTCGAGATCAATGCGGATGGACGAAGCACGCACGGCATCCGGCGGCAGATGCTGCAACTCGAGCGTGTAGGTTCCGGGAGAAAACGGTGGGAAGCGGAACATCCCTTTTTCATCGGTGGAAACCTCACTCTGTTCCGTCGCGACAACGATCCTGTCCAGTTCACCATCACCGGGGCTGAAATGTCCATCCCCGTCGCGATCAATGAATGCTTGGCCTTCGATCCGACCCTTCGTCACTAGGAACGGAATGGGAAGGTCAAAAGTGAGGTCGAAGCCCACCCCACACCGGAACGTAGCCTCAGTGGCATCCGCTCTGTCCCAGCCAAGCGCCCCATTGAAGAGCACGCGCAAGCCTTCAAACATGCTGACGCCCA
>CAZMOL010000053.1:1382-10885 GCA_964568045.1 uncultured Thermotogae bacterium
CAGCCAAGCGCCCCATTGAAGAGCACGCGCAAGCCTTCAAACATGCTGACGCCCAACTGGAGCGAGAGGCCGAAGGTATCCTCGACGTTGGTAAGGATAATCCGAACCGAATGGAGGGCGCCGCTGGAATTAAACCGAAGCGAGATGGTGTTGCCTGCTGCGAGTGTGTCTCCAGCTAAGTAGTCCTCCGTCTTTTCTTGAGTGACTTTCAAAAACAACGCGAAGTCCTCAATCGACAGGCCGGCTCCCTCACTGAAGGTGAGAGTACGATAGTGGGTACCGGCCACACGATCGATCTCGTCACTCAGCTCGGCCGAGAAGGCATACGGGAACTCTTCCTGTCTATCGCTGATCGTGACCGAAAGAAGACGCTCGATCTCGTTTTCCAGAATCAGACCCTTGTCCCGCTCCCAGGCGAACCCCACCGTGGAGGTGATCGTCGGTCCCTCTTCGTGCGGGGTAACGTACAGGTTCGCCCCGAACCTATCCGTTATCGTCGTCGTAACAAGTGGGTCGCGGATCACGTTGTCCCATACATGGCCAAAGGATGTGCTCAAAGAAAGGTCCTCGAGCCGAAGACGTTGAGAAAAGGAGATCCCGGCCGTGTCACTTCGTAGTCCCGGGAAGTACGTGCCCACTGACCAGGCTTCGGCATTCAGGAAATAGCTGGTAGTGTTGATCTTGGACCGTGAGAAGATAGCGTGGCTGGCCTGCTCGTTGTCAATGCCAAGTGCTCCCTCAAGGCTAAGTGCCCAATCCTCAAACGGCTTTGCTCCGGCCGTGAGGCTCCAAATGGCTTGCTGGTCCGTCTCGCCCCTGCGTTCCAAGTAGGCAATCCCCACGTTCGCTTCCTCCGGACCCAGTACAAGGTGTCCCCCCACTCGGGTTTCCCCATCGGAACCACCGCCAAGGAATACGATCCCGTACTTGTCAGCATCGATTTCCGCCTTCCCTCCCCGGCACGAGAGACTGAGCAGGTCGGTCAGCGTCTTGGAAGTATCACCGAAAACGTAGGCCGCTGGGGTACGGCGGTAGAGCGCTGAGAAAGACCCAATCTCAAGGGGATCCGGCCCGAAGATTGGGGAAGCCCGTAACAAAGCGGAGAAGTAGCCGCCTTGCACCCCTCCAGTAACCGAAAAAGTCAGGTCGGAGGTGAGTTCTCCATCGAAAATATCTTGCGTTATCGAGCAGCGCAAACGTGCGGCAAGTTCCTCCATTAGTGTACCTCCCACCGCCTGGGGGGGTGGAGGAAGGATCGTAGTAAACAAAGTCACTTCAGTACCCACTGCCGGATAGAGAGTGGAGGAGGCGCTAATCGCAAGTAAGTCCCGGCCAGGTACGGCATCGAGGGAAACTTGCAGACGGATTTCCACTACGGCCCGTTCTTGCGGAGCCAAGCTGACAAGCTCTTGGGAAAGGTGCAAGGAGAACTGGTTGGCAGAGCTCGCCTCTATTTGGAAAGTGTCTTGAGCGTTTCCTCGATTGACGATAGTGAATGGATAGAGAATCTCTTGCCCCGGGGATACGCTTGCCCCATTCGGCGGTACAAGCTCAACCTCATTAACCGGGACAACGCTGATTACTGCATCCGCGGAAGCCCGATCTGCGGGATCAGTTTGTGAAATGGCTCGAAGCGTCACCGAACACTCTCCGACCGACGCATCGGGAGGAACGCTTACCGTGATTGAAAGGGTTCTCTCCTCCCCCGCGGCCAACGAGAGACCTGTTGGCACACCGCGAAGGCCCCAGCCCTCCGGTACTTCGGTTTCAATCAGGAAAGCCTCCGGTGTCGCTCCGTCGTTTGTCACCGAGAACACATGCGTGACGAACTCTCCCGGATTTTCCTCCTTGATCGGTGAGAGGACACCCACCCTCACTGCACCTTGACAAAGTAATCCCACAAGCACAACGAACACAGCGCCTAGCAACAATCCCTTGATACAACGTGATTGCACCCTCATCCCTTCGTCAGGCTAGCACCAAGTGTGTACGCACGAAAGGACCGACAAAAAAGGCCCAGAGGACGTTTGTCGCATGTGAAAGTGACGCACGTTACACTACCCAGAAATTGGAAAATCCACTCTGGAGAGGTATTTGGTCGCTATTGATGGCAACAGAGACTCGACCACCTGGAGTCGCCCGGCACAAACTGAA
This sequence comes from uncultured Thermotogae bacterium, assembly GCA_964568045.1. Taxonomy (GTDB): domain Bacteria; phylum Bipolaricaulota; class Bipolaricaulia; order UBA7950; family UBA9294; genus CAZDDA01. Next base: position 3,537 of record CAZMOL010000053.1, read on the forward strand.
TCCGTCCAAACAGTTCCTGCTCTTTAGTCTATTCTTGAACAAGGCCCGCAAGAAACACTGCGTCCTCGAAATCAACATCACCGTCGGAATCGAAATCGAATAGCCGCCAATTCTCCTGAAATACAGGGTTTGAGACATTAAAACTGAACAGGCGTACGTCCTCGATTGTGACCCTACCGTCGCCGTTGATATCATCGAACAGACCATCTCCGTTCAAGTCCCTCGGCGACCCCTCTTCTCCAATGGAGAAAACCGCAACCTCGAGACTTCCGGATTTCACCAACGGGTCTACCCTCTGCCCTAGATCATTGGTCATCGGTTTGACGACCATTCCGATCACAGTCTGTCCTCGCTGTATTGCAGACAAATGAAGCGTCGCCAGCACCAGAGACTCAGCCCCCCGCACGAACCTCGTCCTTTAAATCCACTACCCGGAACGCAATCGAATCGGCCGATTGGCGCACTACCTCCAGATATCTTCGATCGATCGTCCGACTCTCTACACCCACCACCTGAGCGATGTTGCTGTCCTCAACGAAGATGGCGACTTCATACCTCTGAAGTCCTCCAGGGGCATAGGCAAGAACGAGATCGAGACCCACTTGTTGCTCAATCGTTATTCTCTTGTCCTCCAGACGGAAGATCGGGACCGATGTTGGCGATATATCCATCGTCGAAGCCAGTTCTATAGCATCATCAAAGTCCACCTGGCCATCCATATTAAAGTCATATACCCCATCATTTCCTTGTTTGGTATCCACAGTATGGGCGAACAGAGCAATATCCTTCGCCGTGAACAAACCATCGCCATCGATGTCTTCCCATGTCCCGTCCCCATCGAGGTCCCGGGAGAGTTGTTCGGAGTGCTCTTCGGGGGCAATGTCTTCTTGGGGTGTCGTTGGAGCCACTTCAGGTGCAATGTCTTCTTGGGGTACTGCTCGAGCGACCTCGGGAACAGGGACTGGACCAATTGAAAGTGTCCCCCTTTCAATTGAGGCTTCTTGCTGGGCATCCCTATCACTGATGAGAAGGCCAATCTCAATGTCGAAGCCGGTCGTTCCCTCCTTCATGCCAACCAAAGTAATTTCGGCGAGAACGAGATTCTCTGCCCCCGGTTCAACCAGACCCTCCAGATCCACAGCCCTGAATCTGACAGACTCCTCAGTCTGGCTGGCCACTTGAAAAAAGGCGCCACTGATCACTCCACCACTCACCCCTTGCATTCGAGCAATGCTGGGATTCTCAATGGATATAGTGATGTCGAATCTCTGAATCCCCTCAACGCTTCTAACAAGCATCAGATCCAGTTCTATCGCTTCTCCAACCTGGATCTGGCCTCCCTCGAACCCTAACTCAGTCGGCGTACTCGATTGCGCAAGAACTTGAAACGAGGATAATCCGGTGTTTACAAGGCCCAGCGTCACGATAATCCAGGTAACCCACAGGATTCTTACCCGCGCCATTCGAATCATACTCCCCTCCCGCTTAAGATGAATAATGCCTTCGCCACAATAGCGTTTGCTCAGAGTTCAGTCAAGTGCCTCTCGGATATCGGCTTTCGCGAGGAAACATTGTCCGACCTCTTGGGCATAAGGTTCTTAAGATCCCTCCAGAACCGCTTTGCAGCAACACGCGAGATTCCCAACAGAATGATCTTCGCCACCGTCTTCCTAGATTTCCCACAGGGCGGATGCGTCTAGATCCACAGAGCCCCCAGGGACGTAGCACGAAAGACACACCCGAGGGCGACCTCGGTTTTGCACTAGCCGGTTTTCTTCTCCCGAGCGGTCGCCTTGAGAATGATCACGTCGTTGAACTCGACGACGCCGTCGCCATTGATATCAAACGCCTCCGTGTTCTCCTGTACCGCTTTGCTGTCAATGTAGAATCCTAGGAGGGCAGGATCATCGAGCGAAAGCAGGCCCTCGCCATTGATATCCTCGTACGCCCGTCGCCGTCGAGATCCCGCGGAGAACCGGCAGACTCCCCGAATGGAGCACTGCTAGACACTGTTCGTGAACCGACCGTGAGAAAATCATGAATTAGGATAGCGGGAACAGGTTTCTCAACAGGTATTGCTGCAAGTCGGCTAGCTTTTCCAACGCCGATGCAATGCGAATACGGAGTTGAATTGGGAAGGCGTCTGGATTCTTGCTGCGAATCTTGGAGAGGTCAATAGTGGGTAGGGGGTCGGTTTGACGCTGATCCACATTCAAGGAAACGTAATTCAGCACCTCCCTCGCCTTGAACAGCTCGGCGATTCCGTCCTCGGTGATGTTAACGGCCTCGGAGAGCTCGACAAGGGATGGCAAACGCCCGGTTTCGCGCAGTAGACGGGCCTCAGCTACCTCAATCTGTCGGTTCAAATCCTTCAGCCAGTGCGGAAATCGCCTTTTCTTAATCCGTTCCCGGATGTGCAGGCGGATCTCTCCCTTGATGAGGTTCTTTGCATAATCACCAAACGCCTTTCCACGGGCAAAATCGACGTTATAAACTGCGTTCAACAGACCAAGATACCCCGGGCGAAAAAGCTCTTCGTTGGAAAAACCGCTTTGTGAAAAGGACTCCTCGATCACCTCATCAACCAGATGCGTAGCCCGTTTGAGTATCTCTTCCCGAACCGCAACCGCATCGGCCGACGGAGTTGCCAGTAGATCGAAAAGTGCGTTTAAGTCAAGTTCCGGCAATCGTTCTTCCGCTTGATTCATTGAGTGAAGAGTAGAGCAAGAAGTGCTCCCAAATCAAGCTTCTCAAGGACCGTCCTTCCACCTCTGATGGGTTGGACCTAGAACGACAACTCAAACCCGACAGAGACTTCGGTGACCCCACTAGCGTCAAACGCTGCTGTGGTATAGAGGGTTACCCCACAGAACGTCACCCCCGCTCTGAGGCACTGGCTGGAAAAGCCCAATGCATCGAAAACGGTCAGACTTGCGAACGTGACGGGCTCGATCTCAGCCACAATCGCCAAGCGTTGGCGCTCGAAAAGGAAGCTGCCGTCGAAACCGGTTTCCGAAGTGATCCACGCTCCGAAGATCTCAAACGAGACGGCAAATTTCTGACCGGAAAAGACGACCGGAAGAACCGAAGGCGTGGTGGGAGGTGCAAAACTTGTCCACGAAGTGAACTGGACCTCGCCAATCGCTAGGTCCAAGATGAAATCCAGCCCAGTGATGGCAAAGCTGTCATCAATTGTGATTGCTGTGAGAAAGGCGAGGCTCGGCTCCTCAAACCGGTAGCCGAACTCGAAGACCTCCTTGACAAAACCGTTCCAATCAAGCCACGTGCTGCTGCTGGAAAGGATTCCACAGAAGTCAATCTCCAGCCGTACAAACTCCTCCTCGAAGTAGAAGTTGGGGACAATCGTCACCTTGGGTTCCGTCTGGGCGGCACAAAGTCCATCCAGATTGTAGAAGAGGCCAAGAAGGTTGTAGGAATGAGGAGCCTCAATGCCCCCGAGCAGGTTGACCAAGTTCGTTGCGCCGAAGCCGGTGAGGGTTGTGATGGAAAAGCCGCTGATCACTCCACTGCTCAACTCAAGGACAGTGCCCATGCTGTGACTCGCTGTCTGCCCAGCGACGCCTGCCAAGATAAGATCAACCCCGACGGTTATTCCAACTATGTCCGCGTCAACGCTCAGTTGATTCCAACTGAAATATGGATCAAACAGGATTTCGTCGGCAATGCTCACCGCACCGATGCCAACAGAAACACCGAATTCCTGAGATTGAAACCCGCTTAGGTCAAAGATGGTCTCCGACTCAAAGGTGAAATCAGCCACACTCAGACCCAATGTCAAACCGGTCTCGATATTGTAGGAGAGAGGCGGAACGGGGGTGTACGTGAGCTCAAGCCCAACGTTCCCTGAAAACCCAAGTCCCTCGCCGCAAGCGACAACGCCTATCGCGAGGAACGCCGACACGAGTGCGATCAACAAGCGTGTGCCAAACCGTGTCATCCAAACCCCCTCCAAGTTGTAGCAAACCGGAGTTTAGTCCGTGGGGACTGTTTCTTGGTGGAAATCAGGGAAGAGTGAATCGTGGGTTTGTCCGCAGGGATTAGGACAGGTGTCGGGTAGCGCTTTGAAACACGAGTATGGAGCTTGCAAACGAGATGTACGTCTTTTTTGTGAACCCGCCCATCGATAGCAGCTTGACTTCCCACAAAACGCTATGTTATATTCACCACACACAAGGAGGTGTAGGATTGTGAAACGGAGGATTGGCATTTGTGTGTTGGTATTGGCACTCGTAGGTTTGGTTGGCTCTGCTGTGGTTGCGGAGACGTACGTGGTGCTCTCGGACATCCCCTGGAAGCCGTTCGAGATGGTAACGGACGACGGCGAGTTCTTCGGGTTCGACGTGGATCTGCTGCGCGCTATCGCGATCACAGCCGGATTCGAGGTCGAGATCCGGAATTTTAGCTTCGACGGGATCATCGAGGCAGTGAAGACGAACAACGGAGACATCGGTTTGGCGGGCTTCACGATCCGTGCGGATCGCGCGGAGTCGATCGACTTCTCGAATGCCTACTACCTGGCGAATCAGGCCGTCCTAACCCGCAAGGACTCGGGGTTGAACATCGTCTCAGCAATGGCAGGCCTGGGCCCCAACAAGGCGATTGGTGCACAGAACTCGTCAACCGGCTTGTGGTGGATCGAAGACAATCTGCAGGAGCAGTTTGGCGTGGAGCCCCGCGGTTACGAAACGTACCCCGCGGCGATTCTCGATCTAGTGAACCGCCGCCTCGACGCTGTCATCCAGGACGGGCCAGCGTCGGTCGCATCGATCGATGCGTATCCGGATGACCTGACGATCGCCGGGATGATCCACACGTACGAGTACTACGGAATCGTCGTGCGAAAAGGTGACCCCGATGGGCTGCTCCCTCGCATCAACGATGCGCTCGTGACGCTCGGTCTGACGCTCGTTGACGTGTCCGGTGGGCTGCAGGAACTCGTAATCGAAGAGGGAAGTGTCTACGAGAGTTTGACGCAGATCTACTTCGAGCCGGATCCTGTCGACATCACAGCCGCGTGGATCGAATGCAAGGATCTGATCCTCGGAGGCGACCTCGAAGGCTTCATCGACTGCATGAAGGCGGAACTAGGACTGTAGTTCCTTGGGAAGCACCTGACGACTGGGAGCCACCACTCGGAGGCTCCCAGTCGTTCTCCATCGGGAGGCCATGATCGAAGCCCTCAGGAACCTCGGGCCATTCATCCCTGGCCTGCTCAAGGCAGCGCTGATCAACATCCAGTTGCTCGTCGCGCTGATTGCGGTCGGTTTCGTTGTGGGCACGCTCGTCGCGCTGGTGCAGGTCTACGGGGGACGCGTCCTCAAGGCTATCGCATACATATACGAGTGGATCTTCCGCAGCATCCCGGCCCTCGTCTTGCTATTCCTGTTCTACTACGGGCCGCCGCGATTCGGCCTGAACGTCACGGCGTTCCTCGCCGCGACGATGGCCCTGGGTTTTCGCTCGTCCGCGTATCAATCGCAGATTTTCCGCGGGGCGATCGAGTGCATTCCCAGTGGCCAGATGATGGCCGCTCGCTCGATGGGGATGAGTCGGCTCCGAGCGATCTTCTCGATCATTCTACCACAGGCGTTTCGCCTCTCGATTCCCGGTTGGACAAACGAGTTCTCATCGGTCATCAAGGACACGACGCTCGCCTACGCGGTCGGCTTCAACGAGATCATGCGCTATGCGCGCGTCATTCAAGACTCGTTCTATGAGCTGGCGATGCTGGCGTTCATCGCGGTCGCGTTGGTCTTCCTGGTATTGACCGGTGCGGGCAACGCACTGATGGACAGCGTGGAGAGGCGATTCAGGATCCCGGGTCTTCAGATGCCTGGGACGAGTTCGGGCGACTGCGCTCGGTAGGAGGAAAATGGACAGACTGCTGCGCGTAGAGGACATCCACAAGAGGTACGGCAAGGAGGAAGTGCTCAAGGGCGTCACGTTTGAGATGGCCAAGGGCGAGACGAAGGTCGTCATCGGTCCATCAGGAACCGGCAAGAGCACGCTCCTGCGTTGCATTAACCGCCTGACGCCGGCAGACAAGGGCCGTGTCTGGCTCGAGGACGAGGAGATCACGCACACGCGCACCAACATCAACAAGATTCGTGCGGGGATCGGCTTCGTCTTTCAGAGCTTCAACCTCTTCTCTCATCTGACAGCACTCAGCAACGTTCGGATTGCCCCGATGAAGGTGAAGGGAATGAAACGCTCCGAGGCGACGCGTCTAGCAATGGAGGAACTCGAACGCGTCGGACTCGGCGACAAGGCGAACGCGTTTCCGGCCGAACTGTCTGGCGGACAGCAGCAGCGCGTCTCCATCGCCAGGGCTCTCGCGATGTTCCCGAAGCTGATCCTGTTCGACGAGCCGACATCGGCCCTCGATCCTGAGCTGATCGGCGAAGTCCTGGAGGTCATGATCAACCTCGCGAAAGAGGGAATGACGATGCTCGTTGTCACCCACGAAATGGGCTTCGCGCGGGCCGTCGCCGACGAGATCATCTTCATGGAGCACGGTGTGGTCGTCGAACACGGTCCCCCGGGCGAGATGTTCACAAATCCGCAGCACCGCCGCACGGGCGAGTTCTTGAACAAGATCACTGAGCTCTATGGGAAAACCGGCTGATGGTCTTTAAGTTCGAATGGGTGCCTGCGCTCGCCAAGGGCTTGCCGCTGACGCTCGAGATCACCTTCACCTGCATCGGCGTGGGGGTAGTCCTCGGCGTGTTGCTGGCCCTTGCGCGAGTCTACGGAAACCGACCGCTTCGCTGGCTGACGAGCGCCTACATCCAGTTCTTCCGCGGCACACCGCTCCTCGTGCAACTCTTCATCATCTACTTCGGCCTCCCCGTCTGGGGAATCATGCTCTCCCGCTTCACGAGCGGAATTTTGGCGCTCGGACTGAATACGGCCGCCTACCAGGCGGAGTACTTCCGTGGGGCGATTCAGGCCGTCCGGGGCGGTCAGATGATGGCGGCTCGCTCTGTCGGGATGAGCATGCCTCAGGCCGTTCGATACATCGTGTTGCCCCAGGCCTTCCGCCTCGTCCTCCCCTCTTGGTCGAATGAGTTCATCTTGATGCTCAAGTACTCGTCGATCGTATTCACGATCACGCTCCATGACCTTATGGGCCTGGCAAAGCACCTCGCCTCGAGAAACTTCCGCTACTTCGAGGTCTTCGTCGTCGCCGCCCTCTTCTACTTGGCGCTCGTCTCCATCATCTCCTTCGTCCTGCGAATGATCGAGCGGCGCGCTCGAGTCCCCGGTCTCGGTTCGCATGCCGAGCATCGATAACCACCGGAGAAAGAAGGAGCACCGAAACGCGCTCC
>CAZMOL010000054.1:0-10341 GCA_964568045.1 uncultured Thermotogae bacterium
CCTTGGCGCGAATGCCCTGGATGCGCTTGTAGTGCTTCTGATCGAAGGTATAGATCATCTCAATGCTTTGCTGCTTCATCCAGCGGGCGTTGAATGCGTCAATATAATCGATGTTTTCGTCAGCGTACGTGAAGATGGTCTCGGTGATGAGGTCCCTATCGGCAGTTTTCAGCCCTGGAGTATTCAGAATCATGAGGACCATGTCTTTGATGTCTTCTTTCGAGAGTTGATAGTACGACTCGCATGTCCAGACGATTTCTGCCAACACCAGCGCATTGGTGCGCAACGTTAGTTGTCCCTGCGCTGCTTGAAGCAGGAGAGATTCCACCGCGTCTGCCTGTTCGAGAATGTCATCGAGCAAGTATCGCAACAGGACGTTCGTGTCGATGAACGCCTCAGAGGGCTGCCTTTGCCCGCTGGGTTCAACCGCCACGCACGACCTTCTTGACTGATAGTGCTTTGGCGACTCGGCGAACTTCGTCCAGATCCTCGGGATGCTTGCGCGGCTTGATTGAGCCGCGCAGATCAAGCAGGGTGCCCTTCACGGGACGGAGAAGCACCCCATCATCGCGCAACAGGAACGCCACGCGATCGCCGGTCTTGATCCCCAATTGCTTGCGGATTTCCTTGGGAATCGTCGTTTGCCCCTTGGATGTCACTCTGCTGGTCGACACGATATCGCCTCTTACGATATTCCATTCGTAATACTATTCTCATAGTAGCACACCCGGTGCGGAATGTAAAGCGCATCTCGCGTGCAGAAAGAATGGCCGTGTTCTACAACATGCCTACCGGCCTTGATGGGGAAATACTCCTAACCGGTCCACAGGTGCGAGGTGTTCACCGGTTTTCCTTGCAGCTTCAGGTAGTAGAAGAGCTGGGCCTTGTGTTGAGCAAGATGCGCGATCATCTGCAGCAGCCGGCGCCCAAGCGGTATCTGCTGTGGATCCCAGGGTGCGCTGGCGTTTTTGCCCGTCAGGCCGTCCTCGCCGGCCTCAGCGATCATGGCAAGTGCCAGTTTCTTGTCCTCGGCTAGCAGGCGTTTTGCCTCTGCCACGCTGGTGATGGTCGGCAATTTCTCCGCAGGGGGCAGCATCTCCTCGGGTTCGAGTTTGCTCGGATCGAACCCATCCGGCATCCCCCAGTCTCCGGTGACAAAGCCCTTACACGGCGCGCCGCAGGCGTCGGTGAGGTGGCGCAGCAGCTGCCCCACGGTCATCCAGTTCTCGCCGCTCGAAGGCTTCCACGAGAGCTCGCTGTCATCAACCAGGTCGATCAGCCCCTCTGCAGTTTTGTAGGTCGATTCGATCTCCGCTTTGAGGATTTCGCTCCAGTTCATCGCCGCTCCTTTCTCTTTCGCAAGAGTTTGACGTGATACATCACTGTACTTTCTCCATCCTAGGGATTCGAGGGCTCACATCCAACTGCCGCCAGTGCCGAAATTCCCTTGCTGATACCGCAGCCCTGGGGAAGGTCCCGCTGGCGATCAAGACCAAACGTGCATACTGGGATGTGCTGTGGGCTCTGGTTTTCGGTCACGAACTGGTTTTTGGCATCTTCGTTTCACCACGCTTCTGGATCCTGATCACGATCGTTCCGTTCTCTGCGGCTTGTTTCACGACCGACTCATACGACGGCAGGCTTCGATTCCTTCGGTCAAAGTGGGTATTCTTTTCTCATGAGTGAGGTGAGTGTGATGAGCCAGGAGACGCGTTGTGCGGTGCGGTTGATGGCGGTATTTCTGGTCGGCGCTTTGGTTCTCGGCGTCTCTGGCTGCGAGCTTTGGCAGCCAGAGGTCCCGTCCGATGTGACGATCGCGCAGTCGGATCTTCCCCGCGATACCGATCCAAGTGTGGAGAGCGAAGATGTCGGAGAGCTTGTCTCCGGCAACTTGGCGTTCGCGTTCGACCTGCTTCACGAGATGACCGAAGACGACGCGAACCTGTTCTTCTCTCCGTACAGTATCTCCTCCGCCTTGGCAATGGCGACCGCCGGAGCGCGCGGCACTACGGAGGAGCAGATGGCCGATGTGCTCCACTTCACTCTCGACTCCTTGGTGCTTCATCCCTGCTTCAATTGGCTCGATCTGGAGTTGAACGGCCGAGGCGCGATCGGGCCGCCGTACGAGGGAGAGGGTTTCCAGTTGAGCGTTGTCAATGCGGTGTGGGGTCAGCAGGGGTATCCGTTCCTCGATCCCTATCTCGATCTGTTGGCGGTGAACTACGGCGCGGGTCTGCGGTTGGTCGACTTCCTCGACAATCCGCACGGCTCTCGCCTCACGATCAACGACTGGGTCAGTGACCAGACGAACGCCCGCATCCAAGACCTACTCCCTCCCGGCTCGATCACCGCTGACACGCGGCTCGTGTTGACGAACGCAATCTACTTTCTCGCCCCGTGGCTCGTCCCGTTCGACGAGGAATTGACGGAGAACGCATCCTTCACCCTGCTTTCCGGCGATGTGGTTTCGGTCCCGATGATGCATCTCGGCGAACCCGCGTCGCTGAAATACGGGGAGTGGGACGGCGGAGTTGCGGTCGAGGTTCCCTACAACGGCGAGAAATTGTCGATGGTCATCTTGGTCCCGGACGCCAGCGAGTTCGAAGCGTTTGAGCAAAGCCTGACAGCGGAGCGCTACGAGGAGATCGTCTCCTCCCTCGATCCTCGGCAGGTCAACCTTGGCTTCCCCAAGTTCGAGTTCACCTACGACGTTTCGCTCGTTGACCCCCTCATGGCACTGGGGATAAACAGCGCATTCTTACCCAGGATAGCGGATTTCTCGGGAATCGACGGATCGCGGGATCTCTTCATCTCCGACGTACTGCACAAGGCGTTCGTCTCCGTCGACGAGGCGGGGACCGAGGCCGCTGCAGCGACTGCGGTGATCTTTGAGTTCACCGCCATTCCCGGAACGCCGGTGACTCTGACCGTGGATCGGCCGTTCCTGTTCGTCATCCGCGATGTCCCGACCGGAACGATTCTGTTCATCGGCCGCGTGGTCGCGCCCTAGGGGAGTCTCACGTTGGTGCGACTGCACGAAACATTAGTCGTGCAGTTGGGATTTACTGCGAGCTCTGGTTGCGGTGGATCGAAAGGCCAGCCCGAGCAATATCAGGGCGGCAAGACCGAGGCCGAGTGCCAATCCGAAGCTCAGCCGAAATCGGATCTGAAAAGCCACTACTGTTAATACGAGGCTAGCGGCTACTATCGCGCCAAGGCTCGCCAGCTTCTTGCGCGCAAATCTCGCCACGTCGCGCTTGGAGAACAGCCGCGTCTGCACGGCGGTGAGGCCGAACTCCCAGCCGATTAGTGCACTCGAAACGGCGAACACAAGCAGGTACGGATTGGCACTGAACAGGGCGTTGGCCACCGCCACAAGCGTGATCAGAAGCAGAAGAAGGGACAGTCCACGAGACTCTGCTTCGAACAAGATGAGGACGCCACCCACTACGCCTAGAAAGACGCCACAGCCTCCGAGCGGCAGCAGTCCGGCGGCAAAGCCACCCGCAGCAAGGGTTGCGGCGGAGATCGAGAAAAAGGCGAGAGCCAATCGTTTCATCGCCATGTGTGCCTCCAGCCGCCTTTTACTAGCGCGTGTAAGGGGACCGTGAGCGGCTCCCTGATGTCCCAATCGATTACTTGGACCCCGATGCGCCGCAGCGTGTCGAGCAGCAGAGCGCGGTGCAGCCGGGCGATGCGGACGGCCAGGCCCAGTGCCTCGTCGCCCGGTCGTTCCGCGCGTTTGCTCGCAAGTACGTTGGGTGAAACAAGCAAGATTTGATACTCGCGCGCACGCAGGATTCCGAGTATTTCCACGTCGTCCTCGTCGGCCAGCGGGCTGACCAGGATCAATTGTGAACGAGGTGGGAACAGCCGGGCAGGTATGTTGCGCAGGTCCTCGAACACCGACTTGTCGGCCGTCCTCGCACGGGCGAGCGCTTCGAGAATTCTCTCTCTCTGTACTCTGCCTGTGCTGAGATAGGTCCAATCCAGATAATTGCCGTAGACGAGCAGGCCGACGTAGTTGCCCTGGTCGAGGAAATGGAGGCCGAGGCTGGCCGCAGCACGCACAGCGTGGTCGAAAACGCAACCTTCGCCAATCCGCGTGTTGACCCGCTCGCGGGCGTCGAGAATCACCGTCACATCGGTGATGCGCTCCTGTTCGTACTCGTTGATCACCAGTTCGTTCCAGTGGGCGAATGCGCGCCAGTTGATCCGCCGAATGTCGTCACCGGACACGTACTCCCGACAACCGAAGAAATCCAGGCCGGTGCCGCCGAGGTTTGCCTTGACCACGCCAGCAAAGGCGCGCGTACGGCGGGGCCGAATGGGGATGGTGTCGAAGGTCTCGATCCGCGGCTGCGCGAAGAACCCGCTTTCCTCGGGGATCGACAGCGTGGACGCGGACAAGGACCACCGATCCCAGACCAGCGCCTGGATAGCAGGGAAGGCATGAACCCCGCGGCAGGCCTGCAGAGCATAGGACTGGGTCTGGGTTTCTTCCGCAGCCAAAGGCCGCAAGGCGACGGTCCGACCTTCGGTGACCCGGCACCCCAATGGAGACCGTTCGATCAGGCCGAGCATGGGGATGGCCTCGCCCCGGTTTTCGACCGCCAGGCTCACCTCGAGGCGGCCGCCTTCTTCGATCCGCTCGGATTCAAGCGACCGGCGGATGGAGAGGTTGGCCACAGTGGGTACCAGGCGGACGTAGAGAAGGACGCTGCAGTAGAGAAGGAAGGGGATCGCCAGTGCGAGCACCGTGCCCTCGCGCAGAAGCAATCCTGCGGTCGTGAGGATCACGCCGATTCCGGCGGTCACGAGAAGCTTTCCGCGCCAGTGCAAGCTAGTCGACCTTAGGCACCGCAACCGTGCGCAGGATGCCCTCCACGACGTCGGTGGGCGTGATTCGTTTTGACCACAGCTCGGGGCTGAGGATGAGGCGATGGACCAGCGCAGGAATGGCGAACGTCTTCACGTCATCGGGGAGAACGTAGTCACGCCCCTCAAGAGCAGCCCTTGCCCGTGACAGCTTGAGCAAGGCGAGCGATCCGCGGGGGCTCGCTCCCACGTAAACGTTCGCTTCGCTACGGGTCCGTTCCACAATGGACACGATGTAGGATTCGATGTCCGGATCGACGTGTACGGTCTCCACTGCCGCGCGCATCGCCAGCAGTCCTTCCGCGTCGGTGACCGGCTGCAGTCTGATCTCGTCAACCATCCGCACCCGGCGACGACGGAGGATCTCCACCTCCCCGTCGTGATCGGGATAGCCGACGGCAAGGCGCACCATGAACCGATCAAGCTGCGCCTCGGGCAGCGGGAACGTGCCTTCGTACTCGATCGGGTTCTGGGTGGCGATCACGACAAACGGTGCAGGAAGCGGCTTCGTCTCGCCGCCAATCGTCACCTGAAATTCCTGCATCGCCTCGAGAAGCGCCGACTGGGTCTTGGGGGTGGCGCGGTTGATCTCGTCGGCCAACACCACGTTGGCAAAGATCGGGCCGAGGGAGAGGTGAAACTCGCCCGATTCGCGGTCGAAGATGTGCGACCCGGTGATATCGCTCGGCAGAAGATCGGGGGTGAACTGGATCCGTTTGAACTCGATGCCGATCGCCTGGGCAAAGCTTCTCGCAATCAGCGTCTTTGCCAACCCCGGGAAATCTTCAAACAGGATGTGCCCGCCGGCAAGGATCCCCACCATCACGTCCTCCAGGACACCTTGCTTGCCGACGATCGCCTTTGACACTTCATCGATAATGCCTCGCGCATGGGATGAAACGTCGATGATGTCCATCTAACCTCCTTGGCCGTATCGTTCGAGTATGTGCACGGTGTGCTGCAGCTGCTCATTGAAACGATCTGTCCGCCGCGCGCGTCGCCGCCGCTTCTTTTTGTCCGTGCGGAAGAACGCCTGCACGACCGGGTCGTCACCCCATGTTCCTGCTCCGAGACAACGTTGTGCGTCGTTTATGCGAATTTGCTCATGACGTGCGATCAACCGTGCGGTAATCCTTGAAAGCTCATTGACCACTCGCTTCTGGTTAAACGAACTATGCTGAGCGTGATTGATCGTCGCGGCCAGCCGTTCCAGTTCGTCAACCACTACTCGTGTCGGTGGTTGCAGATGCGTGTGTCTGGGTCGGGGACCGAGCGCGCGAAAGGCAACGCGCACAAGGAACACCCCCACCACCAACAGTGGGACGACCCACAACAGCTGCTGCGGCAGCCGCAAAACGTAGAAACGAACAAGATAGAAACCTTGGAGCAGCGGAGTGAGAATCGCGGCGCGAAAGCCGCCGCGCAAAACGGTCGCGAAGAACACGGAAAATCCTGCTGCCAGCACCAGCAGTGTGATGACGAAGATACGGCCTCTTGACGTCATGATGGAGCACTACTCGGCGCGTAGGCGACTCGGATAGCATCCAAACAGGCGGTGGCTTCATCAGCGAACGCGGCGCCGGGGCGTCCGCCGTAGCGGACTTGCTCGAAGATCGCGGTCAGGTGGTCAACGTGCTCGTCCTCCATACCGCGTGCACGCAATGCGCCTGCGAATTCACGCGGGGTGAGCACGGCCACACCGGGAACGCTTGCCTTGGTACAGAGAAGCTCGACCATCTCTTTGTAACACCGACGCACGGCGTCGGCGAGATCTACGCCGGCGCGAATCCGATCGGCAGCGTCCCGTGCGCGGTTGGCCAACGCTTCGAGCAGGGTCTCGTCGCTACGGCGGCGACGAAACGCCGGATAAAACTTGAAGACCAATAACGCGGCAAGCCCCGCCGCGACTGCTGCTGCACCGACCGCCGTCAGGATGACGGCCCAGTTTGGTGGAGAGACCTCAGGGATCTCGACTCGAATCGGGTCGCCTCCCTGCCCCGGAAACAAGGCCCCGACCCTCATCGCTACGTTGTTGAAAGGGACCTCCTTGGGTGGCTTGACCCACATCAGTGCAAGGAACACAGCAAGCGCAATAGCGCTCATAATGAGAAGGGAGCGCCGAAGTCGGCGCGAGAAGATCGCGCCGATGACCAGAGAGACGAGACAGACCAACACGAGGGCAAAGAATAGGGAGCCGATTCGCTCTGAATTCACGCTCCCTCCGGGACCGCTTTCTGCGGCTTCCGTGTCAGGTTGTGTCGTGTAGAGAAGCGGTAGGGACTTACCCGGCGCGAGCTGTAGCTGGCTAACCGAACCGATCAAGACGACGAGCAGTGCGAAGAACAAGAAAAAAGACGCGATGAAGATGAGCCGTCTGCCCCGCGCTGCCCGCACTAGCCCTCCTTGAGCGCTAGGCCCAATTCATCCAACTGGACTGGGTCGACCGGCATCGGCGCCTCGGTGAGCGGACACAGCCCGGTCGCCGTCTTGGGAAACGCGATGACATCGCGCAGCGAGGTCTCGTTGGCCATCAACATCACCAAGCGATCAAGGCCGAGGGCAAAACCGCCGTGTGGGGGCGCACCGTAGTCGAGCGCACGCAGGAAGAACCCGAATCGAAGCTGCGCCTCCTGCTCGGAGATTCCGAGCAAGCGGAAGATGCGCTCCTGAAGTTCTCTGGAGTGGATTCGAATGCTGCCGCTGCCAAGCTCCGTTCCGTTTAACACAAGATCGTAGGCGTTTGAGAGGACCGAAAGGGGGTCGGCCTCAAGGCTCTCTACGTCTTGTGCGCGCGGCGAGGTGAACGGGTGGTGCTCACTGGTGAGGTTTCCCTCCTCGTCGCAACCGAATAGAGGATAATCAGTGACCCACACGAAGTTCCACCCATCCTCGGCCAGGTTCTCCATGGTCGCCACTTCCGACCTCAGGCTACTCAAGGCGTTCTCGATCCCCTCACCGGCGAGCAGGAGGATCAGGTCGCCCGATTTGGCTTCGAACGCATTGACGATGGCGTCAAGCGTCTCCTCAGTGAGAAACTTAGCCAGCGGCGAGGAGATCTCCTCCTGCAGCTTGATCCACAACAGGCCCTTCGCACCGGCAGCGACCGCGGCCTCTTGCAGGCTGTCGAGGGCAGAGCGCGAATATCCTGCACAGCCGACCGCATTCAGGCCCGCCACCTTCCCACCGGCAGCCACGGCCTCGCTGAACACACGAAACTCGCTTTGTGCCACAAGATCCGAGATATCGTGGACCTCCATCCCAAAGCGCAGATCGGGCTTGTCCGTGCCGTAGAGTGCAACGGCCTCGGCGTGGGTAAGACGGGGGAACGGCGACACCAACTCGATGCCGAGAACCTCGTTGAAGACGCGCACGTGCATCTCTTCCAGGATCTCCAACACCTCGTCCTTGCCGCGCGGAAAGGAGATTTCCAGGTCGAGCTGCGTGAATTCGGGCTGACGATCGGCGCGCAGGTCCTCGTCGCGGAAGCACTTGACAAGCTGCACGTACCGATCGATGCCGCCGATCATGAACAGCTGCTTGAACAACTGCGGAGACTGAGGGAGCGCGTAGAAGCTGCCCGGCGAAAGTCGGCTTGGAACAAGGAAATCGCGTGCCCCCTCCGGAGTCGACTTCGTGAGAAACGGAGTCTCGATCTCCAGAAAGCTGTTCTCGGAGAAGTAGTCGCGGATTGTCTTGAAGATGCCGTGTCGCAGCATCAGATTTTGCTGCATCCGCTCGCGCCGCAGATCGACGTAGCGATAGTGAAGCCGGGTTTCCTCTGTCGTGTCCTCCCCATCCCCCTCGATGAGAAACGGTGGGGTCGACGAGCGATTGAGGATCTCCAACTCCTCAACGTGGATTTCAATCTCACCCGTCGCCATGTCCGGATTGACGTTTCCTTCGCTACGATGGTCCACGACACCGCTTATCGCGATGACGTCCTCGCGATTCAGGGTATGGGCGGATTTGACAGCAGCTTTGTCTTCCGAAAACAGGAGCTGGACCACGCCGGAGCAATCACGCAGATCAACGAATGTGAGGCTGCCGAGATCCCTTCGCCTCTTTACCCAGCCACACAGGGTGACCAGCCGTCCGATGTCCTTTGAAGACAGGTGGCCACAGTAGTCGGTTCGATGCATGACCCGCTCCTTTTTGCTGGTGTGGAAAACACCGCACTATTATAGATTGTTACGGGAATCGTGCAATCGAGGCGAAGGCAGCGCAGTCGGCCCATTGCTCGAAAGCGTAGGCCGATTGTGGAGACAACAAAAAACACACAACAGCGTCGCGAAGGGTATTTGACTTGTTGTGGACAGATGCCGGCTAGGTGGTGGTGAGCTTTCCCTTGAAGAACTTGCGTGCCAACAGCTTGTGCCAATCCGTGAACGGGCCGTCTTCTGTATCGCTGGCGATGTGCATCCGAATCATGTTCAACTTCGCCGACAGGTTATCGAAATGGTAGACGACCATTGCCTCGGCTGTCTTGGGCAGTATCGCCGAACCGAATTCAAGCTCCCCGTGATGAGAGACAATCACGTGCTCCAGAAGCTCCGGGAGACGCTCATCCGACCAATCGATCTTGCTCGCCTCCTCCCGGACCATGTCACGGCCGAGCAGAAGATGGCCGACCAGCTGGCCACTGAAGCTGTGGTGGGGTGCAACGGGGTTCTCCAACTCCTTCACCTTGCCGATATCGTGAAGAATTGCCCCGGCGACAGCAACGCCGTTGTCAACGCCTGGATAGCCTTTGGAGAATTGAGCAACCCCGGTGGCCACCTCCAGTGTGTGTTCGAGCAGACCCCCAAGATACGCGTGGTGGTATTGGATAGCGGCGGGAAACTCCCTAAACGACGCCTCATTGGCGTTGAGAAGCCCTGCGGTCAACTGCTGAAGCGACGGCGGTTCAAGCGTCTGCACAAGGGCCTGGATCTGCACCCACATCTCATCCACGTCGTGCGCGCTGGTCGGCACAAGGAGTCCCGGGTCGAATCCCGGAATCTTGCCGATCTCCTTCTCGTAGCTCTCAACGCGGCGGATGGATTCCACAACAAGCTGAAGAACGTTTCGGTACGTTTCGGTTCGTCCTTCAGCAAAAACGAAGTCCCCTTCGTCAAATTGGGTCGCATAGCGTCGGGCCGCCTCGGCCCATGCTCGGGCAGGAATCGTCCCCGAGCGATCCGCAAGGAGAATCTCCAGGTACGGATCCCCGGTGCGGGTCGAGCGCTGGGACTTCTGCTTGACAAGGAAGCACTGAGAGATTCTTTGCCCCTCTCGCAGCTCCTTGACCAAAGTATGCATCAAAGGATACGAAACCTCTCCGCGTAGGTGTTCACCGAGCTTGCCAGCGGTCACACTCTTCCTTTCCCGATCATCTTTTCCTGCCAGTGTAAGTGCTGCCGCGAAGACAAGTCAACCGACTGCCATTGGTATCTGATGGCCGGTTAGCCCCTGCCGCCTCCAAGC
>CAZMOL010000055.1:0-9985 GCA_964568045.1 uncultured Thermotogae bacterium
AAAGGCTTGGTTGAGGTTTCTTGAAAGCGAGGAGGTGTTGTCTACTGGCGAAGCGTAATTGGATCAGGTAGCGGGGAGTACCAACGGTATTGCCAATTGAGAGAGAAGTGATTGGTGTTTGGCTAGTTCGCGTTGTCAGTTTGTGCAAGCGAGCGGCTAATCCTATAGTGGCTTCTAAACAAGGAGGTTTACACTAATGTTCACACGTAAGAACTACGGGCGTTTCGGAACAGCGATTGGCGGGGCTATCCTGCTAGTTGTGCTTTCTTTCGCGGCTATTGGGTTTTCGCAAGGCCAGCCTGAGGTTGCCTTCTACGCTGACGGGCAGACCATGATGATCTATTGGGATCCCAGCGAAAGCTACTCACACGAAGTTGCCGTTATGCAAAACATGTACGAACTTCTCATGTACTACGACGCCGAAACGGGTGGGTTCACCCCCGGGCTGGCGCGTAGTTGGGATAAATCGGATGATGGCTTGGTATGGACGTTTCATTTGCAGGAGGGTGTAAAATTTCATACCGGCAGGCCATTGACGGCTGATTCAGTCAAGAGGGCGTTCGAACGGACGATCGACATGGGGGAAGGGCCCTCCTATATCTGGGGCGACCCAGTCGACCACTTCGAGGTAGTCGATGATCTCACGCTCAGGATTTACCTGAACTACCCCACGGCGCTTGACATCCTCGCTTCAGGAGCGTATGGATCCTACGTATTTGATCCGGATGCTGCTGATACGGACTGGTTCAATCAAGGAAACGAGTGTGGTACTGCAGCGTACATGTTGGAGAGCAGTCAAGGAACCACGGAGGTCATCCTTACACGGTTCGAGGATTACTGGCGCGGTTGGGAGGGCAAGCATTTCGACAAGATCATCTTTAAGACCGTCGCCGAATCGTCCACACGCAGACTCATGTTGGAATCCGGCGAAGCGGATTACACGAATGAGATGCCGATACCAGACGTGGAAGCAATGAGGGCAAATCCCGATGTTGAGATTGCTCGTAACCCATCGTGGGAGAATCAGGTTGTCATGTTCAACACCGCGAAGAGCCCCGAGCATCCGATCAGCAATCCGCTCGTCCGAAAAGCGTTAGCATACACACTGCCCTACAAGGATGCGGTGGAGGGGATTATGTTCGGGAATGCCCAGCAGTCACGCGGCGTGGTACCTTACGCGTTGTGGGGCTCTTCTGATCGGGTGAAACAGTATACACTGAGCCCTGAAACGGCAAAGGTGCTACTGGCAGCAGCCGGTTATCCCGACGGCGGGTTCAGTCTCGTTCTCACCTATGGATCCGGAGACACTGTTGTGCGCAGCATTGCAGAGCTGTGGAAGGAACAGCTTGCCAACCTTGGCGTAGAACTCAAGCTCCAGGCGATGCCGTTTGACAGCATGATCGCTAACGCCCGGGCCGAGAATCCCAACGATCGGCAAGACATCTTCTTCTTCGATTGGTTCCCGGACAACGCGGATCCCATGTCTTTCCTGTTCTCTCTGTTTGCGGCTGCGGATCCGCCAATCCTCAACATGTCCTACTACGACAACCCTGTGTTCGAGGCACTCATCGACCGAGCGCTGAAGATCTCAGCAACAAATCTGGAAGAAGCCATCAATCTGTATGTTGAAGCCCAGAACATCCTGATGGAAGAGTGTGTGGGGTTGGCCATCTTTGATCGGGATTATCTACAGGTAAAACGAACGTCACTGAAAGGGTACGTAGGCAGTCCCTGCTACGCACACGTCGTATTCTGGTACAACTGCTACCGGGAAGAATAGAAAATAGAGGCACGGGTGAGGGCATCGCTTCTCACCCGTGCTTTGTGTTTGTCTGAAGGAGACGGTTCAATTCGATGGCGGTTTATATCATTCGACGTGTGACGCTGGCTCTGGTCGTAATGATTGGCGTATCAATCATCGCGTTTCTGCTAGCAAGAGTCATCCCCTCTGACCCCGTAGGAAGGTGGGTTGGCCTTCGTGCCAAGGCGGAGCAACGCGAGAAGGCTCGAATCGAGTTAGGACTTGACAAGCCTCTTTACGTCCAATACTTCCGCTACATGAAGGGGTTTGTCCGCGGGGACTGGGGCACCTCTCTGTATACACACCAACCGGTGCTAAGGGATCTTGCAACTCATCTACCGGCCTCGCTTGAGCTCATCTTCTTCGGTATGGCTATTGCGCTTCTGTTGGGCATACCACTGGGCACCTTGTCCGCTGCGAAAAGCGGTGGTATTGTCGACCACTCCAGCCGAGTGTTCTCGCTGGCAGGAATTGCTTTGCCCACCTTTTGGTTGGCCATGATCTTTCAGCTCGTGTTATTCAAGCAGTTGCATTTGTTTCCCTTGGCCGGACGCATCAAGGCGATAACAGGGATACTCCATCCCATCAAGCACATCACGGGATTCAACCTGTTTGACTCGCTTATCACAGGGAACTTCACTGCATTCGGAAGTGCCTTTATGCACATCATTCTCCCAGGCATTACGCTTGCTGCGCACCCACTGGGATTGATAGCTCGCATGACCCGGGCAACGATGCTGGAGGTGCTGGGAGAAGACTACATTCGAACGGCACGGTCATGCGGAATCGGCGAGGTCCGGATATTACTCATCTACGCTCTGCGAAACGCCCTCGCTCCGGTGCTCACGATATGCGCTCTGTTGTTTGCCTTCTCCCTCGTCGAGACCTTTCTCATTGAGTCCGTTTTTACTTGGCCCGGGTTAGGATTCTATGCATCAAACGCCATTTTGACCGTGGATTATCCAGCCATCATGGGAGTCACGATACTGATCTCCTTCACGTACATCTTTCTGAATCTCATCGTTGATATCACTCAAGCCTTCCTGGATCCACGCATTAGGATCAGCTGATGGTTCTGCACGAGATACGCCATACGCTCCGACTGATCAGAAGGAATCCCTTGACTCTCACTGGACTGTCCATCGTCTCGCTCCTAGTTGTCGTCGCCCTTTTCGCCCCCTGGGTCGCACCCTATCCGAACGACATCAACACGAGCCACATGGCCAATAAGCTCCAGCCGCCCAGTCTTGCCCATCCATGCGGAACTGATGAACTGGGGAGAGATGTGTCGAGTCGCCTTGTGTTTGGGTGCCGGATCTCTTTGCAGATCGGATTCCTGACGATTGGCCTTTCATTGCTCATCGGTGTTCCCCTCGGCGTGATCGCGGGCTACTCGGGTGGTAAGGTTGATGAAATCATCATGCGGGTCTCGGACATGGTCCTTAGCTTCCCTTCCTTGCTGTTGGCAATGGCGATCACTGCCATGCTGGGGCCGAATCTGCAAAACGCGATGATCGCCATTGCGATTTCGTGGTGGCCTTGGTACACGCGGCTGTTGCGAAGCGAGGCCATCTCCGTGAAGGAGCGAGAATACGTGGCAGCCGCGAAAGCAATAGGCGCCTCCTGGGGAAGGATTGTGTTCAGGCATGTATTACGGAATTCACTAACGTCTCTCATCATTCAGATCTCGGTGGATTTCGGCGCGGTCATCATGACTTCCGCAGCACTGAGTTTTCTTGGACTGGGAGCACAACCCCCAACGCCGGAATGGGGGCTGATGATTAACATAGGGCGAGATTTTTTCCTCAGCTACTGGTGGATTGTCACCTTCCCGGGGGTGGCAATCTTTGTCACCGTGCTTGGGTTCAACCTCGTGGGCGATGGCGCAAGGGAGATCCTGGATCCAAGACTGAGTCGAAGAGGCAGATGAAGTACTGAGTAAAGGTCACTATGTGGCTGCTCATTCGTGCTGATACGACAGCGATTTGGCTTTCTATAGTAGTAGGAGAAAAGGAGGAGACATGACCGAGTGGAGGGTTAAGGGCATTAGGATAGGGGATATTTATGATGATTACTCGTTCAACATAGCGCAAACCCGCATGGGTGAGAAGATGTGGGTCCCGTGCATGGTGTGGTACCTCACGGATGGCCAACACAACGTGCTGTATGACACTGGCTTCGGGGACCCTGCGGAAGTATCAGTTACCCAGCCACTCGCAGACGTGAAGCAAGAGACTCCGTTCCCGGTTATCTTAAAAAGAGAGGCCTGTGATCCAGGACAGTTCGACGCAGTGATAATCAGTCATCTGCACTGGGATCACTGTGGTGATCTCGATTTGTTCACGAACGCCGAGCTGTTTGTACAGTGGTCCGAGTTGCAGTTCGAATTGAACTCACCGAGCTTCTTCGCTGACAAAGAGACCCCGAGTTGGGCGAGCAAGCGCTTCACGCTGCTGGACGGAGATGAGGCGTTGTTCCCAGGGCTTCGCGTGGTGGCCACTCCGGGTCATACTACAGGGCACCAATCGTTGGTTGTACAGGCTGGCGGAAGGCGTGTTGGGCTTTCCGGTGATCTGTTCATGCTCTATGACAGCTTCGCAGGGGGGTCTGGACACTATCTGCCACCCCCGTGCATCGACTTCATGGCATGGTTCTCATCGGCAGAGAAGTTCGCAAGGCAATGCGATGAGATTGTCCCTTCCCATGACCCAAGATTGACGACAAAGTGGATTGACTAGATAGACGTTTAGGGTCAGTGAGCAATACATATATGATGATGTTAAGAACGAGTAGCTAATAATGATTGTTGTTCGAATGCAGTGACATTCGGGAGGAGGCCGATAGTGCTCAATACGATGGAGTTCGGTGCTGGGAGAGTGGGGGCAGAATCATGTAGAATCGCCGATCTTAAAAAGCAATTCGTCGCAAGTCCGCTCGAGACACTCGCGCCCTTTTACATCTCTAAGGCAAAAGGCGCACTGATTACAGATGTCGACGGGAACCAGTACATCGACTTCACTGGAGGCTGGGGGTGCCTGATCGTCGGGCACACCCCGGATCGAGTGGTGGAGGCAATCTGTGATCAGGCAGCAAAGTACACACACACAGACTTCTCGGCAATCCCTTACGAATCGTTTGCCATCCTAGCGAAGCGACTTGCCAACCTTGCTCCTGGACCTTCTCCAAAACAGGTTGCGCTTTTCAATAGTGGTGCTGAAGCGATCGAGAACGCGGTTAAAATTGCTCGCAAGTACACAAAACGACCAGCAATCGTGGTCTTCGAGGGAGCGTTCCACGGGCGCACCTTGCTGACGATGACCATGACCCACAAGGCGTCACCCTATAAGGCGGGCTTTGGGCCGTTTGCCCCCGAGGTTTACCGCCTTCCTTTTCCAAACCCCTACCGCAACACCATGCGGATCGAGGACTTTGAGCCTGTGCTAACAGCACTGGTGAATCCGGAAGAGGTCGCCGCAGTGATTGTGGAGCCACTCCAGGGGGAAGGAGGGTTCATCGTCCCCAGCGATGGGTTCGTGGAGTATCTCCGTGAATTGACCGCCAAACACGAAATCCTTCTCGTTGCGGATGAAATCCAGACCGGTTTCGGTCGTACCGGCAAGTTCTTTGCCATCGAACACTACGGCGTAGAACCCGATCTCATCACAGTTGGCAAGGCAATTGCGGCCGGGCTCCCGCTTTCAGGGGTCATCGGGAAAAGGGAGATCTACGCGTGCATGCCGGCGGGAGCGATCGGAGGAACGTATAGTGGCAACCCGATCGCTTGTCGAGCCGCCCTTGAAGTAGTGAATATCATCATTGAAGAAAAACTTCTCGACCGAGCGGTCGTCATCGGCCAGATCGCTAGAACGCGGTTTGAGGAGATGAAGGGGAAGTACCCGATCATCGGTGATGTCCGTGGTCTAGGTGCAATGCTCGGCATGGAGCTTGTCAAGAATCAGACAACCAAGGAACCCGCTAAAGAAACGTGCGCAACGGTGGTGCAAGAATGCCTGCACAATGGACTGATCATTCCCAGTGCCGGAATCTTTGGAAATGTACTGCGCATGCTAGTCCCACTGGTCATCACCGATGATCAGCTCAATGAAGGACTGGATATTCTCGAAGACGCACTGAAGCAAGTGTCCAGCTAGAACATGCAATCCACAATAGGCAAAGGAGTGGAGATATGAAGAAACGTGTGATTATCATGGGAGCCGCCGGTCGAGATTTTCACAATTTCAACGTCTATTTCCGTGACAACCCGGAGTACGAAGTCGTCGCTTTTACCGCGACACAAATCCCAGACATCGAAGGGCGGCTCTATCCACCACAGCTCGCTGGAAAGCTCTATCCACAAGGGATTCCGATCGAATCAGAGGATTCCCTGGACCGATTGATCAAGGAGAAGGCAGCCGACCTCGTGGTGTTTTCTTATAGCGATGTTTCCAATCAGTATGTCATGGAACGTTCGGCGGAAGCGAACGCCGCCGGAGCGGATTTTATGCTGCTTGGACCGGCATCGACCATGCTAGTCCCGAAGAAGCCTCTCATCTCGATAACCGCTGTGCGCACGGGCTCGGGAAAGAGCCAGACCACAAGACGGGTGTGTTCGATCCTGCGAGAGCGAGGGAAGAAGCTGGTGGTTATCCGCCATCCCATGCCCTACGGAGACCTGGTCAAGCAAGAATGGCAGCGTTATGAAACCTGCGAAGACCTGGACCGGTATCAGTGCACGATCGAAGAGCGAGAGGAGTACGAGCCGCACCTCGATAATGGAACTATCGTCTACGCAGGCGTGGACTATGAAAAGATCTTGCGCAGGGCAGAGGAGGAGGCTGATGTCGTCGTATGGGATGGTGGAAATAACGACTTCTCCTTCTATCGGCCGTCCCTTTCGATTGTTGTTGTTGACCCACACCGGGCAGGACACGAGCTGTTGTATTATCCAAGCGGCGTCAACCTCCGGCTGGCAGACATCGTCGTGATTAACAAGGTGGATACTGCATCGTGGGAGGACATCCACTTTGTGCGGGAGAACGTGGTGACAGCCAACCCGAAAGCGCAAATCATCGAAGCCGCTTCTCCGATTCAGGTGGACAATCCGTCAGTCATCCACGACAAGCGGGTGTTGGTCATTGAGGATGGACCGACCCTCACCCACGGCGGGATGGAATTCGGAGCAGGCACGATAGCGGCAAGACGTTTCGGCGCACGCGAGATCATCGATCCGCGGCCGTACACCATAGACTCGATCACCGAGGTATATCGAAGGTACCCAAAGATTGGTCGACTCTTGCCGGCGATGGGATATGGAGGTAAGCAGATCCAAGACCTTCAGGAAACCGTGAATCGGGTGGATTGCGAAGGGGTCGTGATTGGAACACCGATTGATCTTGGCCGGCTCTTGTCATTTAGGGTTCCGATAACGAGAGTCAGGTACGAATTGCAGGAGATAGGTTCCCCCACGCTTGATACGCTGTTGAGCTCCGTCTGATCGGCCTCAAGTTGCCTGGCAATGTGAGTTGGCGAGCTAGCGGAGGAGAGTTCTGAAGCCGATTCCAATGCGGACGTATCCTAAACAGCAATGGCGGGTGATGCGAGTGAACGTTGATCCTTCCAAGCTTGACTAACTTCAATCTGACCGGGAGCATCACGTGCGCTGCAGTCTGTCTGAAAGTGGTCAATGACAACCAGATCACGGCCGTCGATTATCCGCTCGATGACCGGGCGTTGAAGAAATCAGTGATTTCGGGAACGGACTCCAAGGCGCTGGTTCCCACCATCCTCAATCGGCCCGAGGACGACATCCGCCTGGCACTGGAGATGCTGGTGCGTGCCTACGACCCCTGCATCTCCTGTTCTGCGCACCTGTTACAGGTGAGCTTCACCAACGACGCCTTCGCCGGGGACGGCCCCCACAAGAGCTAGTCAAGGGATGGCGGAGGGGACAACTCTCTTTTCAGGATCTCGGGCAGGTCGGTCAGACAGGCCCGGGCGGGCAAGACGATGGTGAAAGTGGTGCCCGCACTTTCGTCACTCTGCACGTCGATGCTTCCGCAGTGTTTCTCGATGATGCTCTTGGCAACGGCCAGACCCAATCCGACACCCTGACCCTTCTCCTTGGTGGTGAAAAACGGGGTGAACAGCTTGCCCAAGTTCTGCTTGGAGATGCCGCAACCGGTGTCCTTGACCTCGACTTCCAGGGCGCCGTTCTCGGCCGGCTGTGTCTGCACGCTCACCCACCCGCCGCTGGGGGTCGCTTGGATGGCATTCAAGGTGAGGTTGACCAGCACCTGACGAAGCTGATCGTAATCGGCGTACACCGTGGGAAGGTTGGGGTGAAGTTCCTTGATCAGCCCCACGTGTCCGAGCTCGGCGCGATGATCGACGAGCGTGAGCGCGTCTTCGATCACTGCGTTGATGTTGACGTCGCCCAACTTCGGCTCCGATGGCCTGGCAAAATCGAGCAGGTTACGAATGATGCGGGAGCTGCGATCGACCTCCGAGGCCATTTTGCCGAGATACTCGAGGCCCACCTGTTTGGTCAGCGTGTCTCTGGATAGCTTCTTGGCCAGAAGCTGCGCGTAGACGAGCACCCCGGCGAGTGGATTGTTGATTTCGTGAGCGATCGAGGCGGACATCTGCCCCAGCGAGCTGAGCTTCTCCGCCTGGATGAGCTGCTCCTGGGACTCCTGCAGTTGCACGACCGACTCGGCCAGTTCGTTGTAAACCGCGGACAAGTCTTCCCGCGCCTTTTTCGCCCGTTCGATCTGATCGAGCAGCGCGGCGACCAACAGGCTGATCAACGTGGCCGGCACGAAGAACACGAAGGAACGCGCTAACGGGTGCGGATAGAGTGAATAAAAGAGAGCACGGGGGAGCATGACGATAAGGAATGCAAAACACGAGATGAACCCGCCTCGCACGTGAAAGATCAGGCTGGCGTAGATGATGGGGATGAAGAATAGGGCGCGGTGTAGATCGTGTACGGTGGTGAAGAACCCCTCACATCCGGGAAGACAGCGGACAAGACCGAGTTGTTCTGCATAGTAGATGGCGGTGAAACCGGCAAACAGCAGGACGATGACCCAGAAATGGGGGCTGCGAAGCACCCTTTGCTCGGGCCCGCGCAACGACCAGTTGACGATCCACGCCTGAATGCGCGCGAAACATCGGCACTTGGTCACCAATCGCTGGTCAGCCATCTCCCTCCTCCAATTGCCTGCCTATGTACGTAGTGTACAAGTGGGTTCGTGTTGGGTCGACACCGTCGAATCCATCGAGTGGCGTCTCATCCGAGAACCAACAATTTTGCGTTTAGAACAGGGCCGGTCGATGCAGTCGGGAAGCCACCTCGCGCAGCTGTGCACCCTTTTGCTCGGCTTGCTGCGGGCTGAACGTCATGTGGGGCATCCCGCACGGCAGGGTGACCAGATCTCCCGGCTGAAAATCCCTAATGTCTCCAACCTTTTTGACCCCCCACGCGATCCGCTTTCCGTTTCGGGTCTGATAGTACTTGGTGATGTCGTACTTCGACGCATCGAAGCTGATGATGTCGATCTTGGCGTCAAACAGGTGATCCCACTGCATGTTGCCACACACATGAACACCTGCCACCACAGGGAAACTCGCAAACAACGGCTCCCACAACCGCTGGTAGTCAAACCCGGCGTAGCCCAGGGCGGGTTCGTCGAGAAACAGGATGATCTCTTCTGCTTCGAGGCCGTCGAGGATTCGCTCGACGTGCTGATAGATCCTGGAGATGGCATCGTCTTCCTCGTATCCACTCTGGATCACCGTCGCCGGGCCGATGCACTGAACCTTCACCGTCTCAAACCGGCGGCGCTTGAACGCCTCCAGGCAACTCAGATGGCCGGGGTTCTTGACGTAGTCGAGCATCGCATCGCCCAGAGCCGTGAGTTCCGGCAGGAAGGGTATGTCGTGCCGGAGGCTGTAGACCACCGCTTCCTCCACGTCGGTGAACGGGAGTGATCCGATCTGGGTGATGCACTTTCCGACCTGCTCGTAGCAATACATACGCAGAAGTCTACGCTCACATCGATGAGATCACAACGCCACGAGGAAGTTAACGTCGCACACAGGGTGCGACGCTACGTCCGCTCCCTTGTAGCGTCGGGGCTTGTCCCCGACGTTATGCTGAACAAGTTGACGATACGAAATACC
>CAZMOL010000056.1:0-9879 GCA_964568045.1 uncultured Thermotogae bacterium
TGGCTGGAGGACAACGAGGCTCTGAAGACGACCTACGGGTTGGAGGACATCCAGGAATACCTGGAGAACCTGACGAAGAAGTGACGCCCGAATGCTCGGAGAGATGCTGACTCTCTGAGCGCGCGTGCAGTCAGAATCTCGGCTATTTCCTCTCCGACTGCTCCTGGGCGAATCGAATCAGTTCAGGCGGGGTGGCCCCTCCACCGCCGCTCTCAAATCGCGCACGAAGCTTGCTCGAGGTGTAGTCCATGAGCCACACTGTGCCGATGATCAACAAGATGAGAACGGAAGCTCTCTCCCAATACCAAAGACGCGTGTATTGATAAAGCATCTGCCCGATGCCCCCTCCCCCGACGACGCCGATGATGGTTGCCATGCGGACGTTGATGTCCCAGCGATAGAGAGTGAAGGAGATATACGGGTTGACGATCTGAGGCACAATGCCGTACTGGATCACTTGCAGACGGCTTGCTCCTGTTGCGGTGACGGCCTCGACCGGTCCGTAGTCAATCGATTCCAGCCTCTCGGAGTACAGTTTGGTCAAATCTGCGATGGAGTGAACCCAGAGTGCAAGGACTCCCGCAAATGCGGCGCGGCGGGGCGTCACGATGACGACAAAAACGATCGCCCAGACAATCGGCTCGATCGAGCGAATGATGCTGAGGAAAACGCGGAGGATCGTGTAGATCCCGCGCCCAACGACACCGCGTGCCAGGTTTCGCGCAGCGAGGAAGCTAAGAGGAACGGCCACCACGATGGCAAAGAGTGTCGCCATCAGGGCCATGAAGATCGTTTCGATCAGGAGCAAAAGACCGCCTCCAAGTTCGCTCCAATCCGGTGAGAATAGACCGCGCCAGACAAGCCCACTCTTCCCGGCGCCAGTGAACAAGGCGCGAAGGTCGATCTCCGTGAGAAAGACTCCAGCGGTGAGCGTGCTGGCGATGATCAGCACAAGCGCGACACCCCAGCTGGTACGATGCCACGCTACGTGAGCGGCGGCTTCCGGTTCAACGCGCCGAGATACCGTGCCGCTTAGGCGATCATGCCATGCTAGCTGCTTCTTGTCCCATAGGGGTGCGAAGAGACCGGCGACTGTGAGTATGGAGAGGTGCCAGCTCAGCAGACGCAACGCGCCTCTGGCAAGTCCAAGTCGAGGGCCGGTTAGCTTGAGGTGCAGTAGTCTCATCCCGATGGACTCACCGAAGCATTGCCACAGAAGGGCTCCCTCGAAGACGAGCGTCAGGGCCAACCACCAGGGAATCAGAAGGAACGCTCCAGTGCCTGTGGCACCTCGGGAAACGCAGAACGAAACGATGATGAGGAAGTAGAAGAGCAGGAGGAAGTCCGTAAGAAACGCGAGCATCTGGACCCTCATCAGCGCGAGGGTTTCGAACCACCGCGGCTTGGGCTTCATGAACCCTGCGTGATACTCTGGCTCCATGTCAGGTGATCCTTTCACGGACGCGCGCACTCGTGTAGTCCATCAGCCACAC
Organism: uncultured Thermotogae bacterium; assembly: GCA_964568045.1. Classification (GTDB taxonomy): domain Bacteria; phylum Bipolaricaulota; class Bipolaricaulia; order UBA7950; family UBA9294; genus CAZDDA01. Next base: position 1,494 of record CAZMOL010000056.1, read on the forward strand.
GACTGCGACGATCAGGATGATGACCGCTCCGAGTTCCGTCCAACGGCCGTCGTTCTTGTAGTAGAAGAGGATGCGGCCGATTCCGCCGCCTCCCACCAGGCCGATGATTGTCGACATCCGCACGTTGATGTCCCACCGGTAGAGAGTGAATGCCAAGTAAGAAGGGATGATCTGGGGGATGACGCCGTAGAGGACAACCTGCCACCTCCGCGCTCCTGAAGCAGCGATGGCTTCGAGCGGACCGGGGTCGATCGATTCCACCTGCTCTGAGAACAGCTTTCCCAGAGCGGCGATGGTGTGAGCGGCCAAAGCCAGGACGCCCGCGAACGGACCGAACCCGACCCACACAGCGAAGATTACGGCCCAGATGATCGTTTCGACCGAACGGACCACGTTGAAGACCCCCCGCATGAAGGTGTAGACTGCCCAGCCCATTGGGCCGGTCGCCATGATGTTACGGGCACCGAGGAAGCTCAGCGGGAAGGCGAAGATCACGCCGAACATCGTTGCCATCAGGGCCATAAAGACGGTTTCGATGAGCGCACTGCCGATCGAGTCCTGAAGGACGGGTTCGGCGACCGACAAGTGGCTGAAATCGGGCCGCAGGAGATCATGCCAGATGTACGACGTCACGCTGGCGCGACGCGCGAAAGTCCCGAGATCAATCTTGGTGGTGATCCAGCCCACGTAGAGCGAGAATGCGATGAGTAGAAGCGTGAAAAGACCGGAACTCGTCTTGTACCATCGAACGTGTTTTGCAGCCGCGCCTTCCAGATCGGCTGCGCCTGCAAGTACTGTTCCCACAACGCAATCGATCCACCCCGATTCGCCTGTTCGCCTTAGCCAAACCATGCGCAACACGACGTAGGCCAACGCTACACTGGCCGTTCCCGCAGCGAGGAGCAGAGCAATCGCAGCAACTGTGTAGCCGAGTGTCTGGTACCAGCTACCAATGAGCCACCCGGGCGTCCCCGGAAAGAGCGAGATACCCGTGCGGCGGGCGAGCCCCAGACACAGAACGGTGAGGCCGGCAATCGGTGTGAGGGTCATCCCGAAGCAGGCAAGTGTGGATGGGACGAGGAACAGATCGCCGAGAAAACGACGCAATCGCAAGGACCAAGGCGCCTGTTGCCCATCGGCACGCACAACCCGCACGCCCAGGGCCCGAAAGCCGAGGGATACACCGAGGTTTTCCCAGATGAGCGCGAGGAGCAGCGTAGAAGAAATCGTGGCGATCCATGCATACCAGGGAAACGGGACGCGATAGGAGGGACGGACGACGACGAACGCCGGATACCAGTGGTCGATTAATCTGTATACACAGAGGGAAAGGAAAAGAAGCGCAATCCAGTCAGCACCCAGTGCCAAGAAGCGCGTCTTGGGAAACCGACGCACCTGAACGCTACCGGATCTCCACTTCCTCGGCATCCTCGCCATAGATCTCCTTGAATCGCGCCGCATCGATCTCGGCAGGGAGACCTTCGAAGACGATCTCGCCGTCCTTGAGCGCGATGATTCGTGTCCCGTATCGCCGGGCGAGCGACAAGAAATGCAGCGCGCAGATGACCGTGACTCCGTCGCTTTGGTTCATCTGTTCAAGATATTGCAGCACGGAGTTCGATGTTGCAGGATCAAGCGCCGAGACCGGCTCGTCAGCAAACAGGAGTTCGGGTTCCTGCATTAACGCCCGCGCGATCCCGACGCGCTGTTGCTGCCCGCCCGACAGCTGATCCGCTCTCGCGTACATCTTCTCCGAGAGCCCGACCTGTTCGAGACTGAGCCTGGCACGCTCCAGATCCTCCTTCGGGAACCGCCCGAGAAGAGTCCGCCACTTCGGCGCGTAGCCCAGGCGCCCTGCCAACACGTTGGTGAGAACGGACGACCGTCTTACCAGATTGAACTGCTGGAAAATCATCCCGATCTTCCGACGGATCCGCCGCAGCGCCACGGCGGAAGCCGCTGTAACGTTGACTCCATCAAGGTAAACTCTGCCGTTCGTTGGCTCAATGAGGCGATTGATGCAGCGGAGGAGCGTGGACTTCCCGGATCCTGAGAGACCGATCAGGATGAGGAATTCACCCTTTTTTACGGAGAAACTCACGTCCTTGAGCGCGAGGACCTCCCCACGCTCGTAGACCTTGGTGAGGTGCTCAACCGTCAGCTGTTCAGTCATCGCGTTGCCCTATGAAAAAGGGGAGAGGAGCGGCGCTCCCCTCCCCAATCTAACTCATGTGCTCAAACCACCTAGTTCCGCTCGGGCACCGGGTAGCCGAGGAGGATTCGGTTGTAGTCGTAGTACGAATCCTCGATTGGCGCCATATTATCCCACTCGTAGAAGTTCGGGTCGTTCCAGATCGCCAGCCCCTCCGGGGAGTGGATGTGGTCCTGCAGCGCCTGAACTAGCTGCGCCTTGAGATCCTGGGGAAAACCGGCAGCAAAAGCGATGCAGTCGTTCGCCAGTGGTCCCGCGACGGCGACGACACCGATCGTCTCCCACACGTCGGGGTAGTCTTTTTCGACCGAGAGACGCAAATCAGCGCCTTCCCAGCGGATCTCCTCACGGACCAGCTTGTTGTTGTAGCGATCCCACAGCATCAGCTCGGGGTCGTCACCAAACTCCCACCGGATTCCCATCGCCTTTAGCTCGTCCGGTGCCTGCGTCGGGGAACCGTAACCGGTGCAAAAGTCGCCCTGACCCTGAAGGAGGGCGATCATCGAGTTGGTGTGCCCTCCTGTCTCGACGGTGCTACCGACCGTGATCCCGTTGTCGTCGAGCAGGATCTTCGGGGTCTTGTAGCCGGACGTGGAGAACGGGTCGTTGTAGATCCAGATCTTGCCTTCGAGATCGGCGAGCGTCTCGATCCCGCTATCGCGTCGGGCGTACACGCTGCTGAAGTAGTAGGTGTAGCCCTGGCGGACCGAAGCCAGCGCGACCTCGACACCTCCGTCGGTCTCCCCGTAGATCTCGATGTACTGAGAGGTCGTCGGGATTCCGAAGATATCTCCATCTGCAGTTCGGAACGCCTCGATCAGCGCGCGGTAGTCCGCCGTCATGACGGCCTCAACGTACAGACCGGTCAGGTCGAACAACGCGTCGGCGATTGCGTCACCCGCGGCCTGGACGACCGCCGCTTCCGTCGACGGAACGAGTAGAAGCGTGATTGGTTTCTGTCGTGTTCCAAGTTCTTGAGCAAAACCGATGACGCCGAGAGCCAGCACGGCCACCAACGTCACTGTCAACAACTTACGCATGTTGCACCTCCTATTGATTTTAAAGCGCCCTGGGGGTGTAGTGCCCTCTCTGTGACGTCCATGCAACACCCCCAACGTGATGTGAATAACACTATCATAGGGTTTCTAGAAGAGATAGTCAACAGGTTTAGATCCAGCTTCCAGGGCTGTGGCCCGAATTATCGAACCCCATTTTGCCGAGTCATGGGGCTCCCGTTACTCTTTGGTCTCCTCCATAGAATTCATATGCTTTTGTACATTTATGTCAGCTTGTTGCAGCATGTCCATTCCCAACTCGTCCGGATAACCGTCTTCGTAGACGATCCGTTTAATCCCGGCGTTGATCAGCATTTTGGCGCAGATGGTACAGGGTGCGGTGGTGCAGTACAGCGTAGCGCCTGCGGTGGATACGCCATGAAAGGCAGCTTGGATGATGGCGTTGGCCTCTGCGTGGGTCGCCCGGCAGATCTCCTGTCGTTCTCCGCTGGGAATCCCCAGTTGCTCTCTTAGACAGCCTACTTCCAGGCAGTGCGGAAGACCCCGGGGAGCTCCGTTGTATCCTGACGAGATGATTTGCTTTTCCTTTACGAGGATCGCGCCGACCTTGCGGCGCATACAGGTCGATCGCGTGGAGACCAGTCGTGCCAGCTGCATGAAATAAGCATCCCACGATGGCCGATTGTCGTCCATAGGCGTATTCTATCTAATCTAGCGGGCAGAAGAAATCATTGGCGTACTCGTTCTCGCAGGCTCTGGTCTGAGATTAATAGGATCGCTTCATTCTGCTTCCGGGTTTGACTGCCGGGATGCCCTGTCTGCAAAGCGGGCAGTCCTCCGGCTCGAACGCATCGATCTCTAGTCTGAGCGCAGAGATGAGGGGTAACGGCAGCTCTGTATCCTCGGGCCTTCGGTCCACGATGCAGGCGATCCCAAGGATCGTGGCGCCGCATTTCGTCAGGACGTTGGCGACCTCAAGGGAGGAGCCACCCGTGGTCACCACATCCTCGGCGATGAGTATCCGCTCGCTTTCTTCGATCTTGAATCCTCGGCGTAGAGTCATCTGTCCGTTCTGCCTTTCCGTGAACAGGCCGCGAACGCCGAGCGCCCGTGCCAGCTCGTAGGCGACAACAATCCCCCCCAGGGCCGGCCCGACAACAGCGTCAACTGCGCCAAATGATTGGGCGCGCTCTCCCAGTAGCTGACAGACCCGATGCGCCAAATCCGGGTGCTGCAGGAGCCTAGCGCATTGGACGTAGCGCCCCGCATGCTTTCCCGAGGAGAGGATGAAATGGCCGTCCAGGACGGCACCGGTGGTTTGCAGAGCCTGCAAGACCTCCTGTTCAGTGGACGCAGCCACGGATTTCCTCCCAGGTGGTGAGTCCTCGATGTCGCATGAATTTATCTAATCCTTCCACCATGTCGATTGCACAAGTCGGGGAGATGAAGTTCGCTGTTCCAACCTGAACCGCTGTTGCCCCGGCCATGATGAACGCCACTGCGTCCTTCCAGGTTGTAATCCCTCCTATTCCGATGACCGGAATACTCAAGACAGTCGCAAGTTCATACACGATGCGCAAGGCGATCGGGAGAATTACGGGTCCAGAAAGACCAGCAAACACCCGCTTGAAGACCGGTTTTTCCGTTTCGATATCGACCGCCATGGCGCGAAACGTGTTGCTTGCGCACACGGCATCCCCGCCCGCCCCCTCGACGGCCTCAGCAACCTCCAAGCTGGCGTCGGGAGGCAGCTTCACCCAAAGGGGCTTGTCGCAGGCCTTCCGCGTTGTACGGACCAAGGCCCCCGCGGCCTTCGCGCGTTGGCCGAGCATCTCCCCGGGCACGTTGGGGCAGGAGAGGTTTAGTTCTATGGCATCGACCGCTGACTCGGAGAGCCGCTCAACGGCTTCGACGTACTCTGCTTGAGTCTCCCCCCACACGTTGGCCACGGTCGTTATCCCTTGTGCCTTCATCCGCGGCAGCTCCTGTTCAAGGAAGGCATCGATGCCGGGGTTCTGCAGGCCAATCGAGTTGAGCAGGCCACAGGGTGTTTCCCAGAGCCGCGGTGAAGGGTTCCCTCCGCGAGGTTGGAGGGTTAGCCCCTTGGTGCAGATGCCCCCCAACCGGCTGACGTCGTAGAGGTCAGCGTACTCCTCGCCGAACCCGAAGGTTCCCGAAGCGGCGATGACGGGGTTTCTCAGCTCGAGGGATCCGATCTGAACCGATGGATCAGGCATCCCAGATTACCTCCTCGGCGCGAAACACGGGGCCATCGCGACAGGCGCGGCGGGTGCCTTGCGTAGTTCTCACCGCGCAGCCAAGACAGGCACCGATCCCGCAGGCCATTCGCTCCTCGAGGGAGACGAACAGAGGCACTCCGGCGGCATGGCACATTCGAGCCAGAGTCTTGAGCATCCCACGGGGGCCGCACGCGTAGCAGACATCGTAGCCGGTTGGATCGAAAGCATCAGTGATAAGCCCCTCTTCACTAGTTTCAGAAGTCACAACGAGGTGACGAGCCGCTTGTTCAAAAGCTTCTAACAAAAATGGTCGTTCCCGAAAGCCTACGTAAAGATCCACTTGCCCAAAGACCTTCGCTGTGTGCAGCAATGGGGCGATTCCGCAGCCCCCGCCGATCAAGGCGATCCGACCGTCCGATCGCTCCCAGCCGTTTCCGAGCGGGCCGAACAGCGATATTTCATCACGTGGTTTGAGCCGACTGAGAAGTACGGTTCCTCGCCTGCGAACCTCGTAGAGGAAGGAGATCTGCTCCTCGGTACGCTCAAAGACGCTCATTGGGCGCGCAAGGGGTGGGTCAAGTCCCCACGCCCGAAGCATGAAGAACTGAGCGGGCTTAGCGGAAAAGCAGCCACTCACGGTGAGGTGAAAGATGCCGGGGGCAACTTCCTCGTTGGTGAGGACGGGTGCGCAACGCACCGCTAGCTCGTCCATTGGCAAATGTCCTCACGCATTGCGATCACTGCCTCTCGCGCGTACTCTGGATATCGCTTCTCACCGTCCGGTTTGCTCCTGTGTGCACCGAGGATTGAGCGGGAGGCGTTTACTACTGCGCCGTTTCCGTCCACGAACGCCGGTGCAACGTCCTTCCCTGCGCCCCCTTGCGCTCCGTAGCCGGGAACAAGCAGGAAAAGTGCTGGAAAAGCCTTTCGTATCTGCGCCAGTTGTTGTCGGGTGGTCGCTCCGACGACCCCTCCAATAATGCTGTAGCCGCACTCTCCAAGATATGCCTTTCCCCAGTCGCGAACAAGCTCAGCGATGTGCATGAAAACCGGCCGGTCACCAAGGGAGAGATCTTGTATATCGCTTGCAGAGGGGTTGGAGGTCTTAATCAACACAAACAGCCCTTTGTCCCCCTTCTTAAGATAAGGAACGAACGGTGAAATGACGTCGGCGCCCATGTACGGGTTTACGGTGATGAGGTCGGCTTCGAAATCTCCTGAGAAGTGGGCCTTGGCGTACATCTCCCCGGTGGAGGCGATGTCCCCGCGCTTGACGTCACCGATGACCAGGGCCCGTTTGCCCCTTGCGTATCGAAGGGTGTCCCGGTAGCAGGAAAGGCCCTCTACGCCCAGGGCCTCGTAGTGGGCAATCTGCACCTTGTAGCACGCAACAAGATCGAGTGTGGCGTCGATGATCTTACGATTGAACTCGAGGATGATGCTTGGAAGAGGAGAGCTGGATCTCAACGTCTTTGGCAAAAGCTGGAGTGAGGTGTCCAATCCCACACAGACCGGTCCCCGGTTTGCCACTGTCTCAAATAACCTGTCGATAATCATCGAAGTCCCTTCCTTTGATGTTCCCGTCGATGAAGATAATCTCGCCTTTGTGAATCGTGGCCCATATTTTCCCAGCAAGGCTAGTTCCCAGAAGGGGTGTATTCTTACCTTTGGAGACGAGCATTTCCTCCGAGAGGGTGAACGCTTCATCTTCCTCGACAAGCACCACGTCGCCATCGTAACCAATTTGAAGCTCGCCCTTGGAAAGGTTCAAGATGCGGGCGGGATTGAGGGACATGGTGCGGGAAAGCTGCGGGAGGCTAAGCTTTCCTGTTCTTACTAGCTGTGTGTGCAGCAGGGCAAAGGCGGTCTCAATCCCAGAGATGCCGGGTATTCCATTGACCTTGTCTTTCAGGGTGTGTGGGGCGTGATCCGTGGCGATGGCGTCAATCTGCTCATCTACAAGTGCTTGCAGGAGGGTCTCCCTTGTGGCCCTGTCGGCAAGGCGGGGGTTGACGGTGTAGTCAGTTTCTTCGTCAATGCACAGATGATGCGGTGTTACCTCGCAGGTCACTGGGACGTTATTGCGCTTTGCCCTGACAATCATGTCTACGGTTTCTGCTGTGCTTACATGGGCAACGTGAAGGCGACAGCCGGTGTGCTGGGCGAGCACCAGATCGCGGGTGACCATCAGCGCTTCAGAGAGCGTGCGATCCTCTATTCCTTGGGTCTCACAGTGTTCGATCAACGGCCGACCAAGCGAAGCGGCCTTCTGGCAAGCCGAAAGTATCACATCGTCTCGTTGCACGCCGAACCCGTCGTCGGAGAACGCCCACACGTGTGGTCCTAGGTTCTCCATATCGCTCAATGCCTCGCCCTGTAGGCCGCAAGTTATGGCTCCAACGGGAAAGAGCTCTACCAAGCCCACTTCCCTGGCCTTGTCGTGTACGTATCGAGCTACATCAGGGCAGTCACAGACCGGATCGGTATTGGCCATTAAGGAGACTGCGGTGTATCCACCGGCTGCCGCCGCTCTGCTTCCGGAGAGAATGTCCTCTTTGTGTGTGAATCCCGGATCACGAAAATGGGCGTGGAGATCGACAAAAGCTGGTAAGAGCGTTCGGCCATTCCCTTGGATGACCGGAGTGTCAGAGATGAGTAACTGCTGGCCTATTTCACAGATGCATCCATCGCGGACGTAAAGGTCTCCCAAAAATTGTCGCGTGGCATCGACGAATCGGACGTTCTTTATCAGGATATCGGTGCTCACACCCTGACCCGTTCCCCGCAGTAGAAGCACTGATACTCCTTCGTACTCTTGTCAACGAGGATGAACACGGATTGACCGTGGCGCTCGTAGGAGCTGATGCAGCGGGGGTTCTTACATTCGATCAGATCCTCAACCCGCTCGGGAAGCCCGA